>NZ_JAIUIQ010000072.1:0-22576 GCF_020165735.1 Mesorhizobium sp. B283B1A
GCCCCGGCCGCGCTGAGGGCGCGGCCGGGAAAAACCAACCTCCGAACGCCCCAAGCGGCGCGTCCGGCAAGATGAGGAAGCGGACCCTCCATGCTGCGATTCTTGGCTATGCGCATAGCGTCGGCGATACCGGTCCTCGCCATCTTGAGTCTCGTCACCTTTGCCATCATCCAGGCGCCGCCGGGCGATTATGCCGACTACATCCGCTCGCAGCTGATCAACCAGGGTGGCGCCTCCTTCGCCCAAGCCGACGCTCAGGCCAACGCATATCGTATCGAACATGGCCTCGATAAGCCGTTGCCCGTCCAGTATCTCAACTGGATCGGCGGCATCGTCACCCGCGGCGATTTCGGCTACAGCCTCTACTACAACAAGCCGGTTGCCGACGTCGTCGGCGAGCGGCTGCCGCGCACTCTCATCCTGGCGCTGGTCTGCCATCTCCTCGCTTCGGTGCTGGGCATCACCTTCGGCATATGGGCGGCGACCCGGCAATACACCTGGATCGACTCGACGCTGTCGGCCATCTCCTTCCTCGGCATGACGGTGCCGCGCTTCCTGATGGCGCTGATCATCGTCTATCTGCTGGTCTTCCAGTTCAACGTGTCCGAGATAGGCTCGTTCTTCTCGCCGCAATATGGCGGCGCGCCGTGGTCGTGGGGCAAGTTCGCCGACCTCGTCAAGCATGTCTGGCCCGTGGTGGCGATCGCCACCTTCGGTGGCCTCGCCTACAACATGCGCGTCATGCGCGGCAATTTGCTGGATACGCTCAACGCCCAATATGTCGAGACGGCGAGAGCCAAGGGCCTGACCGGCAGCGCCGTCGTCATGCGCCATGCCGTGCCCAACGCACTGCATCCGCTCGTCATGTATCAGGGCGTGGTGCTGCCCTACATGCTCACCGGCGAAATCGAGACGGCGATCATCTTCGCGCTGCCGACCGTCGGCCCGGCGATCGTCGGCTCCATGGCGGTCGGCGATGTCTATGTCACCGCGACCTTCATGATGGTGCTGTCGGCGACGCTGATCGTCGGCAACATCATCGCCGACATGCTGCTCGTCCTGCTCGATCCGCGCGTGCGCCAGTTCGGGGAGGGGTAGATGCTGGCGCGCGATCCGTCACCCCCACCGCTGCCGGCCGAAGGGCCCATCATAGCCATACCGGCGCGCGGCAACGAGAGCTACATGGCGCTTGTCTGGCGCCGGCTGAAGCGCTCCTGGACCGGCATGGCCGGGCTCTGGCTCGTCGTGCTGCTGCTGGTGATGGCGGTGTTCGCCGAGTTCGTGGCGCCGATGGATCCGAAGGCGACCGATGTCGGCTTCGCGCCGCCGCAAGTGCCTTCCTTCCACGACAGGGACGGCAATCTCGTCATGCGGCCGAGGGTCTATGCACTCGCCGATTCGGCGGATCTCGATCCGGTCACCTTCCAGCCCATCGTCGGCCCCGACTACGACCATCCAAGGCTGCTCGGCTTCTTCGTCGAGGGCGCACCCTACAGGCTCTTCGGGCTCATTCCGGCCAACCGGCATTTCTTCGCCTCGATGGACGGCCTGCCGGTGCATTTCCTCGGCACCGACAAGTTTGGCCGCGATGTCCTGTCGCGCGCCATCCACGGCTCGCGCGTCTCGCTCATGATCGCGCTGACGGTGGTCTTCATCATCACCGTCATCGGCACCACCGTCGGCATGGTCTCCGGCTATTTCGGCGGCCGGTTCGATGTCTGGATGCAGCGCTTTGTCGAACTGGTGCTCGCTTTCCCGCAACTGCCGCTCTATCTGGCGCTGACGACGTTGATCCCGGTCACCGCGCCCACCAATGTCTTCCTCGCTTTCGTCATCATCGTCATGTCGGCATTGGGTTGGGCACAGATGTCGCGCGAGGTGCGCGGCAAGACGCTGGCGCTGGCGCGGATCGAATATGTGCGCGCCGCTATGGCGGTTGGCGCCACCGACCGGCGCATCATCATGCAGCACATCTTCCCCAATGTGATGAGCCACGTGATCGTTGCCGTGACGCTGGCGATCCCGACGGTGGTGCTCTTGGAATCCTTCCTCGGGTTCCTCGGCTTCGCGGTCAAGCCGCCGCTGATCTCGTGGGGGTTGATGCTGCAGGACACCGCGACCTATTCCGTCATAGGCACCTATCCCTGGATCCTGTCGCCGGTCGGTTTCGTGCTCGTCACCGTCTTTGCCTTCAACGCGCTGGGCGATGGCTTGCGCGACGCCGTCGACCCCTATTGAGGTGACAGGAATGACCGTCGCGCTCGCCGAAACCTTCGCACCTGCCGTCCGCCACGACCATGACGGGCGCCAGGGCGAGCCGATCATCGATGCCCGCAACATCGAGGTCGCCTTCAAGGTCGAGCACGGTGTCGTCGAGGCGGTCAAGGACGTCTCGTTCCAGCTCTATCGCGGCGAGACGATCGCCATCGTCGGCGAATCCGGCTCCGGCAAGTCGGTGACGGCGCGCACCGTCATGGGGCTGCTGTCGCGGCGCGCCACCGTGTCGCCAAGATCGAGCGTCTGTTACGACGGCCAGAACATCCTGAAATTCGCCGAGCGCGACCGGCGCAAGCTGCGCGGCGACCGCATCTCGATGATCTTCCAGGAGCCGATGAGTTCGCTCAATCCCATCTACACGGTCGGCAGCCAGATCGTCGAGGCGATCAGGGTGCACCGCAAGGTGGGCCGCAGGCAAGCCTGGGCGCGGGCGCTCGAGCTGCTGCGGCATGTGCAGATCCCCGAGCCGGAAGCGCGGCTCAAGCAATACCCGCACCAGCTCTCCGGCGGGCAACGCCAGCGTGTGATGATCGCCATGGCGCTCGCCAACAATCCCGACGTGCTGGTCGCCGACGAGCCCACCACAGCGCTCGACGTCACCGTCCAGGCGCAGATCCTCAACCTGATCCGCAATCTGCAGAAAGAGCTGCGGATGGCGGTGATCCTGATCACCCATGATCTCACCGTGGTGCGCAAATTTTCCGACTACGTCTATGTCATGCAGCATGGCGAAATGTGCGAGCACAATGTCACGGAACGGCTGTTCGCCGATCCGCAGCACCCCTACACCAGGCGGCTGCTGGCTTCCGAGCCGCGCGGACGGCCACAACCGCTGCCGGATGGCAGTGGCACCATCCTCGAGGCGCATGGCGTGCGCGTCTGCTTCATGCTGCGCCACGGCACCTTCCTGAAACCGGACTGGCGCGAACTGGTCGCCGTCGACGATCTCGGCCTCAAACTTTGCCGCCACGAGACGCTGGGACTGGTCGGCGAATCCGGTTCCGGCAAGACCACCTTCGGCCAGGCCTTGCTGAGATTGATCGACGCCAAGCGCGGCGAAATCCGTTTCGACGGCCAGCCGATCCAGGGCCTGTCCCGCAACGAGATGCGGCCGCTGCGTTCGCGCATGCAGATCGTCTTCCAGGATCCCTTCTCCTCGCTCAATCCGCGCATGACGATCGGCCAGATCATCGAGGAAGGGCTGATCGTCAACAGCATCGGCGCGACGCGGCGCGAGCGGGTCGAGCGGGTGCGCGAGGCACTGGTCAGCGCCGGCATGCCCGGCGACATCCTGTCGCGCTTTCCCCATGAATTTTCCGGCGGCCAGCGCCAGCGTATCGCCATTGCCCGTGCCATCGCGCTCGAACCCGAATTCATCTTGCTCGACGAGCCGACCTCGGCGCTCGACCTCTCCGTCCAGGCCCAGATCATCGACCTCTTGCGCAAGCTGCAGGACGAGCGCGGCCTGAGCTACCTCTTCATTTCGCACGACCTGAAGGTGGTGCGGGCGCTCTGCCACCGCGTCATCGTCATGCAGCACGGCAAGATCGTCGAGCAGGGGCCTGTCGACGAGATCCTCTCCAATCCCAAGACCGCCTACACCGAACGGCTCGTCAGGGCCGCTTTCGACGTGGCCTGAACATAGCCGGAGGTTAGCGTGGCAAAAAATCCCAGGATCACATTCATCGGCGCCGGCTCGACGGTGTTCATGAAGAACATCGTCGGCGACGTGCTGCAGCGTCCGTCGCTGTCGGGCGCGACGATCGCGCTGATGGACATCAATCCGCAGCGGCTGGAGGAGAGCGCCGTCGTCGTCAACAAGCTGATCGCGACGCTCGGCGTCAAGGCGAAGGCCGAGACTTACTCCGACCAGCGCAAGGCACTCGCCGGGGCCGACTTCGTCGTCGTCGCCTTTCAGATCGGCGGCTACGAGCCCTGCACCGTCACCGACTTCGAAGTGCCGAAGAAATACGGCCTGCGCCAGACGATCGCCGACACGCTCGGCGTCGGCGGCATCATGCGGGGCCTGCGGACCGTTCCGCATCTGTGGAAGATCTGCGAGGACATGCTTGTCGTCTGCCCTGAGGCGATCATGCTGCAATACGTCAACCCGATGGCGATCAACACCTGGGCGATATCGGAGAAATACCCTGATATCAAACAGGTCGGTCTCTGCCATTCGGTGCAGGGCACGGCGATGGAATTGGCATACGATCTCGACCTTCCCTACGAGGAAATCCGCTACCGCTCGGCGGGCATCAACCACATGGCCTTCTACCTGAAGTTCGAGCATCGGCAGGCGGACGGCTCCTACCGCGACCTCTATCCCGATCTCGTACGCGCCTATCGCGAGGGCCGCGCGCCCAAGCCCGGCTGGAATCCGCGCTGCCCCAACAAGGTGCGCTACGAGATGCTGACCAGGCTAGGCTTCTTCGTCACCGAGAGCTCGGAGCATTTCGCTGAATACACGCCCTATTTCATCAAGGACGGTCGCCCCGATTTGATCGAGAAATACGGCATTCCGCTCGATGAATACCCCAAACGCTGCATCGAACAGATCGAGCACTGGAAGGACCAGGCGCAGGCCTATCGCTCGGCCGACCGTATCGAGGTGGAGCCGTCCCGGGAATACGCCTCCTCGATCATGAATTCTGTGTGGACCGGCGAACCCTCGGTGATCTACGGCAATGTCCGCAACAATGGCTGCATCACCTCGCTGCCCCGCGATTGCGCCGCCGAAGTACCGTGCCTTGTCGATGCCTCCGGCATCCAGCCGACCTACATCGGCGACCTGCCGCCGCAACTGACGGCGCTGATCCGCACCAACATCAACGTCCAGGAACTTACGGTGCGGGCGCTGATGAGCGAGAACCGCGAGCATATTTATCATGCAGCGATGATGGACCCGCACACATCGGCCGAACTCGATCTCGACCAGATCTGGTCATTGGTCGATGATCTCCTGGCCGCTCACGGCGACTGGCTGCCGGCCTGGGCGCGTGTGAGGCGCAAGACGGAAGCGGCCTGATCAGAGCATGTCGCCGATGGCCGCTTTATTTCGGCTCGTCGGCGTCCGGCTCTTCCTCGTCGTCACGGGCCTTGATGACATAGGCGCCCTTCAGCCAGCGGTTGAGGTCGATGTCCTTGCAGCGCGTCGAGCAGAATGGGTAGGTCTCGCGCGCCGAGGGCTTGCCGCATTCGGGGCAGGGGCGCTTGGGGCGCAGCGGGGTCACTTTGTCGTCGGGGCTCATAGCCGTGGGGACAACCAGTTTTGATGGATCTTGAAGCCCTCGCCCGACAGCAGCGCCACCGTCTCGTAGAGCGGCAAGCCGACGATGTTGGTGTACGAGCCGACCAACTTCACGACGAAAGCTCCGGCGAGACCCTGGACGGCGTAGCCGCCGGCCTTGCCCCGCCACTCGCCGGACGCGACATAGGCGTCGATTTCCTCGCGTGGCAGCCGCTTGAAGCGCACCCGCGTCTCGACCAGCCGCTGGCGCAACTTGCCGCCCGGCGTGATCAGGCAGATGCCCGAATAAACCCGGTGCGAGCGGCCCGACAGCAGGCCGAGGCAGTTGGCGGCATCATCGAGCGTCTCGGCCTTGGGCAGGATGCGCCGCCCGACCGCGACCACCGTGTCGGCGGCCAGCACGAAGCTTGGCGCATGGTCCGTCTCGGTCTTCAGCGACGCGAACGCTTTCTCGGCCTTTTCCTTCGACAGCCGCTTGGCCAGCGAACGCGGATGTTCGGCACGCAGCGGCGTCTCGTCGATATCGGCTGGCAGGATGCGGTCCGGCTCGATGCCGGCCTGCTGCAAGAGTTCGATACGGCGCGGCGAACCCGAGGCAAGCACCAGCTTCTGCAAAATGCTCATCGCGTTCCGGTCGAGCCCTGATCTTACTTGAAGCGGTAGGTGATGCGGCCCTTGGTCAGGTCGTATGGCGTCATCTCGACCAGAACCTTGTCGCCGGTCAGCACGCGGATGCGGTTCTTGCGCATGCGGCCGGCCGTATGGGCGATGATCTCGTGTTCGTTTTCGAGCTTTACCCGGAACATCGCGTTGGGCAACAATTCCGTCACGACACCCGGAAACTCGAGGACTTCTTCCTTCGGCATTCGATACCTTTGCTTGGATGGCAATTCCAGCGCCCCGGCTGGAATTTCGGCGGAACCTATATGATAATCGTTCGCTTGTGAACACGCTTAATCCGGATGGTCTGGAGCGACGAACCTGCGGCCGATCCGGGCTTTCAGCCGCTCGCGCACGTCGCGATAGCTGGCCATGATCTGCTCGCGCGTGCCGCCGGCACCGGTCGGGTCCGGTGTCGGCCAATATTCCACCTCGACGGCAAGCGAGCGGGTGAGCTCCAGCGCCGCATGGTGCGCCTCCGGCGCCAGCGTCACGATGAGGTCGAAATAGTCATCCTCGAGCTCGTCCAGCGTCCGTGGATGGCGCTCGCCCAGCGTGAGACCGTCCTCGGCCAGCACGGCATCGACGAATGGGTCCCGCTCGCCGGCGCGCACACCGGCCGAAGCGACGAAGGTGGTGGCGGGCAGCATCCGGCGTGCCAGCTGCTCTGCCATCGGCGAGCGCACGGCATTCATGCCGCACAGGAACAGGATCGAGCGGGGCAGGATAGCCAGGATTAGCCCCGCCAGTGCAGCACGCAGACCAGCGTGAACAGCCGGCGCGCCGTATCGAAATCGATGTCGATCTTGCCAGAAAGCCGGTCCATCAGCGTCTGCGAGCCTTCATTGTGCAAACCCCGGCGGCCCATGTCGATCGCCTCGATATGGCTCGGTGTCGAGGAGCGGATGGCGTCGTAATAGCTTTCGCAGATCATGTAGTAATCCTTGACGATGCGCCGCAGTGGCGTCAGCGACAGGATATGGGTGACGACCGCGCTGCCGTCCTCGCGCGCCACGGCGAACACCAGGCGCTGCTCGGCCAGCGACAGTTTCAGCCGGTAGGGACCGGCGCCACTGTCATTGACGGGCTGAAAACTGTTCTCCTCGATCAGGTCGAAGATCGCCACCGCCCGCTCATGCTCGACATCGGGCGTCGAACGGCCGATCGATTCATCGAGTTCGACATCGATCAGTTTTGCGCGGCTTTGATCGGAGCCCGTCATATCGGCCTACATATTCAGCCGGACAGTGACGGAGCGGCCATGCGCGTCGAGCCCTTCAGCCTTGGCCAGCGCGACCGCCGCGGGCGCCAGCAGGCGCAACTGTTCCGGTCCGAGCTTGAGGATCGAGGTACGCTTGACGAAGTCGAGGACCGACAGGCCCGACGAGAAGCGCGCCGAGCGCGCCGTCGGCAGCACATGGTTGGAGCCGCCGACATAGTCGCCAATGGCTTCCGGCGTATGACGGCCGAGAAAAACCGCGCCGGCATTGCGCATCCGCGACAGGAAGCCTTCTGCGTCGTCGATTGCCAGTTCGACATGCTCGGCGGCGATGCGGTCGACCAGCGGCAATGCCGCGTCGATCGTTGGCACCAGGATCACCGCGCCGAAATCGCGCCAGCTCGCCGACGCCGTCTCGGTTCGCGGCAGGCTCTGCAACTGGCGCTCGACCGCCTGTTCGACCGCCTTGCCGAAAGCCGGCTCGTCGGTGATCAGGATCGATTGCGCCGACGCGTCGTGCTCGGCCTGGGCGAGCAGGTCGGCGGCGATCCAGTCCGGATCGTTGCTGCCGTCGGCCACGACGAGCACTTCCGAGGGGCCGGCGATCATGTCGATGCCGACCGTGCCGAACACCTGGCGCTTGGCCGCCGCGACATAGGCATTGCCGGGCCCGACGATCTTTGCGACCGGCTTTATGGTCTCGGTGCCATAGGCAAGGCCTGCGATCGCCTGCGCGCCGCCGACGCGGTAGATCTCGGACACGCCTGCCATGTCGGCCGCCACCAGCACCAGCGGATTGATGATGCCGCCCGGCGCCGGCACGACCATGACGATGCGCTCGACGCCGGCCACCCGGGCGGGCACGGCGTTCATCAGCACCGAGCTTGGGTAGCTTGCGGTGCCTCCCGGCACGTAGAGCCCGACCGCCTCGATCGCCGTCCAGCGCCAGCCGAGTTCGACCCCGGCGGCATCCGTGTAGCGATCATCCTTGGGCCGTTGCCGCTCATGGTGGGAGCGGATACGGTCGCGCGCGAATTCAAGCGCTTCGACCGCCTTCGGGTCGGCCGTTTCGTAGGCCGCCGCAATGTCTTCCTTCGACATGGCAATGCCGAGGCTGTTCAAATCGGCACGGTCGAACCTTTGTGTGTAGTCGATCAGCGCCGCATCGCCGTCGGCACGCACGCACGCGATGATCTGCCGCACGGCGGCGTCGACGTCCTCGGAGACTTCCCGCTTGGTCAACAGGAAAGCGGCGAAACGCTGCTCGAAATCGGCGTCGGATTGACGAAGCGTGATGGCCATCGGATATTTAAGCCTTATGGACGGGGCGCGACGTGGCTTCCCACGCGCCGCCGACATCGGCAAGGCGGGCCTCGATGCACTCGACATCGAGCATGATGGTGCCGCCACCGGAAAAGATCAGCTCGACGATGCCGCCCGGCTTGCTGATCTCGATGAAGCTGATCGCCAGCAGGGACAGGATCTCGGCCGGCTTGTCGCGGGCTATGCCGTTGGTCTTGGCGCCGAGCACCCGGTCGAAATGCAGTACGGCCTGCCGCCGCTCATTGTGCTGGCGAAACAGGCCCGACTTTGCCTCCCAGACAAAGCGGTTCATTGTCAGCACGAAACGCTTGGCCGAAGGCAGGAATTCGAGGTCCGAAACCTTCATCACGGCGTCCTGGACATGGGCCGAGACAATGCTCAGATCCTGATCGTCGAGCGCGATGAGTTTGAGGGCTGCCATGCTGAAAGTGCACCTGAAAGTTGGTTTAAGCCCTCTGTTAGGCGGTCTTTCCGGTCGGTGCAACCGCAGCACGGAATCCGGCCCAAGCAATGAACTGGCGGCGTCATCGGCGGAACCGCTGATCTCCCCCGCAAAGGGGGAGATTGGATGTGGCTTCGGCTTTCGCCAATCGCCAGCGCTGGAAAGCAGTTGCCTTACGCCGAAATCCGCTCGATCACCGCGCCGCAGTTGGAGAGCTTCTCTTCCAGCCGCTCGAAGCCGCGGTCGAGATGGTAGACACGGTTGACCGTGGTCTCGCCTTCGGCGGCCAGGCCGGCGATGACCAGCGAGACGGAAGCGCGAAGATCGGTGGCCATAACCGGCGCGCCTTTCAGCTTCGCCACGCCGTCGACGATCGCCGTCTGGCCCGAAAGCGTGATGTGGGCACCAAGCCGAGCCAATTCCTGCACATGCATGAAACGGTTCTCGAAGATCGTCTCGGTGATGCGCGACTTGCCCTTGGCCATCGTCATCAGGCCCATGAACTGCGCCTGCAGATCGGTCGGGAAGGCCGGGAACGGCGCCGTCGTCACGTCGACCGGCGAAATGCCGGCGCCGTTGCGCTTGACGCGGATGCCGGAATTGGTCTGCGTGATCTCGGCGCCCGTCTGGGCGATCACGTCCAGCGCGGTCTGCAGCAATTCGGGACGCGCGCCTTCGAGCACCACGTCGCCGCCGGTCATGGCGACGGCCATGGCATAGGTACCGGTCTCGATGCGGTCGGGGATGACGCGCACGCGGGCGCCCGAAAGCGCTTCGACGCCGTCAATGGTGATGGTTGGCGTGCCGGCGCCGGAGATCCTGGCGCCCATGGCATTGAGGCATTCGGCGAGGTTGACGATCTCGGGCTCGCAGGCGGCGTTCTCAAGCACCGTCTCGCCCTTGGCCAGCGACGCCGCCATCATCAGCACATGGGTGGCGCCGACCGAGACTTTCGGGAACACGTAGCGGTTGCCGACAAGGCGGCCGTTCCTGGTCTTGGCGAGCACATAGCCGGTGTCGACATCGATGTCGGCGCCCAGCGCCTGCAGGCCTTCGAGGAACAGGTCGACCGGGCGCGTGCCGATGGCGCAGCCGCCCGGCAGCGACACTTTCGCCTCGCCCATGCGGGCCAGCAGCGGGCCGATCACCCAGAACGAGGCCCGCATCTTCGACACCAGTTCATAGGGCGCCGTCGTATCGACGATGTTGCGGGCGGAGAAGTTGATGGTGCGAGAATAGCCTTCATTCTGCTTCTCGCGGCGGCCATTGACCGAATAGTCGACGCCGTGATTGCCGAGGATCCGGATCAGCTGCTCGACGTCGGCCAGATGCGGCACGTTTTCCAGCGTCAGCGTGTCGTCGGTCAACAGCGAGGCGATCATCAGCGGCAGGGCCGCGTTTTTCGCGCCCGAAATCGGAATGCTTCCGGCAAGCTTGTTGCCGCCGACAATTCTGATGCGATCCATGGAAAACGTCCCTCTCGGCCAGAAAAGGCCGGTTCAATCGTTTGAGTATCGGCCCGTCTAGACCATTGGCCGGCGTGGTTCAAGAAATAGGATTTCGCCCACCCTGGCCCAAGAGTGGCCGATTTGAGTTAATCTTTTTGTATTTCCTTGGCTCCGCCGAGCCCCTCCGGCCGCTGGTCGGCTTCCCCGGCGCGCCGCTTGTCGGCGTCGCCAATGCGGCGTGAGCGCGACTGCGCCTTGCGCTTCTGCAGATTGGCCCGCAATTGCCCGGCGAGCCGGTCCTTCCGGCCCGTGCCGCCCTTTTTGGCTTTATTTGTCTTGTCGTTCATCGTCCTGTCCCGCCTGCCTGTCGGCCGACACCCATTCAGGGATAGCCAACATTGTGGCGCCGCCATGTCATTAAAAGCTATCCGGCAAAGGCTTTCACAGAAGCGTTGCACTTGGCCTTGCGCTTGCCGGTTCGATATGGCAGAAGCCCGCCATCAGCGGCTGCGGTAGCTCAGTGGTAGAGCACTCCCTTGGTAAGGGAGAGGTCGAGAGTTCAATCCTCTCTCGCAGCACCAGCCTATCCCTTTTGAACTGCTCAAGACCGTGACTGAGGCCCTGAGTTCCCGTTCCTACGCGGTGCGAAATGGCGTTGGCACGCAATCGTGTCTATCCACACGCGTCTATCCACGCGTAATGCGATAGACGGTTGCGTCACCCTGCACACCCCGAAGGGGCGCGTCAAAAGCCACGACACGATGGCCGGCAAGCATTTCGCGAACCCCGGGCGCGGAATAGAGCGCCTCGGAAATGCAGACCTGTCCGGCTTCCGCCAAGGACTGCACGCGTGCGGCGACATTCACGGTCTGGCCGAAATAATCGAGGTTGTCGTTGAGTGTCACGGCGATCGACGGTCCACAGTGGGCTCCGATCTTGAGAATGATCCCCGGCCCGTCATGGTCACCGTTGAAGCGATCGATTTCTTCAAAGACGTGAAGTGCAGCCGAAATCGCATCCGACGGCCGCGAGAATACAGCCATCACCGCGTCGCCAATCGTCTTGACCACCGCTCCGGAATGTTGCTGAACCGCCACGTTGACCAGAGCGAAATGCTCGCGGACCAAGGCGTAGGCGTTGAGGTCACCTAGGCGCTCATACATGGCGGTCGAACCACTTAGGTCCGTGAACAGGAAGGTGATCTGCCGGATGCCGAGCCCCTCTCTCTCGTCGACACGTTCGGACCGGAACAGCTGGCGGAACGTTTGCCGCGCAAGCAGCGCTCCACCGGAAACATAGGGTTCGAAATCGAGCGCTGGCTTGGTGGTCAGCGCGACAAGCTCGGGCGGCCAGTTGATAACAAGCAACGAACCTCGCACTGTCCCTCTATTCACTACCTCGATGACAATCGGGCCAGGTGGCACAGTGGGCAAAGCCGGCAAGAAGCGTTTGCCGTCATAATCGATTTTCAGAAGCGTCGGTGCGAACACCGGATCGCCTGATATTGGCACAGCGAACGCGGCCTGCGTCTGGACGTTGACGCCAGAAAGGGCGCCCGGTCCCAGGTCGCCGCGGAGAACTGTGGTGGTGCCGGGTGGCAGAAACGTCATGCCCCGAACGAAGCCGCGCAGAACGTCAAGAAAGCGAACGTCTTGGCCCGGTAGCCGCCCGTCATGTCCGAAATGGAGCTTCCAGTGAAAATCCTCGACAGGGAGCGTCTCGGGATCGTGGTAAGGCAGGCGCCGTAATTTCGGCGATACCGAGAAGGTGACCTCGATGAAGTCGTCGAGGTCGGTGTCGCCCGAGACGTCGCACAGGCCACAGACGTAGTGGGTCTTCAGCGTGCGCAGGGCGCCGAAACTATCGAGCACCATCCCGGACTGGGGACACAGCACATCCCAGCTCATGTCGAACAACCCACAGCGCGTGGCATGAAGGAAGAGGTCGATTGCTTCTGGCTCGGCGATTACGCGGTCGCGAGCAAAGGACCGCGGATTAATGCGATAGAGTGAGTGGTCGTCGGCGCTCTTGATCAGCGTCTCGAATTTCGAGATGACGCGTGGGCTCCAGGCTCGCGCCTGCTCCACCTTGGTCATCTTGCTTTCGAGAAGACGATCGTCGACTACCGTCACGTCGGATCCTCAACCTTGCCTCACGACAGCCTATACGTCGAAGGCTCAGCGGACTCCAGTAGTTCGTGCGTCGCTCGTTGATTTTGATAGACGGGTGCGCACCAAGCCCCCAGTTGGGCCCCTTCAGGTCCTGATGTCGGCGACGACCGTTCCGGAGACCGGATCGGTAATGCCGAGGTCGCCGCCGAGATCCTCCAGCATGTCTCACATTGTGCCCAAAAGGCCGATCATCTGCGGCCGTGCCGCCGCGAGGCTGTCCAAGTCGTTCCATTCACCGACGACGCAGAAGGTCCGGTCGCCGGTCTTGATCAGAGCGGCCTTTCGGAGGCCCGTGGCGTCGAGGCTCGCCTTCTTGTGTGCATCGATGAATACCTGTTTCTTGCCCGGCTTGGTGCGGAACCGAACGACGTTGTAGGCAGTCATGCCTTTCCGCCAATCGATTGCGAAGACTCTCTTGCCTGGCCAGCCTTACGGGCGGCATGCCCTTTTGTGTGCGGCGTGCCTGAAGTTCGGCGCGAACTGAGACAGCCCGACATGCTGAGAAAGCTTGACATGGCAGACCAGGGCGACCGCCTCTTATTCGGCCCACGGTGAAGGATCGTTACGGCCTCACAGCATCGTTACCGGCACGCGGGGCAGAGCCAGACGAGCAGAACCGAAATCGCCCGGCCAACCTCACACGGTCGACCGGGCGTAGTGATGGAAGTGCGGTCGGTCAGGCGGCTTCGGCGGCCCGAACGACAGGAAAGTCGATATCGGTCTCAGCCACATTGTTGATTAGGTTGGTCAGGAAGTTCTCGGCAACGATGGCGACAATCTCGATGACTTGGGCCTCGGTAAAACCCGCCAGTTTCACGGCCGCAATGTCGGCGTCCTTTACCTTGCCGCGGGTCTCCGCCACCCTGGCCGCGAAACGCACCGCCGCGTCAGCCTTCGGATCGCTCGACCTGCCCTTGCGGTTGAGCGCGATCTCCTCGGGACTGATCTTTGCCAGGTTGAGGCCGAGATAGGTATGAGCCGACAGGCAGTAGTCGCAGCCGTTCACCTGGGCAACGGCCAAGGCAATGCGCTCGCGGGTTTTCACGTCCAATGCTCTGGTGAGCGCGCCGGACAAGCTGGTCATGCCCGTCAGAGCAACAGGGCTAATGGAAACGAGGCGGAAAAGGCCGGGAACGATACCAAGCTGCTTGTTCACGGCGTCGAGAATGGGTTGCGAGGCGGCCGGGGCTGCTTCGCGGCTCGGGATGGCAATACGGGACATTTCTCTCTCCTGTTCGATGATGTCGGTGCGACAGAAGCTACCTATTATCTTCCAGCAGGTGAGAGTATTGGATATCTACAAGATATGACCTCTCATTAACTGGAAGAGTTGGCTCATGGACCGTCTCGAAGCGATGTCAATTTTGATTGCCGCCGTCGAAACCGGCAGTCTCTCCGCGGCAGGGCGCAAACTTGGAACACCCCTTCCAACGATCAGTCGCAAGGTTGCAGAGTTGGAGGCCTATCTACACACCCGGTTGCTCGTCCGATCGACACGACGGCTTATCCTGACCGACAGCGGGGCCGCCTATGTCGCGGCCTGCAAGCAAATCCTGGAGCAAGTGGGCGAGGCGGAGCGAACCGCCTCCGGCGAATACAACGCGCCAAAGGGCGATCTGATCATTACGGCACCCGTCGTATTCGGACGACTGCATGTTTTGCCGGCGATAAATGATTTCCTCTCGCACTTTCCAGACATCAACGTGCGGTTGGTGCTCTCAGACCGAAATGTGAATCTGATCGACGACCATGTCGATATGGCCGTTCGAATTGGTCCTTTGCCAGACAGCAGCATGGTGGCGACGCGGGTAGGATCGGTGCGTCGCGTTGTCTACGGCAGTCCGGCCTATTTTGCTGACCATGGTGTGCCAAAGGCGCCGGCCGATCTTTCTGGAGTCTCTTGCGTCACGTTCGATGTCTTTGCATCCGCCACATCCTGGAGTTTTGCCATGCCAGGTTCGAATGCTGAGCAGACCGTAGCCATCCGCTCACGTCTTTCAGTGAACACCGCGGAAGCTGCGATCGACGCGGCCTTGGCAGGTGTAGGTGTCACCAGGGTGCTCTCCTATCAAGCGGCAAAGGCGATCGAGCAAGGAAAGCTGGTGGCCGTTCTTGAAGGGTTCGAGCCGGAATCCATGCCGGTCAGCCTTCTCCATGCAGGTCAGGGGCTTTTGCCCCTCAAGATGCGATCCTTTCTTGATTTTGTGGCCCGCGTTTGCGCAAAGCCCTTCTGCCGCCGAAGCATGACTGATGGCCAATCCGTCATTGATGCACAAGGTATCTCCCTGGGGTGAGGCTCCGCGTTCGAACCGCGGATGTGGCTGATAAGTCCAGTGTGGCCTTGTTCGACACCATTCTAACACTTATTAAAGGGTTACAATTGCCACTACTAAAATGATTGGAAAAGAGCCGAAGATGGGTGAGCAAGTGATCGGCGAGCTGCGGGACGGAATGCCCTTCGTCTCAGGCAGGCTCTGGATCGACTTCGTCAATTCGACGACCGCAACAATGGGCGATTTCCTTGAAACGCCCGACGGGTGGCGCCGTTGGATTGCGGCCGCAGACTTGCCGCCATCGTCAACAGGGGAAGTGCCGGACGTCGGACCCGCGCGTGACCTGCGGACGGCCCTAACGACCCTGTTGGCGCATCTGATCCGGCAAACCAGGCCGCCCCAGCAAGCCATCGACGCCGTCAACCGGCATCTGGGCGAGGTTGCGGTCCGCAAGCAACTCCAGATTCGCGACGGCGTGCTGGCCATTGCTGCCGCGACCACGGGTGGCAATGATGCGCTGGCTGCTATCGCGCAGGATTTTGCCGACTTTGCCGCTGATTTCGAACCACATCGTCTGCGCCACTGCAGCGGGCCGGACTGCACACTGGCTTTCTACGACACCGCCCGCAACGCGACCCGGCGCTGGTGTTCCATGGCCCTGTGTGGCAACCGCCACAAGGTCAAGACGCACCGCGCGAGGAAGCTAGTCTGCGACTAGCACCAATCGACACCCATTGAGGTGGCTCCGTCAGAGCCGTCCGAGAGACAAACGGGCAATCGTGCACCGGGTGCCGCGTCACGGTATCGTGAGGCGCCCCTTCTGTAACCATTAAAAATGCCCTTGACAGGTTTCGATAAGTTCGACACCATTAAAACGTAAAATTAACGGTTACGAAGGTTCGCAATATGTTCCAGACGCCATCTCTCCCCGGCAGTTCCGCCCTTTCCCGCTCCTGGCGCGGCGGCTTGACCGGCGCGCTACTCGCTGCTGTGGCTTCGATTCCATCCGTCTCTGCGGGCCAAGCGGCCAACGTCGAGACACTTTCGAAGACAGTGAAGGTGGATGGGCTCGACATCTTCTATCGCGAGGCCGGGCCAAAGGACGCGCCAGTCGTCTTGCTGTTGCACGGCTTTCCCTCTTCCTCGCACATGTATCGCAACCTGATCCCCAGGCTCGCGACACACTACCGGGTCATCGCGCCGGACTATCCAGGTTTTGGCTATAGTTCGGCGCCAACACTTGACCATTTTGCCTATACGTTTGGTGCTGTGACCGACATCGTCGACCACTTTACCCAGGCGGTCGGCGCGAAGAACTATGTGCTCTTCATGCAGGACTATGGTGGCCCCGTCGGCTTCCGGCTGGCGGTCAAGCATCCGGAGCGTCTGCGTGGCCTGATCATACAGAATGCAGTCGCAAACGTCGAAGGCTGGAACCCTGACGTGGTGAAGCAGCTTTCGCCTTTTTGGGTGAAACGCAACGCAGAGACGGAAAAGCCAATCCGCGACATTCTCACCCCTGACGCCACGAAATTCGAATACACGCACGGCACCACGCGACCGGACAAACTGTCGCCAAATGCTTGGACCGTCGATCAGGCGGGCCTCGACCGGCCGGGCAATGTCGACATCCAACTCCAGTATTTCCACGACTACCAGACCAACGTCGCCCTCTATCCTGAGTGGGGTAAGTTTCTGAAATTGGCACAGCCGCCACTCCTCATCGTCTGGGGCAGGAACGACCCATATTTCACGCTGAAGGGCGTGGACTATCTCAAGGGGCTGGTCCCGGGTGCAGAGGTGCATCTCTACGACGCTGGTCATTTCGCGCTCGAAACCTATGGTGACGAGATCGCCGGAACCTCGCTCGAATTCCTATCGCGATTGCCGAAGATCAATTGATCGCCTTGAGGCGGCGCTCCGATGCATTTGTCGGAGCCCCGCGCCCCATGTTCCTCCACCAAAAGCGGAGCCGCGGATGTCCCGGCCAGCCGGTCCCAGGATGGTTTGACGCAAGAGCGGGACGTGCTGGCCCCGACGGCCACTGTCCCGATCAACTGCACGAGGCTTCATTCACATCGATTTCAAGACTAGGTTTCGTCGAAGTCGGCAAGCTTCGGATACGCGATCGTCGGCGCACACAGGAGCCCGAGGACGCGTTCGCGGTAACGAACGAGGCACTGCAGGCGCACGCTGTCGCTGATGCGCGCTGGTGCATGCACGAGGAATGGCTCGATCACGGTGAAACCCACAAAGTAGAGCATCCCGTGGTTGATTGGGAACAGGATCTCGGCGATTGGGCCGTTTAGTCCGCGGTTGGAATATATCAGCGGAGGCCCGCCGATTGTGACGGAACACATCGCGCGCTTTCCTGCGAAGACGCCGCGATCATACCATTTGCCGCCGCCGTAGATACGGCCACCCGACGCGAACACTCGGTCAACCCAGCCCTTGAGGATCGCCGGCAGCCCGAACCACCAGAGCGGAAACTGCAGGATCAAGGCGTCGCACCAGAAAAGCTTGTCCATCTCGGCCTGGATGTCTGGAGCGAATCCGTCGTGGGCAGCCGCATTCGCCTCCTCAGACTGCTGGCGGTAGTAGTTCGCGTCTCGAATGGTCGTGAAGTTGCGCCGATCTGATACCGGATTGAAACTCATGGCATAGAGATCGGAGATAACGACCTCGTGCCACGCCGCAGACAGTGCATCCTGCGCCGCGGGGGTTAGGGCGCCGTTGAAGCTGTTGTGCTCTGGGTGGGCATGAAAGATGAAGATGCGCACCGCGCTTCCCTAGCTGGTCGAGATGTTCATTTTCTGGATGCTGAAAAGGACCGCTCCGCAACGTAGTCGAGCGAAAAGACGCCGGCGCCACGGGTCAGCACGAGCAGGAGCAGCGAGGCCCACAACAGATGCTCGGCCCAGTTCTCCGGGAAAACGAAAATCTGGATTACCGATACGACACCGAGCAGCATCAGTGCGCCAAGGCGGGAGAACAGCCCCAGGAAGAGCAGCACCGATCCCGTGATTTCGGCAGCCGTTGCCAGAGGCGCTGCAATCGACGGATCGATGAACGGCAGATTGTATTCGTTGGCAAACAGCTGCAGCGTCACCGGCCAGGAGGCCAGCTTCGTTTGCGCCGACTGCCAGAAGACATGCGATATCGCGAGGCGGGCGGCGAGCTGGATCAGCGAAAACGGAATGCGGTCGGGTAGTTTGATAACGCGCCTGTAGAGGCCGACAAGGCCGCCAGAATTGGGCGAGGAATATTCGGGTATCGCGGTCATGACTGTCTCCATCAGTTTGAGAGGGGATGCGTCGGGATCCGAACATCCGTGACGAGCCCGTCGCCGAACAGACGCACGAGCGCGGACACGAGATCGAATGAGGGATCGAGGGCGAGGGCACGGCTTGTGGCGTGTTCGAGGCCTAGGCCGTGCTTCAGCGAATGCCGGAACGCAAAGTTCACCCGATCGAGAAGGACCAGCCGGACGCTATCTCCGGCTCGCCACAACGCCACGCGTTGAGGGCGCCTTATCCAGGCACTCTGCTGGTCGATCATCGCCTCTTGCTGGTGCGCCGTCCAAACGGACAGGATCGACCAGTGCGAAACGATCAGCCGCAGGGAGGGCTGCAACAGGATATCGGGTGAGGGTCCCAGATTGGTGCTGTCATATTCAGCCAGGGTTCGCGACGGCAGGCAAACGGCGTCGAGCGCTTCTGCGATGGTCCATTCGAGCCGAGCCGTTTCGGCCACGATCGGCATGTCGGAAAGTGTGTCGATCGTCTTCAGGAAGCGCGGGAAGCCGGCGCCATAACGCGCCAGCCGCGACTCCACCGGCGGATGCCGTCGAATGAACTCGCTGGCTACGAAACGGAAAAACCGTTCATCGACAAGGCGAACCGTGACGGGAAACACCGCCATCAGCACCGAAGTGAGCGAACTGCGGGTGTTGTTTTGGTAGATACGCAGGCGCGCCAAAGGATCGGCCTTGCCGGCGGTCAAAATTTTTGCGGCGACCAACGGCTCCATGGAGAGCACCGAGCGCGCCATGGTGGTCTGCAAGTCTTCAAGCGGCAGCATGGTATCCTCCCTGTATTATTTGCGGCAACGCTGACAGCATGACCTGTCCGGCCTTGGCGGCGGCAAATGCCGCAAGCACGGGCATGCCTGTCCTTGCCTCGGTTTCGAAGGAAACGAGGGTGGACTGTGGCCGGGGTTTTGCGGCCGCCGTTTGTCTCGCGGCCTGCTTGCGGTTGAACATGATCGAAGCGGAAAGCATGTCGGCCCACATCGCTTCGCCGAGCAGCACATCGAGAACAGGAACATCGGTGTCCCATTCGATCAGGGTAGGGCGCGGTCCAAGCCGACTTATGGCATGCTGGTAGAGCGTCCAGACAACCGGTGGCACGCGCGAGCCATGATCGTCGATGAGCACGGTGTCGGTCCCGACGTGATTGATCGCATGTCCGGCAAGATGGATCTCACCGATAGCCTCTACTGGCAGCGCATCGATGAAGGCTTTTGCATCATATTGGAGGTTGTGCGCCGAAACCTGGACATTGTTGACATCCAGCAGCAGGCCACAGCCGGTCCGCGCGACGAGCTCGGCCAGGAATTCGGCCTCGTTCATAGACGAATCCACAAAGGCGACATAGGCAGACAGATTTTCGATCAGCACCTGCCGCCCCAGCGCGCCCTGGACGGTCTCGACATTGCGCGCCACGATCGCCAGCGCCTCTTCGTCATAGCGCAGCGGCAACAGGTCGTTCAGGTAGGCGCCGTCGGCCACGCTCCAGGCGAGATGTTCCGAGACGAGATCGGGCTGGAAGCGCTCGCAGACCTTGCGCAGCCTTTCCAGATGATCGCGGTCCACTCCTCGCGCGCTGCCCAGCGAGAGGCCAACGCCATGAACCGATAGCGGATAGATTTGGCGCAGCCGGTCCAACGCCTCGACGCCGGCGCCATGTCCCATGTAGTTCTCGGCATGCACTTCGAGCCAGCCAGCGGAGGGTCTGCGGGTCAGCATCTCGCTGACGTGAGGTGAGCGAAGACCGATGCCCGCTGATGCGGGGATCGAGAGGCGCTGAAATGCACGGGACATCGGTCTGCTCCTTCCAAGGGGTTGGCTCGAAGTCTGATCGGTCAGGCCTTAGGCTTGTCGCTGCCGCCAGCGATCTTCGCGCAGCTGCCGGCGGGCACGTAGAGCCACGAATCCGGCTGGTTGTCTGCGGTGGAGGTGCCGGCGCAGGAATGCGTCGCGGTCTGGCAGTCGTTCTGGCCAGCCTTGACGACGCCGTAGCACTTTTCGAAGGCGAAGGCGGGCTTGGCAGCCGGGCCGCTATAAGCGGCCGTTGCGGCCAGCGAAGTGGCGGCCGCTAGGGCCGATCCGATGAGGGTTTTGGCGTTGATCACAGACGTGTCTCCTGGTTGCGTTTCGAGGGAAAGACCGACCTTGCGGCCTGTCTGCAAGCAGTGTCCCTGATCCGGCGGCCGAGCTGAAATGCTGTCTCGGCATGGATTTGATACGCGGTCACTATGTTGAAGCCCCTGCCAAGCAAAAGCCCTCCGGCGGGGAACCGAAGGGCTTGGCGCCCGCATTCGGGAGCGGAGCGAAGCAGGCGCGAACAGGCGGGAGGGAGGCGCCTAGATGTATCGATTTTCGGTGTTGGCGGTCGGGCGTTCGCCTTGAAAGAGATGATCGGCGAGAAGCCAATCCTCTGCTCGCTGCCGTCCTCTGTCGCGCATGTCGGTCAGTTCACCCCAGTCGGTCCACGGTCTCGTGAACAGCGCCGAGGCGGCCCGGTGCTGGCTATCGAAGATGAAGTGAATTGGCGTGCACATCATCGAGCAAGGACTGGCGGCGAGACGGCGATCCGCACAGGGCGTCATGGACAATGATTCCTTACCAGTGACGATCAGCCGATGGCCGGTCTCAAACGGCTGCACCAACGGCAAAGTCGAAGCGTCGCCGTGGCCCCAATAGGTATCGCCGTCGATCTCCACGGCCGGGAAGAGGAAGGGGATCGTCGCCGCCGCCAGGATCGCCTCGATCGACAATTGATCGCTGGCGAAGGTCTTCAAGGCGTCTGTGCGGGAATTCGAAGCCTGAATGCTGAGGCTCACCGGGCAGCCTGTCTTGCGGATCTCCGCAATGTCGATTGACTGTTCCAGGATCGATCTTAGCGGATTGGCTGCATCGAACATCGACGCATGACTGACGCGTCGCCAGAAGTTCGTGAGCGCCGTCCGGGCGCCACGCCGACCGCCCACGGCCAAGCCATAGGCGAGAACCGCTGCCTCAGTTGCGCCGAAACCGGACGCCGTGATGTTGCCGAAGGACAGGGCAGGCTCGTCCAACAGGCGGTCGAGGACACCCCAGACAAATGCGCCGTGTGCATCGCTTGTCAGAACAATGTCCACGACTTGCATGTCTGCCACTGAAGGTCCTGCAGCGATGAGTTGGTTGGTTTCGATTCCGGTCTGGATATGCATTGTCTCAGTCTCCATCCCAAAAGCGCCAAGCTGGGCGTTTGATGGAAAGACTGCCGCATCTTCTCCTGCCGGCGAAATGCCAAGGTGGCATGAACTCCATAGGCAGATTGCATTGGCTGCATCGCCTCGTGCGTCGCAAGGTTTTGCAAGGCAGGCAAATCCCAGGATTTTGCTTTGAACCTGCAACACGCAGGTCGCCGGCGAGCCTTCAGCACACAGAAAGGAGCGTGCCATGACAGTACGAACTGCCTGCCTGGGGGCGATAGCCCTCGGCCTGCTTGCCGGGGCCGCCGCCGCGGATCCCTTCAGCGATCTGGCTGCGTTGCCGACGTTCTATACAGACGCCTCGATGAAAACGATGAAGCCGATGGCTGGCTTCAAGAAGGCCTGGCTCGCCATGCCGAAGCATGACCGGGTCACGATGACCAAGGCCTGCAAAGATCCCGCGATGGGCAAGCCCCATGCGCAATTTTGCGTCAAGGTGCTCGCCTTGGATGATGCCAAATAGCGGCCGCCGCCGAGCATCCGCAGGATGCAGAGCCGGTATAAACTTCATACGCGGACGGCATTGGCGAAATACTGAGTGATTGCAACAAAATTCGTATTGGCGAGGAGGAACCACAGAGTTCTGAATTGCTGACGAATATTACCGCAGTCGTCGATGGGATGATTGCTAAACTTCAGAGAAAGATCATACCATGAATGTAAAATCTATCTGTCTCGGCGCCTTCGCGCTTTCCGCTCTGAGCGGCGTTGCTTTCGCCGGCGTGCTCGACGAGCCGTCCAACATGCAGCCTTTCTTCACTGACGCCGGCATGAAGACGATGAAATCGGATGCCGACTTCAAAGCAGCTTGGGGCGCTATGTCGAAGGACAAGCGGGATGCCATGAAGAAAGAATGCAACGACGCAGCGATGAGCAAGCCCCATGCCGAATTCTGCGTGAAAGTTCATCAGCTCGGCGGCAACAGCTGAACGTCACCCTGGCTTTCCAGAGAGCGGGGGGGGGGGGGGGGGGGGGG
>NZ_JAIUIQ010000073.1:0-20855 GCF_020165735.1 Mesorhizobium sp. B283B1A
AGAGCAGCAGCGCTCTCGCGCCGACGTTTTTCGAACCCGAACCGGGCTTGGCCCAAAATGGCCGATGAAGTCGGCGGCGCGCTTCGGGGTCCGCCGCCGACGTCCTGCAGCCGGGCCATTAACCACCGGAAAATTATCCGGTTAGGTACGCGATCGCATAATGGGTGTATACTTGTGTGGAGATGCGGGCACGATATGATCGTGCCTCAACCTGTGCCGACTTCGAGAGGATCGACACTTGCAGCATGCCACGCCTGCCGCCCCCGCAGTGCGCGAGACACTGGAGCGACTACTTGCCAGCGAAACGTTTGGACGGTCCGAACGCGCGCGCAAACTGATCCGCTATCTCGTCGAACGCGAACAGGCAGGCGAAGCCGACAGGCTCAAGGGCTTTTCCATCGCCATGGACGTCTTCGGCAAGGACGGTGATTTCGATCCGTCGACCGATGCGGTGGTGCGAGTCCAGGCTGGCCGGCTGCGCGATTTGCTGCAGCAGTATTTCGCCAATGAAGGCGTCGCCGAACCCGTCCGCATCGCCATTCCGCGCGGCGGCTATGTCCCGGCCTATGAGCTCAACGCGATCCGCCTGCCGGAAATGGCCAACCTTGCCGGGCAGACGGAAGCGCCGGCACCGCCATCCGAGCAGCCGAGCGCTGTTGACATTCCGTCTGCCGCAGTTCTGGCTTCGACTACCGTTCCGGAGCCCTCGGTGGCACGCCATCTCAGGTTCTTCTGGATGGCGATCGCCGTGGTCATCGCCATGCTCGGTGTTCTGATCCTGCGTCAGGGCAGCGGCGCCCTGCTGGCAGGTGGCGACATACCGGCTACGTTCGAGCCCGCCGGCTTGACCGGCAGCATCGCCCGGTCCCCGGCAAGCGAGGCACTGCCGCTCGTCTACCTCGCCGTCAAGGCCAATGGCCAAGATGCCAGCCGTGTGGCAGCATCCTTGCGCGCCGGCCTGAGCGGTTTCGATACGGTCGACTTCATCGGCCGCGAGGCCGCCGACGAGACCGATCCGGTTACCAATGCCACGAGCTTCATCTTCGATATCCTGCCTGGACCGGGCGCGGGCGACATCACCATCGAGCTGCAGAGCATGGCGACCGGCCGGGTGCTTTTGTCGCGCAACCTGACCGCCGCCGACAGCGCGCCGAACGCCGTCGAGGACCGCATCGCCGACATCCTGAGTTCGGCTCTTCCCGCTTCCGGCACGATCTACAACTATATCGAGCAGAGCGGCATGCAGACCGGCCTGACGCAATGCCT
This sequence comes from Mesorhizobium sp. B283B1A, assembly GCF_020165735.1. Lineage (NCBI taxonomy): Bacteria > Pseudomonadati > Pseudomonadota > Alphaproteobacteria > Hyphomicrobiales > Phyllobacteriaceae > Mesorhizobium > Mesorhizobium sp. B283B1A. The sequence continues at coordinate 1,267 of NZ_JAIUIQ010000073.1, forward strand.
GCTGCTCAACGGCAAATACTATCTCGACCAAAACGTCAGAACCCACGGCGCCGCGTACCGCTGCCTTGAAGCCCTGGCCGACAACGGCGCAAAATCGTCGCTGGTCTATTCGGAACTCGCTTCGTTGCACCTCGAGGCGGTGAACGACCACTACGCCTATCCGCCGGATGCGACGATCGAGAAGGCGCTGACGTTCGCCCACCGCGCCATACAGATGGGGCCGACCAGCCCTAACGCGCATCGCGCCTATGGCTACATCTATTCGCGCCTTGGCAATCCCGACGAGGCGCTGCGCTGGATGCGCAAGGCCTATGACCTCAACCCCTACGACGTCTCCATGGCCGCCGCCTATGGTTACGGGCTGATTTTCGCCGGCCGTTACACCGAGGGAACACCGCTTCTGGCTCATGCCGTGGATGCCTCCAGCGGGCATCCGACATGGTGGGATTTCGGACTCTTCGCCGGCGAATTCATGCTCGGCGACATGAACAAGGCAACCATTGCCAGCAACGCCTTGAGAACGACTGCAACAAAATCACACTATCTCGCCGCGCGGCTGATCGGCGCCCAAATTGCCGGCCAGGACAGCCAGGCGCGCAAGCTGCTCGATGAGCTGAGCGCCAAATTTCCGAAATTCGCCGCCAATCCGCGTGCGACTTTCGTCGATCGGAAATATCCGGCCGATTTGACCGAGCGACTGATCGGCGCCCTGCGCGCCTCCGGGCTCGAGAGCGCCAGTTGACGCCATCGACAGCCGCGGCGTGGCGTTATGGTCGGTTCCGTACGCTCCGATCGTCAAATGCCCGGTTGACCGCCGAGTTCTGTCTTCAACCGTACAAATCGCGAAAATTTTACTGGTCATCGCGCCAGCCAAGGAGCAGTTCAGCCACAATTGGCCTCGCTCACCCTGCAACAACAAAAAAAAATTTCAGCATCCATGATTTCATCGCTTCATGCCGCCGAACAAGGTGCTGGTTCGAAGACCATCGTTCTGCTGCATGGCTTCGGTGGTTGCCATGACGTCTGGGGTGAGGTGATCTCTTCCCTGTCGGCTTCGGTGCGCACGCTGGCCTATGATCTGCCGGGACATGGCTTGTCGCTTGATTTCCCGGATGCCGGTCCGGCCAAGGTGGCGGCAAGGGCCATTCTCGCCGATCTCTCAGCGCGGGCACTCAAGCGGGTCCATCTGGTAGGCCACTCGATGGGCGGCGCTGTCGCGGTGCTGATGGCGCTGGCCGATCCGGGAAAAGTCGCCTCGCTGACGCTGTTGGCGCCCGGTGGCTTCGGCCCCGAGATCAACGGGGCGCTGTTGCGCCGCTTTGCCGCCGCGAGCGAGTCGTCCGAGATCCTTGCCTGCCTTGCCGCCATGTCGGGTCCACGCGCGCTGCCTTTTGACCACGCCGCCGATACGCTTTCCGAAATGCGCAGGCGCCCCGGGCAACTGGAAAAACTTGTCGAGGTCGCCGCTGCCATGACCAGGGACGACCGGCAAGGCGTCATCCCGCGCGATCTGCTGGACACGCTGGCCATGCCGGTGATGGTGGTGTGGGGAACTGACGACGCGGTGCTGCCCTTCACCCATGCGGATGGCCTGCCGGCGCGCTTTCATGTGCATCACGTTCTGGAGGCCGGCCATATGCTGATCGAGGAAGCGCCCGTTCTGATCGCCAGGATCATCCTGCGCAACATGAACCATCGCGCGAGACCCGTTCGCCCGAGACTCGCCACCACGTTGCCGCTGAGCGCCATATCCCCGGCGCTTCGCCCCCTGATCTCGCCCCCCATCTCGCCAGTGCATTTTGCCGGCGGCTGTGTTAACTGCGTGTTAACCAAACCCGCGAGGCCACGCCGATGAAGGACGCAGGCGAAAAGATCGATCCGTCAAGCAAACTGTCCGATGCCATCCGTGATGTGAAGAACGCCTTTGCCGACCGCGACGATGTCGTCGTCGACATGCGCGAGGCGCATCGCATGCGCCTCGATCTCCTGGCCGCCGAACTCGCGCCCGTCTTTGCCGACGTTCCAGCCGACATGGACAATTTCGATTTCGTCGTGTCCTCGGGGCTGCAGCCGCGTCTTTGGATCGACGCCGTCAGCCATGTCGCGATGGGCCGTGATCGCCGCACCTACCGTTTCCTCAAGGACACCCGCATCGGCCGTGTGGTGCTCGCCGAATCGACCGAGATGAAGCCGGTTGCCAACGCTGTGACGCGCTATGTCGCCGAGCGCATCGTCGAGCGCCAGAGGATGATGGAAGGCGGGGTCGAACCGGCAATCGCCGGCATGAAGCGCGCCGAGGTGAGCGAGGCGGAGCCGCCGCTGCGGTCGCCACAACGCAGCAAGGGCTGGTCTGCCTTCCTGTCCGGCCTTGGCCTGATCGCCGCCGGCGCGTTGGTCGGCCTGGCGGTGTCGATCGCCCTGTTCTGGGACCGCCTCGTGGCAATGGGGCTCAGCTTGCGGCCATAGCGGCCGGGGCCCCTAGCTCCAGCGTCTGCAGGTCGACAGGCGGTATCGCCGGCCCGGTCAGGCCGCGCCGGGTCAGGCGGATCCGCCAATTGTCCTTTTCGCCGTCGATGTCGAACAGATTGTACTGTGCCGCCGGGTGCTTGCCGCCCGGCGCCTGGCCGGCGGCGGCGACGCCGACAACCGGGACCTTGGCGCCGCGGACCCCGATCTGGAACAGCGACGGCAGATGCGAGTGGCCGTGCAGGACAAGCTCGGCACCATGCCGGCGAATGATCTTGTGGAAGCGGGCGATGCCGAACAGCCGCTTGTGCTGCGGGACGGCGCCACGCACCGGCGGATGATGGATCATGATGGCGCGGAACAGGCCTTGCCCGCCGGTGTCGCGCAGGATCTTGCCGAGCCGCTCCGCCTGCCCCTCCATGAAGAAGCCATTGGCCATGAAGGGCGCCGTGGCGCGCGCCGTCGAGACGCCGATCAGCGCGACATTGCCGCGCACGCGCAGAAAGGGAAAGGCATTGCGGTCGACCGGCGTGTTGATGCCGTCGCCGCTCATCCACGCCGCCCATGAGCGACAGACCTTGTCGAAGGCGCCGGGCACATAGGCATCGTGGTTTCCCGGAACGACGGAAACGTCGTGCGGCGGTCCCAACGTCTCCAGCCAGTGCCTGGCCATCTCGATCTCGCCGTCGAGCGCCAGATTGACCAGATCGCCGGTGACGGCGAGATGGTCGGGACTTTGCGCCTTGACGTCGGCGACGATGGTATCGATGACGGCGTCATGCATGTGGCGGCGGCGGTTGCGCTGCCAGTTGACGTAGCCGAGCACGCGCTTGGAGGCGAGATCGCGATAGGATACATCCGGGAGCGGCCCCAGATGGACATCGGAAATATGCGCGAGCCTGAACATGCATCCTTCATAGGCGACCAGCGCCCTCCTTTCCACCCACGGTTTCGCTACCGATGACGAGCCCGCAAGATCCCTTCCGCCAGACCGGTTGGGCTGGCCTCAGGGCCCGGCTGTTCCATCTCTATTTCGTGCTGCGGCGGCCGATGACGCTCGGCGTGCGCGGCCTGATCCACGATACCGCCACGAATTCCGTTTTCCTCATCCGCCACACCTATGTGCCGGGCTGGCAGCTTCCCGGCGGCGGCGTCGAGGTCGGCGAGACGATGGACGAAGCGCTGGCGCGCGAATTGGCGGAGGAAGGCAACATCGCGCTAACCGCCCCGCCGGCGCTGAAATCGATGCATTTCAACCGCCGCTCCAGCCGCCGCGATCATGTCGGCTTCTATCTCATCGAGCAGTTCGCCCAGACGGCGCCCAAGCTGCCTGACCATGAGATCGCCGAAGCCGGCTTCTTCCCGCTGGACCGCTTGCCGGAAGCAACGACGCCGGCGACACTGCGGCGGATCGCCGAGGTTTTCCAGGGAGAGCCGATTTCTAGTTACTGGTGATTTACGAAATACAGTTATCCTGAACCTCGACTTCAATGATTTTAATTTCACTAAAATCTTATCGAGGGGCGATAAATGGCTTACGAAAGAACAGATACAGTTAGTATATGGCCTTATGTCGGCATTTACATGCTTGTAACGTTTTTGGCCAGCCTGGCCCTGATCGCTCTTGCAATAATTTTTCCGTCATTCATCGCGCTTACCGGAAAGAATGCCTACTTTGGGGTGAATTTCGCCTCTACTTTGACGGCATATTCCCTATTTATACGGAAACATGGAAGAACCTTCCATAGAGGGGAGTATTGGAAAACAGTGGTGTTTTCCACGATAGCCATCATTTTGTTCTCGACGTTTTTCCTTCTGCTTTCGCTCGCTGACGACGACACGGAGGCAAAATTGAGAGGAATCCCATTTGGTGGCTGGGTTGCGATCATGGCATTGGCGACGCTGTTTGCCTTCTGCCTCAACGCCTTCGGTTACTCGAGTTGGTTCGGAAATCGGATGTTGAAAGCCAATCGCAAAAGACAAACGCAACTCGACACCAAACTTTTCCGCTGATCAGCCTGCCGGCTATCAGGCCGCCTTCCTGAACCGTCCCCGGTCATGCGGCGCGGCATAGTCCAGCTCCGGCCCCACGGGCACGATCCGCGTCGGGTTGATCGTTTCGTGGCTGCCGTAGTAATGCGCCTTGATGTGATGCAGGTTCACCGTGCCGGCGACGCCCGGTACCTGATAGAGGTCGCGCAGACAGTTCGACAGGTTGGGATAGTCGGCGATACGGCGCAGATTGCACTTGAAATGACCGGCATAGACCGGGTCGAAGCGCACAAGCGTGGTGAACAGCCGCCAGTCGGCTTCGGTGATGCGATCGCCAACGAGATAACGCTGCTTGGAAAGCCGATCCTCGAGCGTGTCGAGCGCCGAGAACAACGCGTCGAAGGCCTCCTGATAGGCGGCTTGCGTGGTGGCGAAGCCGGCACGATAGACGCCGTTGTTGATGGCGGGATAGACCAGAGCGTTGATCGCATCGATCTCGCCGCGCAAGGGCTGTGGATAGAAATCGAGACCGGCATCGCCCCACTCGTCGAAGGCCGAATTGAGCATCCGGATGATCTCGGAGGATTCGTTGGAGACGATGGTCTGCTCCTTTTTGTCCCACAGCACCGGCACCGTGACCCGGCCGGAATAGGCCGGATCGGCCCTGGTGTAGATCTGGTGCAGGAAGTCGAGGCCGTAGAGCGTGTCGCCGGTGGCGCCGTCCTCGGCGAGAAACGTCCAGCCGTTCGCGCCCATGAAATGGTGCACGACCGAGACGGAGATGATGCCTTCGAGCCTCTTCAACGCGCGAAAGATCAGCGTCCGGTGAGCCCACGGACAGGCAAGCGAGACATAGAGGTGGTAGCGGCCGGGCTCTGCCTTGAAGCCGCGATGGCGGCCCTCGGCCGGTTTGCCGTCACGCGTGATCCAGTCGCGCCACAGCGACTGCGCCCGCACGAACTTGCCGCCGCTGTCCTTGGTGTCGTACCAGCGGTCCTGCCACTTGCCGTCGACCAGCAATCCCATGGGATGTCCTTTCGCCTTTCTCCCTGATGTAGAGCGCGAAGCGGCAAGGCTGAAATCACCAGGGCTGAACAGACTGTCAATCGTTAGGGCCAGTGAACGGGTCGATTGCAGCGGCCGAAAATTGATGCTAGCGGACACTCCGCATGTTCGACTTTGCTTTGATCCGGTTTGACCGACGACGAAAGGGCGCCCGCGCTTGATGAAGCGCTGACTGGCGAATGCTGCCGTTTGCAGCAACCTTTCCTCTCTACCGGAACGCAAAGACCATGAGCCTTGCCGACGTGAAATACCTGCCGGAAACCCCGGCGCATGATGCTGAAATCGAAGCCATCAACGACGAGGCCTTCGGCCCCGGCCGTTTTGTCCTGGCTGCTTACAAGATCCGCGAGGCTGGAGGGCACGAACGCGCTCTGTCCTTTGTCGCCGTCGACGGCGACATCGTCGTCGCTTCGGTGCGCATGACCCGCATTGCCGCCGGCCCCGGACGCGCGCTGATGCTCGGGCCGCTCGCGGTAAGGCCCGCCTTCAAGAATCTCGGCATTGGCCGCCGGCTGGTGGCGATTGCGCTGGAAGCTGCCGCCAAGGCCGGTGCGCCGGCCGTCATACTGGTCGGCGACGAGCCCTATTACGGGCCGCTCGGCTTCAAGCGGATCCCGCGCGGCCAGATTTCGATGCCGCGCCCTGTCGATCTCGACCGCTTGCTGTCGCATGAGATCGTGCCGGGTTCCGTCGCCAAGCTCTTGGGCGAGGTCGGTCACGCCAGTCAGGCCAGGGTCGCCGAGCACATCGCCGCCATGGCTTGACCTTCCCGTTCGATCTGGCACTGATCCTTTCCTGCTTTCACAGGAGGGCCTGCTTTCACAGGAAGGCCTGCTTTACAGAAGGAATGACGCCATGACCCCGAACGGCCAGATCGCAATCGTGACCGGCGGCGGCTCCGGGCTTGGCGAGGCGACGGCTCGGGCGCTTGCCGCCAAGGGTGCCCGCGTCGCCATATTCGATGTCGGCATCGACCGCGCCGCCAAGGTCGCGGCCGAGATCGGCGGCATTGCCGTCCAATGCGACGTCAGCAGCGCCGACAGCGGTGCTGCCGCCCTCGCCGAGGTCGCGTCCAAGCTCGGCGAGCCGCGCATCCTGGTCAACTGCGCCGGCATCGCCATCGGCGTCAAGACGATCGGCAAGGACGGTCCCCATCCGCTCGACCAGTACCGCAAGGTGATCGAGGTCAATCTGATCGGCACCTTCAACATGATCCGCCTCGTCGCCGATCGCGCCGCGAAGCTCGAGCCGCTGCAGGGCGGCGAACGCGGCGTCATCGTCAACACGGCCTCGGTCGCCGCCTATGACGGCCAGATCGGCCAGGCGGCCTATTCGGCCTCCAAGAGTGGTGTGGTCGGCATGACGCTGCCGGTGGCGCGCGACCTGGCCCGTTCCGGCATCCGCGTCTGCACCATCGCGCCCGGCATCTTCAAGACACCGATGATGGCCGGTATGCCGCAAGAGGTGCAGGATTCGCTGGGCGCCGCCGTGCCCTTCCCTTCGCGCCTCGGCGAACCATCCGAGTATGCCGCCCTTGCCCTGCACATCATCGAGAACCAGATGCTGAACGGCGAGACCATCCGCCTCGACGGCGCCATCCGCATGGCGCCGAAGTGATGCATGCCGTCCAAGATGCGAAACGTTTTTGAGAAACGAAATGCATAAAGAGCTAGCCCTTGCCAAACCCGGCATCTTCGTCCGATAAGTGGAATATTAAGATCAACTTAGAAGAGCCGGACCCTTGGGCGAGCGAAAGAAGGATGTGATCCGCGAGACCGATGCCGAGGCGATCCGGCTGGCGAAGACGCTTCTGCGCAGCGCCCGCTTCGGCGCATTGGCGGTGCTGGAGCCACGGACCGGGTCGCCGCTGGTGAGCCGGGTCGGCGTGGCCACGGACATCGATGGCGCGCCGCTGATCCTGGTGTCGATGCTTTCCGCGCACACGCCTGCCTTGCTTGCCGATCCGCGCTGTTCCCTGCTGCTCGGCGAGCCAGGCAAGGGCGACCCGCTGGCGCATCCGCGCTTGACGCTGATCTGCGGGGCATCGCGGCTGGAGCGTGGCTCGAGCATCCACGCCCGCGCCGAGCGCCGCTATCTCAACCGCAATCCCAAGGCCGTCCTCTATGCCGGGCTCGGCGACTTTTCGATCTTTCGCCTCGAACCGCAACGCGCCAGCCTCAATGGCGGCTTCGGCAAGGCCTATCTGCTCGATCGGTCCGATCTCACCGGCAGCGGACCCATCGTCGAAGAGCTTGCGGACAGCGAACAATCCGCCATCGAGCACATGAACGCGGAACATCTCGACGCGGTCGCCGTTTACGCACATCAGTTTGCCAGGGCATCCGGCGAGGGCTGGACCATCGCCGGATTGGATGCCGACGGCATGGACTTGGTATCGGGGGATAATGTTTGCCGGGTTTTCTTTCCGCAACCCCTGGTGGCAGCAGGTGAATTGCGGCCCGCTTTGGTTGAAATGGTCAGGAGCGGCCGCACAATGATGAAGACAAATGACAGAACTTAATTGCATTTGATCAAAAGCAATGCTTGAGATTTGGAAGAAATGTTCTACGCTCAAGGGGTGGCGCTGACTCGTCAGTGTCCTTTCGCAAGTGAATTTATGGATTCAGGCGCCATTGCCCCCATGGCACCTCGATGAGCAAACAGCATGGGGCATTTATGGTCTCGACAAAGCTAATCGCCAACGCTGAACCGGCGGCCGAATTTTTGATGCTTATGGGCAACGAAAAACGGCTGTTGATCATGAGCTATCTGATCGACGGTGAAATGTCGGTCGGCGCTATCGCCGAAAAGGTGATGCTCAGCCAATCCGCCCTCTCGCAGCATCTGGCCAAGCTGCGGGCGCTCGATTTGGTGGACACCCGCCGCGACCGTCAGATGATCTACTACTCCTGCAAATCCGATGCGGTGCGCGAACTGCTTGTCATGCTGGATGGTATTTTCGGCAGCGGCAAGGAGGACCTGTCCCAGATGGCACAGAGATTGCGCCGCGCCGGGACTTGACCGGACGCTTCTGCGGCCGTTTACCTCGCCGACGATTTCCAGAGCGTGGCTAGTGCGTCCTTTCCGACGCACGATCCGCGCTCTCGATCTTTGAGCAGGGGACATGAACCCAATTCGCATCGACGACCCGCAGGATCCGCGTGTCGCCGCCTATCTCGATATCCGCGAACGCGATCTCGCGGGCCGGCAAGGCCGCTTCGTTGCCGAAGGCAAGGTGGTGCTCGACCTGCTTTTGTCGTCGAGACGCTTCAGCGCCGAATCCGTCCTGGTCCTGGAAAACCGGCTGGGCGGCCTGAAGGACACGCTGGACAAGGCACCCGCGGATCTGCCGGTCTATGTCGTCACCAGCGCGGTGATGGACGCGATCGCCGGCTTTCACCTGCATCGCGGCATCCTGGCCATCGGCCGCAAGGAGACGCCGCAGCCGGCCGGCCCATTGCTGGATGCCTTGCCCGCTCTGGCCCTGGTTGTGGTGCTCGTTGGCATTTCCAACCACGACAATATGGGTTCGATCTTCCGCAACGCCGCCGCCTTCGGCGCCGATGCGGTGCTGATCGACGCGACATGCTGCGATCCGCTGTACCGCAAGGCGATCCGTGTTTCGGTCGGCGCCGCGCTGAAGATCCCTTTTGCGTCTTTCACCGACACCGCCGGCTTCACGGCGATGCTGGCTGAGCGGGGCTTTGAACAGTTCGCCCTGTCGCCACGCGGACGGACCGACATACGCGATGCAAAGCCGGCCGGGCGTCTGGCGCTCTATCTCGGCACCGAGGGCGAAGGCCTGCCCGAAAGCCTGCTCGCGCGCCTGCAGACCGTACGGATAACCATGGCGGACGGCTTCGACAGCCTGAACGTGGCAGCCGCCTCAGCCATTGCCCTGCATCATTTCTCGCACCGCTAAGGCATGTCGCCCGAAAGTGACTTCGGTTTTGGGAGAACGACAGCCGCAGCCTCAGGTAGCATCCGCATTCTGCAAGGCTCGCACTCGATCGGCGAGGCTGCGGTCGCCGCCGCTGGGCCGGCTGTCCTGCGGTACCGCCAACGCCTTGGCGATCGGCGAATCGGGCCCCTCGAGCTTGGCCGTCAGGTGGACGACTTCCGCCGCCAGCTCGTTCATCTGCTCGCGCAGCGCGGCACCGCCATTCGTGGTGCCCGATGATGCCATGGCGCCAAGATCCGCCTTGAGCCGCTTGTTCTCGCGCGCCAGCGCCGTCAGCCTGGCCTCCAGCCGTTCGCGATCGCTGTCGAGCTTGGCGATCGCCCTATCCAGCTCATCGCGCCTTTCAGCCTCATCACGCTTGGCAGCCTCATCACGCCTGTCAGTCTCAAGCTTGTCGGCCTGATCAGACTTGCCGACCAGCCGCAGAGCCGGTCCGCCCTCCTCGGTTTTCGCTTTTTCGCGCAGCCGCGCCAGATCCTTTTCGCGGCGATCGAGCTTGTCCTCGCGATCGGCGAGCGTGGCGAGCAGCCGTTCGACCTTCTTGTCGAGTTCAGCCGTCCTTTTCTTCTCGGCCTTCAGGGCCTCGCGCGCTGCCTTGCTTTCGGCCGCGATCTCCTGTTGGCGGCGGTCCGCCTCCTTGCGCTGGCCGCGCAGCAGCGAGATGTCACTGGCAAGCTTCTGCAATTCGGACTCGCGCGCCACCAGCTCGATCTGCCGGCTGCTGGAAGAAAAACTGGCGTCGTCATACATGTGCTCCAGCTTTTCGAGCTCGAGCGCCCGCTTTTCCAGCTTTCGTTCGGTTTCCTTTAGCCGTTCCGAAAGCTGATGCAGTTCCTCTTCGCGCTGCCGCAGCGCTTCATCCTTGGCGCCGAGTTCGGCGAGCGCGTGGTTCTTTTCCGTGCGCTCGACGGCCAGCCCCTTCAACGCCTCGCGGCCGCGATTGATCTCGACGAGTTGTTCGGCTGCCTTCTCGCGCAGCGCCTTGACGTTCATCTCGAGGCGGCGCGCCGACATGGCGTACTCGGCCCGGATCCGGTCCTTGTCGGCCTGGATCTCGGCCCGGGTCAACGGGATCGAAGCTTCGATGCGCCTGCGGGTCAGGGCGACGGCTCGCCTCCAGACCGCCGGAGCGATCATCAGCGCCAGAAAGCCGGCACACAGAAAGCCAAGGGCAAAGAACAGGACCGACTGAACCAAAGGACTACCCGCTATCGGCGGCAACCGCCTGAACTGGACCGTACCATATTGGCATGGCGGAAATCCGGCGCTGCGGCAAGGGCTTGCCGCAGCGCATTGGGGATCACGGTCCTACAAACCCCGTCGAAAAGCCGGCTTTGCGGCACGACGGGCTTCGATCAAAAGGGATTCCACGTCGCCCGCTCGGTCAGTTTCAGATAGCCGAGATTGACGCCGAGCCGAGCACCGACACCGGTTCGGATCGGCACCAAAAGCACATTGTTGTTCTTCAGCACATTGAAGCCGACACCCGCCACGACATAGGCCGACCCCGCCACGCCGCCGTAGCGGTTGTAGAGGTTGCCGACGTCGTCCAAGTTGTAGACCAGCATCATCACCCGGGATCCCTCGCCGCCGAAATCCCAACCCAGCGACGGGCCCTGCCAGAACACTTTGTGGTCACCGGCATTTTTTGTGTAGAGCGTGCCTTCGCCATAGGTCAGGCCGCCGATGAGCGCGCCCGAGCCCTCCTCGCCAAGCAGGTAGCCATTGGGCAGGCCGTAGGAAGCGAAGATCTTCTCGATGACGGTGGCCAGCCCGCCCGATGTCGCGCCGAAGAACTTGTGACCGGAATCGACAATCTCCTGAGCGGTATATTCCTGGGCCCGCAGGGCTGAAGTCGAGAAGACGAGAGCACCCATGAGCGCGATCGCCATTGATACGACACGGACAAATGTCCGGTCTGGTATGACACGGAACAGGTTCCGGCCAGAGGTGACACGGAAAAAGGTCCGGTCATAGAATCGGGAAAACATGCTTCCAATCTCCGTCAGGGAGCACCTTCGCCGACGCCTGGCACCACATACGGCTCTTTAGGCGGCCGTTAAGGGTAACTGTTAGGGGCAAACTATGCCGTAATCCTTTTTCAACCATTAAGCTCGCACATGAACATGGCGGTTCGAAGGCTGTTTGGGGTCGCTCATACGGGCGGCGGCCTGCGTGAACGCGCCATTTGCCATAACCACAATTTTGGATTTGTTGCTGCACGCACGGGCGCTGTGTATTCAAACAGCCTGGGAGCGAGCGTGATTCGTGTTGGCAGGCGACGATCGATCGCTCGGCCGTGTTGTGAAATTTGCAGGGATTTTCGCCAATGGCCGATCTGTTCACCCTTTCCGCACCTGATCTGGCTGCACTTTTGTGCAGCCGCGTCTGCCACGACATCATCTCGCCGGTCGGAGCGATCAACAACGGGCTCGAACTGCTCGACGAGGGCGGCGCCGATGAAGACGCCATGCGGCTCATCCGCCAGAGCGCCAGGAACGCCTCGGCCCGATTGCAGTTCGCCCGCATCGCCTTTGGCGCGGCCGGCTCGGCGGGCATGATGATCGATACCGGAGACGCCGAAGCCGTCGCCATCGCTTTCCTCAAAAACGAAAAGCCGGAATTGGTCTGGAACGGGATCCGAGCGCTGCTGCCCAAGAACAAGGTCAAGCTGCTGCTCAACCTGCTCCTCGTTGCCAACGCCGCCATCCCGCGCGGCGGCAAGCTGGTCGTAACGCTGGAGAATCTCGAAACCGAGCCGCGCTTTTCACTCTCGGCAAGCGGGCCGATGCTGCGCGTACCGCCGAAATTTCTTGAACTGCATTCCGGCCACAAGCCGGAAGAGCCAATCGATGCGCATTCGGTCCAGCCTTATTACACGCTGCTTCTGGCCCGTGAGGCCGCCATGACGATATCGATCCATGCCACGGCGGAAGAAATCGTGCTTTCAGCGGCCTGAGTACCGGGTCGATCTGCACGGAGTACAAGTATTTTTAACAGCGTAATATTAGCGCGATCGGTGAGTTGGAAGCGTTGAGCTTTCTCCCAAACGACCACATCGAAGCATCTGCAAGGAAAAGTCAGTCAAATGGCATCTTTGCAAAAATTTTACCCAATGCCTTTTCGGCTTCTTTACCAGATTGGCTTATGGTGCTCCTCGATGCCCCGACGCTACCGGATTGCCAAAAGGCAAAGAGGACTCGGAAATGAAACGCTGCATGTTCGTCGACGATTCGAGCGTCATCAGGAAGGTTGCAAAACGCATCCTGGGCGGTTCCGACATGATGATCATCGAAGCAGCGAGCGGACTTGACGCACTGGAGATGTGTGCCGCCGACATGCCTGACATCATCGTCGTCGACGGCGCCCTGCCGGACGTGCAGGCGGTTGACCTCATCCGCCGCGTACGCGCCATGGAAAGCCCGATCAGGCCGCAGATCCTGATCTCGCTGGTCGAGCTCGATATTGCGTCGATCATGCGGGCCAAGCGCGCCGGCGCCCAGGGCTATCTCCTGAAGCCCTTCAACCGCCCGCAGCTGCTCGAGCGCTTTCGCGCCTTGAAGATCGCCGCCTGATTCGGGCCTGGAGCAGTTCCGGGAAAAATCCGGGACGCTTTTCCGCAAGCATTCGCTCCGCAAGCATTCGCCCCGCAAGTATCCGCCCACATGAAGTATCTGCCCATCACGCAAAAAACCCGGCCTGAGCCGGGTTTTTATCGATGGTGAAGGCGTTTGCAGCTCAGGCGCTGACGCGGATGTCTTCCGGTTCGCGCAGCACATAGCCGCGGCCCCAGACCGTCTCGATGTAATTCTGGCCACCAGACGCGGCATCGAGCTTCTTGCGCAGCTTGCAGATGAAGACGTCGATGATCTTCAGCTCCGGCTCGTCCATGCCGCCATAGAGGTGGTTGAGGAACATTTCCTTGGTGAGCGTGGTGCCCTTGCGCAGCGAGAGCAGCTCCAGCATCTGGTATTCCTTGCCGGTGAGATGCACGCGCTGGCCGCCGACCTCAACGGTCTTGGCGTCGAGATTGACCACCAGGTCGCCAGTGGTGATGACCGACTGGGCATGGCCCTTGGAACGCCGCACGATGGCATGAATGCGCGCCACCAGCTCGTCCTTGTGGAAAGGCTTGGTCATGTAGTCGTCGGCGCCGAAGCCGAGGCCGCGTACCTTGTCCTCGATGCCGGCCATGCCGGAGAGGATGAGGATGGGCGTCTTTACCTTGGAGAGGCGAAGCGTTCTCAAGACCTCGTAGCCGGACATGTCGGGCAGGTTGAGATCGAGAAGGATGATGTCGTAGTCGTAGAGTTTGCCGAGATCGACACCCTCTTCGCCGAGGTCCGTCGTATAGACGTTAAAACTTTCCGATTTCAGCATCAGTTCGATGCTTTGTGCGGTTGCACTGTCATCTTCTATCAGCAGAACACGCATTTCATTCCCCTTTTCTGCCGCCGGACCATTTCACGACCCGTCCTGCCCCGGAGCAGTGGTTGCCTTGTGCAGAGGCTGCCATTGAATGGTTAACAAAACCTAATTTCCCGTCCATGACGGTATCAGATTTTTTAACCCCTTTCTACACCCTCTTGAATCTAATGACGAATCACAGACCAAAATTCCTAATGCAACACATTAACAACCTGGACTAAGTGACTCCAGGGACTCATCAAGGCGGCTTCGCTTCGGCGGCCGGAATTTTTACCCGGCCTTAAGTCCTGACCCGTATGATTAACAATGCCCGTAAACGAATGGTTACCGTCGGCAAAAAACTTTAGGGTTTTGTTTCCCATAGTTCGGGGAATGCCGGTGGACATGGGCAGAGCTTGGGCCTTTCCAGGCGGTTTGGACGATATGTGCGGGTGTGCGTTTCCGGGAGTACCGAATCATGAAGTCACGTGAAAACCTCGTTCGGCTGAAACAGTTTCAGGTGAATGAGAAGCGGCGTCAGCTTCTGCAGCTCGACATGATGATCGCCGAGTTCGAACGCATGGCGGTCGAACTGGAGCTTCAGATCACCGCCGAGGAAAAGAAAGCCGGCATCACCGACATCAACCATTTTGCCTATCCGACCTTCGCCAAGGCGGCGCGTTTGCGCCGCGACAACCTTAGAAATTCGCAAAGCGACCTCGCCCAGCAACGAAGCGCTGCCGAATCATTACTCGGCGAAGCTGAAGCGGAGCTTTCCAAGGCTGAAATGCTGGAATCGCGCGACACCAAGATCCGCGAGACCGAAACCGGCGGCCGCAGCGCCATGATCGGCTGACATCCGCGTCCCGAGCGCGTCCGCCCGGCGCGCGCAACCTACCGGGCGACGGCCTCGAGAGGGTGAACCGGCTCTAGGCGGCCCAATCCCCTTCATTTGCGGCAATCGCCCTTGCGCGGGCATCCTTGATGTCCGGTGCGTGCTGCTCGGCCCATGACCTGATCTGGGTGAGCAATCCCGCCAGGTTCTGGCCAAGCTCGGTCAGCTCATATTCGACGCGTGGCGGAATAACCGGATAGACCTCCCGCCGCACCAGGCCGTCGCGCTCCAGCACGCGCAATGTCTGCGTCAGCATCTTGGGCGTGATGCCTTCGAGCTTGCGGGCAAGCTCGCCATTGCGCTGCCGACCTTTGCGCAGCGCGCAAACCACCAGATAGACCCATTTGCTGGCCAGCATCTCGAGCACGGTGTGCGACGGACATGTCCGTCGGAACGCGTCATAGCCCAAGGGGCAATTGTCTTCACTATCCATGGGGTACCCATATATCAAAAAGGTACATACTGGGCAAGAGATTATTACTATCCAAATGATAGTGGCAGCAATGAAGCAGGAGACACCCCATGCGTGCCGTTGTCCAGAATACTGTCGGCGGACCCGACGTCCTCGTCATTGCCAACCAGCCTGATCCCTGGCCCGAAGCCGGCGAGGTGCTGGTTCGAGTCAAGGCCGCCGGCATCAATCCCGTCGATGGCGCCGTACGCGCCGGCTATTATCCCTTGCTTGGCGAGCCGCCCTTCATCCTCGGCTGGGACATCTCGGGGGCGGTCGAGGCGCTGGGCGACGGCGTCACTGCCTTCAAGGTTGGCGACGAGGTGTTCGGCATGCCGCGCTTCCCCAAGCAGGCAGCGGCTTACGCGGAGCTGGCGGCTGTCCCTGCGGATGAAATAGCACTCAAGCCCAGGAGAGCCGACCACATCCAGGCCGGCGCATTGCCATTGGCGAGCCTTACCGCCTGGCAAGGCCTTGTCCGCCATGGCGGACTGAAATCGGGCCAGCGCGTGCTGGTGCATGCGGGTGCCGGCGGTGTCGGCCATCTGGCGGTGCAGATCGCCAAGGCGCGCGGCGCTTACGTCATCGCCACCGCCAGCCCGAACAAGGTCGATTTCGTCCGCAAGCTCGGCGCCGACGAGGTCATCGACTACACCAAGGGCGATTTCACCAGCCAGATCAGCGACATCGATCTGGTGCTGGAGCCAGTGGGCGGCGACCATGCCGATCGCTCGCTGAAGGTCATCAAGCGTGGAGGCGTGCTGGTGTCATTGCTTAATGTCAACGACGCCATGCGAGCCGATGCCGCCGCGCGCGACATCCGGGTCGAGCGCATGTCCGTCGTGCCCGATCGCGAAGGCCTGGTGGAACTTGGCCTCTTGATCGACGCGAACAAGCTCACCGTCCATGTGGCGAAGAGCTTCCCGCTTGAAGAGGCCGGCGCTGCCCACGCCTTTCTCGCGACCAGGCCGATCGGCAAGGTGGCGCTGACGGTCTGACCGCCAGAAATTGCTCGAAAAACACCAGAAACCGTTTCGAAAAACAAAGGGCGCGGAATGCCGCGCCCTTTGACCGTGTTCAGGCCGGCTCTTTAGTGCCGGTATTGCTGGATGCGCGTTGTGCGCAGCCCGGCGAGACCGTATTCGTCGATCGACGCCTGCCAGGACAGGAATTCCTCTGTGGTCAGCTTGTAGCGTTGGCAGGCCTCTTCGAGGCTCAAAAGTCCGCCACGCACCGCCGCGACCACTTCCGCCTTGCGCCGGATGACCCAGCGACGCGTGTTCGTCGGCGGCAGATCGGCAATCGTAAGGGGGCTGCCGTCAGGCCCGATAACATACTTGACTCTAGGTCTAACCAGATCGGTCATCGTACTCTCTACAAAAAACTCAAAGACCCAATCCCCGCCACGTTACCGCCACAGCTTTAAAAATTGCCTAAGCAGACCCTAATGACTAGGTAAGGATCGTGAACGCCGCGTTAGTCTTTTCGCCGGCATTTGAAATATCTGGCTGGAAGCCTTGAATTGGCCGGGAAAATCCGCCTGGTCGCGGATCGGCCACAAGCCGTGAATTGGCCCGTGAATTGGCCTGCAAGCTGGCGCCGCCGGAAAGCTTGACCTATATTCTCGACATTGGCATTCAGGTGCCGCGCAGAATGAAAGCACCATGAACAGTCTCGATCTTCCCGGACGTCCCGAAAACACCCGCATCGTCGTCGCCATGTCGGGCGGCGTGGATTCGTCCGTGGTCGCCGGCCTGCTGAAGCGCGAGGGTTACGACGTCGTCGGCGTCACCTTGCAGCTCTACGATCATGGCGCGGCGACGCACCGGGCCGGTTCATGCTGCGCCGGACAGGATATCGACGATGCCCGCCGGGTCTCCGAGACGCTCGGCATTCCCCACTACGTGCTCGATTACGAGGAGCGGTTCCGCAAGGCGGTCATCGACCCGTTCGCCGAGAGCTACGTCGCCGGCGAGACGCCCATCCCTTGCGTCTCCTGCAACCAGACAGTGAAGTTCGCCGATCTTCTGGCCACCGCCAAGGAGCTGGGCGCCGATGCGCTGGCCACCGGCCACTACATCCGCTCCGGCGCCAACGGCGCCCATCGCGCGCTCTACCGGCCGGTCGATGCCGACCGCGACCAGAGCTATTTCCTGTTCGCCACCACCCAGTCGCAGATCGACTATCTCAGATTTCCGCTCGGTGGCCTGTCGAAGCCGCAGGTTCGCGCCATTGCCGAGGAGATGGGGCTGACGGTCGCGGCCAAGCAGGACAGCCAGGACATCTGCTTCGTGCCGCAGGGCAAATATTCCGACATCATCGCCAAGCTGAAGCCTTCAGCCGCCAATCCGGGCGACATCGTCCACATCGACGGCCGCGTGCTCGGCCGCCATGAAGGCATCCTGCGCTACACGATCGGCCAGCGCCGCGGCATCGGCATCGCGTCCGGCGAGCCGCTCTATGTCGTCCATCTCGACGCCGAACGGGCCCGCGTCGTGGTCGGCCCCCGCGAGGCGCTGGAGACGCACAAGATCTACCTGCGCAACATGAACTGGCTTGGCGACGGGCAGCTCACCGATATTCCCGCAGGCGGCATCGAGCTGTTCGCCAAGGTCCGCTCGACCAGGCCGCCGCGCCCGGCGGTGCTGCGCCACGAGGCAGGTGTGACTTCGGTCGAATTGGCCGACGGCGAGTCCGGCATCGCGCCAGGACAGGCCTGCGTGCTCTATTCCGACGACGGCAACGAGGCCCGCATCTTCGGCGGCGGCTTCATCGAGCGCTCCGAGCGCGGCGCCGAGGCCGAGGCGATGCTCAGCCGGCTTGCCGCAAGGCCGCCGCAGATTCCGGCCGAGTAAACTCTACCCTCAGAGACCGTTTCGAAATTCGCTCTGGCGAGCCATATGGTGGTGATTTCGAGAACCGGAGCGCAGCGGACATTTGGGTCCGTGAGCACCGGAAGCGCAGAAAACGCCGTCAGATGGCCGCCAGATTAGAGTTTCCAAACGGTCCCTCAGGACTTGGTGTGGGTGACCGTGCCTGCCGTCAGGATGCGCAGCACCCTGATCGCTTCCTCGCCGCTGGTGCGTGGCTCGGCCCGCGTCTCGATGCACTGGATGAAATGCTCCAGCTCGCGCGTCAGCGGCATGCCTTGCGCGACCGCGACATAGGACGGCTCATTGGTGGTGAACGCCCATTGGCCGCTGTCCTGCCACACCGCATGGCGATAGACGGCAAGCTTGCGCTCCCAGGGCTCGACATCGTCGAACACCGCCATCGCCTTGGTGCCGACCACGGTCAGCCGCCGCTCGCGATAGGGATTGAGCCGTGACGCGAAGAGGTGGCTGCGCAGGCCGTTGGGAAAGCGCATGTGCAGATGCGCGAAGTCGCTGAGATTGTCGAGCAGGGCCGCCCCCTCGCCGCGCACCTCGATCGGCTCGGTGCCGGTGATGGCCAGGATCATCGACAGATCGTGCGGCGCCAGGTCCCACAGCGCATCGTTCTCGGTGTGGAACTTGCCGAGGCCGAGCCGATGCGAGTGGATATAGCGGACCTCGCCGAGTTCGCCCTTGTCGATCAGCCCCTTCAGCGTCTCGAAGGCGGGGTGAAAACGCAGGACATGTCCCACCATGAAGACGCGGCCATTGTCCTTGGCCGCCTGCACCGAGCGCTCGGCATCCGCGACCGTCAGCGCGATCGGCTTCTCCACCAGCAAATCCTTGCCACTTTCGGCTGCGCGCACGGAAAGGTCGGCATGGAACTGCGGCGGCAAGGCCATGACGATGGCGTCGATGTCGTCGCGGACGAACAGCTGGTCGGGCTCGATCGCCAGGCAATCCTGTTCGCTGGCAAAGCCTTCGGCGCGCGCGCGATTGGCGTCCGAGACCGCGTGCAGCGCGCCGAGTGCCTTGAGGGTGCGGATATGGTTGCTGCCCCAGTATCCGCAACCGAGGACTGCAATGCGCGGCTTCATCTGTTTCAAACTCTAAAAACTCGTGGCCGAGACATAGCGACGTGCCCCTTCGAACTCAACCCCGGCGGCTGCAACCAAATGTCGGCGCGGCAAAGCTTTTTTCGGCAATGAGAATATGCGGCGATATGGAATGCTTCGAAGCTTGACAGGCTCGCCCTCCCAACCTTATATCCGCGCGACCTTGGCGAACGCCTCGAAATGCCTTTCCATCTAAGGCGGATTTCGGGCCTTTCGCCGCCCTGGCGGGGTAGCTCAGTTGGTTAGAGCACGGGAATCATAATCCTGGGGTCGGGGGTTCAAGTCCCTCTCCCGCTACCACTTCCAACCCACTATCGTACGTAACGGCGGCGTTGAAGCGGCTGCCTAGTCCGGTGGGCTTTTC
>NZ_JAIUIQ010000074.1:0-17549 GCF_020165735.1 Mesorhizobium sp. B283B1A
TCCAGGTGGTCGATTCCGACGGCGACCCGGCTTCCACGACACTCTCCATCGCCATCGTCGACGACGTGCCGACGGCGGCTGCCGATACCGATGCCATCACCGCTGGCCAGTTCGGTCCTGCAACGGGCAATGTGCTGACCGGCGTCGACGTCGGGGGCGGCGACAGCAATGCGAGCGACGGCGTCGCCGATACCAAGGGCGCCGACGGCGCTACTGTCGTTGGCGTGGCCAAGGGCACGACAAATGCCAACCTGGATGACACCAACACGCTCAATGGCGGGCTCCACGGCACATACGGCACGCTGACGCTGCACGCCGACGGCTCCTACAGCTATGTGCGCGACGCCGGCTCGCCCGGCGGCGTCAACGACGTCTTCACCTACACCATCAAGGACGGCGACGGCGACTTGGCGCACACCACGCTGACCATCACCATCGGCGACTCGACGCCTGTAATCACCAATCTGACGCCTTCGAACACTGGCGGCGACGCCACGGTCTACGAGGCAGGCCTTCCGGCACGCAATGGCGAGCCGGCAGGCTCCGGCGAACTCGCGGCCAGCGGCGGCAATGGCAACCTCGACACGAGCGAAGCGACGAATGGCGACTTTACGATCGCATCAGGCGACGGCGTCAAGTCGCTTGTCATCAACGGCGTGACCGTCATCCAGAACGGCGCCCTGACCGGCACGCTCGCCGTCACCACGCCGGAAGGCAACACGCTGACCGTCACCAGCTACGACGCCAACACCGGCAAGGTGAGCTACACCTACACATTGCTGGACAACGAGCAGCACGCCGCCGGCAACGGCAACAATACGTTGTTCGACAACCTCACCGTCACGCTGACCGACCAGGACAATGAAAGCAGCTCCGGCATACTCTCCGTCAAGATTGTCGATGACGTGCCCACCATTGGGCCGATCGACCACGGCGTGATATCCGACCAGGCCGGGCTGGTGTTGAACGGCTCGCTGCATTTAGTGACAGGAGCGGACGGTATCTCCTCGCTCACGATCTCCGGCACGCCGCCATCGAACCTGACGCTCGACGGCACGCACCATATCCTTTACGACCCGACGGTCAGCGGTACAGTGACGGCTTATGCCGATATGGACAACAGTGGCACGATTAACGGCGGCGACACGCAGGTGTTCAAAGTCACGGTCAATCCAAGCACGGGAACATATGAGTTCGATCTCCTGCAGCCGCTGACGGTCATTAACAGCGTCACCGGTTCGACCGCGCATGGCGTCGGGCCAAGCCAGGAGCAGGAGCTAGTTGCGGGTACGACAGCGGTTGCGCTTCTCTCCTCAACGACCGGCGTCAACGGCTCGACCGCTGGCTGGGGTGCAGGCAATAACAACAATTTTGATGCCGGTGAAAACATGCGCTTCGATTTCACCGGAACCCATTCCCCTGTGCCCGTTCCGACCTTCAATCCTTCGGCACCGGAGTACGCGAACTTCAGTTTCTCGAACTACAAGTCCGGCGACAGTGCGCAATACACGATCCATTTCACAGATGGCACAACGAGCGCCACCACCACCTTCGACCCGTCGAAGTACTATGACAGCGCGCACGAGTTGCAGCTTGGCCAAGCAGGAAAGCTGGTCGACTACGTCGACTTCGTTGACGTGAAGGGCAGCGGAAAAGTGGATCTGTCGGGGGTTGCCTCAGTCAGCGGCGTTTCCCAGGATCTCTCCTTCAACGTCACTGCGACCGACCACGATGGCGATACGGCAACAAGCGCGCTGACGCTCCATATCGAGGGCGGAGGAACGCTGACGGGCACGGCGCTTGATGATATCCTTGTTGGCGGCTCGGGCAACGATGTCCTGATCGGCGGTCTCGGCCATGACTCAATGACCGGCGGCGCAGGCGGCGATACGTTCAAGCTCGATGACCTCAACATCAAGGATCTCATCACCGACTACAACGGCGGCGAGGGCGACAAGATCGACCTGACTGCCCTCTTCGACACGGCGCCAGGGGACAATATTGCTGATTTCGTGAAATACGATTCGACGTCGCACACACTCAGCGTTGATGCCAACGGTGCAGCCGGCGGCGCTAATTTCGTCGATGTTGCGGTCCTGCAGAATGCGCCTGCAGCCGGCACCATTAACCTGCTTTACGACGACACGGCGCATGTATCACACCCGGCCACGATCTAACTGCATGGCGCGCGGCCACATGACTATGTTATTATACATTAGGAATATCGAGGGGAGCTCATGATGAAGCGTTCTGCAAGACTACTGGTTTCCACCGCCGCGCTGTTGCTGGCTGGATCTACAGGCTTCGCCGCCGACATCATCGAAGGCCCGACGGCCGACTATTGCCGGACCGTCGGCACTTCCAACCTGGTGCTGACCGACAACATTGTCGATCTCAAGGCCCAGGTGGTGAAGCTGATGGACGAGTCCGTCGCCGCGGCCAACAGCTCGGAATGGATCAACTCGTCGCGGCCGGTCTTCGTCTGGGCGTCGGAAGCCAAGGTCGCCTGCGGCATGGCCTATGGCTATCTGAAGACGAACTACAAGGACGAGGACACGCTCAACAAATGCGAGTGTTTTCACGATCGCATGGTCGAGTACATGCACTGACCGGATAGGCAAATTTGCGCCTGTTGGCCATCATGCCAGCCGACGGATCCTTGTTGAGGGCGATCGCCGGAACGATCGCCTTGGCTGGCTTTGCCCAAAGTGTCACGCCGGCTCGCGCCAACTGGCTCGAACGGCCTTCCGTGGCGCAACATCGGTCGTCGGGTTCGACGCGGCCGCCGCGTTGCGACGCGGCCGCGGCGTGGACCCGGCAGACGTTCAAGGCATTTGCGAGCTGTCAGGCCTCAATCTATGGCCTCGAGCCGGCGCTGGCGCACGCCGTCATGGAGATCGAAAGCGGCTTCGATCCCGACGTGCGGGGCGCCGATGGCGAAGTCGGCCTGATGCAGGTGATGCCGGCGACAGCGCGAATGCTTGGCTTTCGAGGTTCCCTCGACGATCTGGGCACGCCGGCGACGAACATCGCGCTGGGGGTCAGATATCTTGCCCAGGCAAACAGGCTCTCCGCCGGTGACCTCTGCACCACGGTCATGAAGTATCGCGCCGGGCATCATGAAAGCCGGTTCTCGGCGCTCTCCGTCCGTTACTGCCAGCGCGCGCGGGCAATCCTTGCCAGGGACGGGTTCGAAGTGACCGGGCCGTTGCCGGTCGCGACATTCGGCTTTTCCACATTTTCGACAGACGGGCAGGATGGAGCCGCCGCCCGGGAAAACCGTGTCTGCGTGCGCCGGGTGTTCGTACCCGGACCGCGATACATGAAATGCGCCGACTACAGGACCGCGGGGCAAGCAAGACAGATCAGGGCCCTGAGGGCCCGGCTCTTCGACGGATAAAGAAAACAACAGGACGGCGCGACAAGTCCGCCGTAACATGCGTGGCAGACCAGACCGGGAAGAACAAGCCGGCGGCAGACAGGGCGGGACGATCATGGAAGCTGGCCGAAAGGTCTATTGTGCGCGGACGTCGGCAATCGCCTTCGCGCTCGCCGTGACATTGTCGGGCTGCCAGTCGAAGGGCAACGTCACCGAGGTGCTCGACCCGGCGGCAATTGCCGCGCCCGCCGAGCAGCCCGCGCCGGCGGGGCAGAATGGCGGTGCTGTCACCGGTCCCGCCCAGGCGACCCAATCGCTGGGCACCGGTTCGGCAAAAGTGACGATGCTGCTGCCATTGTCCGCACCCGGAACGGCAGGTGAAAACGGCCGCAAGATGCGCGATGCGGCCAAGCTGGCGATGACGGATATCGGCAATGGATTGCTCACGCTGACGATAGAGGACACGAAGGGCGACAGCACACAGGCCGGCAAGCTGGCGGTACAGGCCATCACCACCGGGGTGAAAGTCGTCATCGGCCCAACCGAGCTGCCGGCGGCTCAGCACATCGCCACGCTGTCGGGATCGAAACGGCCACCGGTTCTGGCACTTGCCGACAATTTCGCCGGCAGCGCCGGGGTTTATGCGGTGCCGCTCAGCGAAGCGGACAGCGCGGCGGCGGGTGCCGCGGGGCTTGCCGCCAAAGGCAGCAAGAAGTTCGTATTGCTTGTCGCGGGTGGCCCAAACGCCAGCGCCGTCGAGAAGCGGGTCGCCAACGGCCTCAGCATCTATGGCGCCACGCTCGCGGTCACTGTCCCCTATTCGGGCGGCGACGGTGCCGCGAAAGCGGTCGACGAAATGGGCTCGCTCGTGGACACCCCCGACGCGGTCATCGTTGCCAGCGGTGACAGCAGCCCCTCGTCCGTGCTTGCCGCCCTCAAATCGAAGGGCATTCCGGGAAAAGCAATCTCTGTCGTGGGAACGAACCGCTGGCTGGAGCACCCCATCGATCCGCTGTTTGAGGGCGCGTATATCGCCACGCTCGATTCGAGCGAAACCGGGCCGATCGCCGACCGCTTCAGGACGACATACAATTATCCGGCCGACGTCAATGTAGCCTACGCCTATGATATGGTTGCCCTGACAGCGGGAATTGCCAGCGCGGTCGGACCCGACGGTTTCAGCAAACAGGTTCTCGAAAACCCGAACGGATTTCGCGGATCGACGGGCCTGTTCCGCTTTCGCGCCGACGGGTCCAGCCAAAGATCGATGCCGTTCTATCGGGTTCAGAAAGGTGCGCTCAAACTGGTTGCCAAATCGACCTCTGGTTTCTGAACGGCCGGTGACGGGGCCTGGCTCGAACGCTGTGCTGGCGTGATGGGCATGCCCGGGCGCATCCGCTGGGTTATCGCGGTCGGAGGCATCGAGCTCGTGCTCGGGATTGTCCTGATCATGCAGGCCGGAGCCTTGCTTGCGATCGACCGGCCTGCCCCCGCGCCCCAAATGGAGCGTGCCGGCAACCATCCAACCCCTGTGGTCGCGGCCGTTCCCGACGGTCCATGGCGAGACGCGCGCAGGGTTGCCGAGAGCCTTGTCGCGCCGCCGCCGATTGACTTGTCTGAAATCGAGCGGGCCGAAGCCCGGCCGCCGCTCGGCGATCTGGGTCTGGCCGTGTCCCCCAAAAGGCCGAGGCCCGGTGACTGGCGCGAAACCCTGCTCTTTCGCCCGGTCGCTACGTCGTCGGCGACTTTCGAATCCATGGGACGCAAAGTGATCATCAGTGGCGTCGCGAGCATCGAACCGGAGAGAACCTGCTCGTTTCAAGACGTCGCCTGGCCTTGCGGCCAGCGCGCACGAGACGCCTTCAACTCCTGGCTGCGGGGACGCGCGCTGAAATGTTTCGTACCGCCGGACATTGAGCATTTTGCCATCGCCGCGCCGTGCAGTCTTGGCAAGCAGGACGCCGGCGCCTGGCTTG
The DNA here is from genome assembly GCF_020165735.1 of Mesorhizobium sp. B283B1A. Taxonomy (NCBI): domain Bacteria; kingdom Pseudomonadati; phylum Pseudomonadota; class Alphaproteobacteria; order Hyphomicrobiales; family Phyllobacteriaceae; genus Mesorhizobium; species Mesorhizobium sp. B283B1A. The sequence goes on from NZ_JAIUIQ010000074.1 coordinate 5,356, forward strand.
TGTCCAACGGCTGGGCGATGGCGCTGCCGACCGGCATCTATGGCAAGGCGCAGGCGGTCGCCGAGGAGACGCAGATGGGAATCTTCGGCCCCCCGCAATAGCTGCCAGGATCGATGACGCTCCCACATCAATCAAATTGTATGGTTTGCCGAAACTGAAATTGCGGGAGCCGGTGCTATATCAGCTGATCTGACAGGAGATTGGCCAATGGCACAAAACGCAGCGAACGCCTCCGCCCCAGCGTGGAAGAGCGTCGCCTGGCTCACCGTTCTGGGAACTGTCGGGAGCCTTGGCCTCTCCGTCGGCCTCAACTACCTGCTGTTGTTCAGCGATGCCCTGACGCCGTTCGGGCGCAGCATGGTCAGCGCGGTGCTGTTGCCGCTGATCATTGGGTTGCCGCTTTTCGTGCTGATCGGCTGGATGCAGACCCAGATCCGCGGCTACCGGCGGGAACTCAACAGGTCTGGAACCTATGACAGGGTGACAGGCTGCCTGAATGGTCCGGTTTTCACCTCGATGATCGAGCGGCGCACAGCCAGGCCGTCGGCGTCGGGGCCACGCTCGGGCGCCTTCCTGGTGATCCACGCCGAGCATCTTCGATCCATCAATCTGCGCTTCGGCCCCGGCTGGGGCGATGAGGCCTTGCGGCTCGTTGCCTCGGCCATACAGTCCGCTGTCCGCAAGGAGGATATGGTGGGGCGCATAGGAACATCGATGTTCGGGGTCTTCCTCCCCGGTGCGACCGAAGCCGAGGCCAAGGACATTGGCGAGCGCATCCGGGCAGGCGTCGCGCGGGTCTATTTCGCGCCCAAGGGCAGCGAGGACGTCCTGGCGATCAGTGTCGGAAGCACCGTGTTTGAAACCGAGCTGGCATTCGAGGACATGTTCCGCTCGGCGGAACAGCAACTGTCAGGCGCAGAACCCGTCGCGAGTCTCTGAGCGCGATCGCGGGAGAGGCCGCCAACCACGCGATCTCCACGGCATCGAACAGACCGTGTGACCCATTTGCCCAGCATGCAATGCGTTACCAGGCTATGTACAGTTCGTACCAAACCTCGAGCGTTCGTTGCAGGCTTTTTGCGGAGCGCTAGATTGGCCACGCGGCATCCCCAATTCATGCCGCAGTGGCCGACGCGGGCTTAGGCAATGGTGTCTCACCGGCATCATCGCGTCGGCCACTCGCAAAATGATCCGAGCCGGTCCCGACAGGCACGCACCCGTCCCGCTTCCCTCAACGCTTACGTGGGAGGCCGTTCCTGCCTTGCGGGGTTTTTTGAGCCCAGGTCCCCGACCAGCCGGCGGTATTGGGCTTCGGGTGATCCATAAGCCTCTCGCGCCAACGTCAGCAGGCCATCGCGACTGCGGATCGTGATTTCTCCGCGACGGGCACGGATATAGCCATAGCTCTCGATCATCTGCAGCCCGACAGTCACTCCAGGGCGTCTGACGCCGAGCATGATGGACAGAAATTCATGGGTTATCACGAGCCTGTCGCCGACAGTGCGGTCGCCGCACATCAAAAGCCACCTGGCCAGGCGAACTTCCAGGCTTTGCCGCGCGTTGATCGCTGCCGTGTAGCTGGTCTGGACGTGAAGATATTGGACATAGCGCAACAGAAACGGCCGCAGCGTCGGGCTATCCTCCAGGGCTTCGACGAATGGGGCAGCCGGCATGCGCACCGCTTCGCACGTCGACTGCACGTAACAGTCGAAGTTCGCCTCGTCGTCCCCCATCACCAGGGTCGAGCCGGTCATTCCTTCAAAGCCAATTATGCCCACTTCGGCTTCGGTCTTCGCCGATGTCTTCGCCACCACCGATGCCAGCCCGCTTTCAAGAAAGTATACGGCTTCAATCTTTTGACCCGCGGTTTCCAGCGGCGCGCGCAGCTCCAGGAAGACGCTCTGGAGATGCGGCTTCAGCCGCGCGAAATCGTCCACGCTCATCCGGCGCAACAATTCGCTCTTGGCTTGCAGGATCTGGTGATCCACGAGACTCTCTCCCTTGGGCAAGAGCACTCGCATCTCTTAGCCGGCCGCGCCCGTCGAACGAGCGGACGGTGACGAACCATAGACTGCGCTTCACGCAGCACTAGGAGGGCTAGCGCGTTGGTATAAAACCGACATTCACTGCTGTGGAAAAATCGCGGCTTCGCGAGCTATCCATCCTTGGCCACAAGACGAGCCTCGCGCAGGATGGAGGCGCGATCGAAGCCGACCAGCGATATTATTTCACGTATCTGCTGTTCCGTAGCGCCCGAATCCCGCGCAAGTGCGCGCACCGTCTCTGCCGTCAGACCCGGGCGCTCAGGTTCTTTCGCCATGACATCCTCGTGCCGGCCAAAGCGCGATCGCCTCTCCCAAGCGTCGCGCGAACCATTTTCTCTTTGTACGATTTCGTACAGACTTTGGCGAGTCAAATCGGGCCATGGCTCAATTCGGGCGGCTCTGCAGTCCCTCCATCCGAGACCACCAAGATCGTTCGGAACGATTGCCTCGCTGGGTGGTTCAACTATCCCGTCCCAACAGGAGACTTGAACGATGGACCACACCAATCACGTCCGCCTCACGAGCGCAGAATTGACGCCTGACATTTTGGAAGACGCCACGATTTACGACGCTGACGACAACAAGGTCGGCACCGTTTCACATGTTCATGGTTCCGGAGCCGGCAGTCAGGTGGTGATCGATGTCGGCGGATTTCTCGGCATCGGCGCCAAGCCGGTGGCCGTCCCCGCGAGCCAGTTGGATTTCATGCGCGATGAAGATGGCGATGTCCACGCGGTGACCAACTGGACCAAGGATCAACTCAAAAACATGCCCGAGCATCACGACGCCTGATCAGGGATTTACCCCTGTCCCGGGAGCGGCCGCATGGCCAATCCGGGAGATCGGAACGCGACGGATGCTTCGGCGCCACGGAGCGACGGATGACGCGGCGCGAGACCGGGACTTGCTTTTGCGGTGCGATAGCCGCCGCCATGGACGGCGAGCCTTTCTGGATATGCTACGACCACGACGACGATTGCCGTAGGGCCATTGGCGGTCCGCTCACGGTCTGGGTCGGGTATCGGCCCGACCAATTCCGGCTTTTGAAGGGAACTCCGAAAAGCTTTTCGAGGACACCCGGCGTGGTCCGCACCTTCTGCCCCGACTGCGGGAGTTCCATCGGCTACAGCGACGAAGGCCTGCCGGACGAACTCTATCTGACGATCGGCTTCTTCGACAAACCTGAAGGGTTGCGCCCACAGGCTCATGCCTATTGGGAACTCAGGCTGCCTTGGGTCGCGTTTGACGACAAGCTGCCGCGCATCGATCGCTATTCGAGGAAGCGCGACGCAAAATTCGGCAATCCACGTGACAGGTAAACTGACCGCGCCCACAGGGACGATGCTGAGATCACCGCTTCTTCCAGAAAGGGTTCATTGCGCGGTATGCGCTCGTAACTGAATGGCGACAGGTCGAGCATCTGAAACGCGCCATGGACGATCAGTTCCGAGACCGCCCGGATCTCAGAGGCGAGGACACCCCCACTCTTTTAACCAATGATTCCCGGCGCTCCTGCGAATGGGAGCCTTTATCCCGATCATTCGTTCTAGCCTGAGTTCAACGCAACCTGGCAACGATGAAAGGTGGGCGGAATGTACTTCATCGCCCTGGCGACTGACTACGATGGCACGCTGGCTCATGACGGGATCGTCTCCAAGAAAACGCTCGCTGGCCTGGAGCGCTTCAAGAAGAGTGGCCGCAAGCTGGTTCTGGTCACCGGGCGCGAACTGCCCGATCTCAAACGCGTCTTTCCCGAAGTCAGCCTGTTCGACAAGGTAGTCGCTGAAAATGGCGCCTTGATCTACACGCCGGCAAGCGAGGAAGAGCGGGCGATCTCGCCCGCGCCGGATCCCAAATTCGTCGCCCGGCTGAAGAAGCTCGGCGTCAAGCCGCTTTCGGTGGGGCGCTCGATCGTGGCGACATGGGAGCCGCATCAGGCGACAGTGCTCGACGTCATCAAGGAGACCGGCCTGGAGCTCGAAATCATCTTCAACAAGGGCGCGGTGATGGTTCTGCCGAGCGGCATCAACAAGGCCACCGGGCTGATCGTCGCGCTTCAGGATCTTCGGCTCTCGCCACACAATGTCGTCGGCGTCGGCGACGCCGAAAACGACCATGCCTTCCTGCAAGCTTGCGGCTGCAGCGTCGCCGTGGACAACGCGATTCCCGCCGTCAAGAACACCGCCGATCTGGTCATGCCTGGCGCACGCGGCAAAGGCGTCGAGCAACTGGTCGACAAACTGATCAAACACGATCACGAGATCGTTTCGAGACGGCATGACGGCATTGTTCTGGGATCGGCCGCCGGCGACGATGTCTATTTGTCGCCGACCGATACGGTGCTGATCGCCGGCAGTTCGGGCATCGGCAAATCCACCTTGGCCACGGCGCTGACGGAACGCTTCGTCGAGAGCGGATTTCAGTTCTGCGTGTTCGATCCCGAGGGCGACTATGACGGCCTCGAGGGCGCCGTCCGGATGGGCGATGGATCAAGCGCACCGACAAAAGCGCAAGTGCTGGACTTGATCGCCAAGGCCGACAGCAATGTCGTCGTCAACGGGCTGGCGCTGCGCGTCAACGAGCGGCCGGACTTCTTTGCCGACCTTTTGCCCGACCTCGGCAGTTTCCGCCGCCGGACGGCCAGACCGCACTGGCTGGTCATCGATGAAGCGCACCATCTTCTTCCCAAGCGGCGCGAAGATACGCGTGCGGTCCTGTCACTGGAATTACCGGGCACGGTCCTGATCACGGTCCATCCCGAAGCGATCTCGACCGATGCGCTGCGCCTGGTAACAGCCATTGTTGCCCTTGGCCCCAAGGCGAAGAACGTCGTGAAGGTCTTCTGCCGCGAGATCGGCATCGACCCGCCAAAGGACATGTCCTCGCCCAAGGGCGAGCGCGTGTTGTTCTGGCGGCCCCAGAAACGCAAGAAAATCGCCACGGTCAAGGTCATCGAGCCGCGCCAATCGCTGAAGCGGCACAGCCGCAAATATGCCGAAGGCCAGCTCGATGAGGCGGGCAGCTTCTATTTCCACGGACCAGACGATGCAATGAACCTCAGGGCTCACAATCTGATGATTTTCGCCCAGATCGCCGAAGGCATAGACGACAAGACCTGGGAGTTTCACTTGCGTGCCGGCGACTATTCCAAATGGTTCCGCAACCAGATCAGGGACAAGGACCTGGCGCGCGAAACCGCCGAAGCGGAGAAGGACAAAACGCTATCGGCCGAGGAGAGCCGCAAACAGGTGCTCGATGCCGTGCGCCGCCGCTACACCGCCCCCGCCACCGCACCTGAAGAATAGACCTGCAATGCGCCCGTCGCACCCTTCGTCAGGAACTTTTATGGCCAGATGCCGTTGACTCGGCTCCACAAAGCGGGCGGCACCCTTTGCTCGAGAGTTTTCCCGTGGATGCGAAAACCCAGACAAAAGAACCGGATGAAACGTACAAAAAGCGCGAAGCTTCGAACCGGGCGAAGCCAGGCCCTTCGCCCAAACGCAAAGGGGCTGCGGCGCGAACCGACGCCCCGGAGAATGAGGCGGGCGACAAGAGCGCTGGGCAGGCGAAGCCTGGCCTGCTGAGCCTGCCGCGGCGGCGTCCCTACCTGTCCATCGCCGTCCTGATTGTCCTGCTGCTGATCGCGGCGGGGCTCGTCCTATGGTGGCTGAACGCGCGCCAGTATGAATCGACCGATGACGCCTTCATAGATGCCCGGACGGTGACGATCGGCGCCGAGATATCGGGCCGCGTCACCGACGTCGCCGTAACGGACAACCAGCCGGTCAAGGCGGGCGATATCCTGTTGCGCATCGACGACGCCGACTATCAGGCTAACCTCAAACAGGCAGACGCAGGCGTGGCCGCGGCACAGGCCGAGATTGCCGACGTTCAAGCCCAAATCGAAGCACAGAACGCAAAGATCGACGCCGCGCAGAAACAGGTGGCCCAGGCCCAGGCGGCGCTCGATTTCGCCAAGGCCGAGGATCAGCGCAACCGCGAGCTCCTGGCCAAGGGCACGGCCACCCAGCAGCAGGCCCAGCAGGCCGCTTCAACACTGCGCCAGGATCAGGCTGCTCTCGACAGCGCCCAAGCCAACGCGGCTGCCGCCAAGAGCCAGATCGTGGTCCTGCAGGCGCAGGGCAAGAGCGCCGAAGCCAAGCTCAACCAAGCCAAGGCGAGCCAGGACCAGGCGCACACCACGCTGTCGCGCACCGCAATCACCGCGCCGGTTGCCGGGCATGCAACCAGCATCTCGGTTGGCCAGGGCACTTACGCCCAGCCCGGCCAGGTGCTGATGATGTTCGTTCCCGACGAGGTCTGGGTGAAGGCCAATTTCAAGGAAACGCAGCTCGATCTGATGCGGCCTGGACAGCCGGTCGACATCGACATCGACGCCTATCCCGAAAAATCCTTCCATGGCCGCGTCGACAGTATCCAGGCGGGCAGCGGCACCGCCTTCAGCCTGCTGCCGGCCGAGAACGCCACCGGCAACTTCGTCAAGGTCGTGCAGCGCGTGCCGGTCAAGATCGTCTTCGACAAACCGCCCGGCGTGCTGCTGGGACCGGGCCTGTCGGTGGTGCCGACCGTCAAGGTGCGGTGAGTGGCGAGATGGCCGGCGCGCAAAGCGAAAGCAGATCCGCCGCCGGTGGGCGCAATCCCTGGCTGATTGCAATCGTCGTCTCGATCGCCACCTTCATGCTGGTGCTAGACACCTCAATCGCCAACGTCGCGCTGCGCAACATCGCCGGCAGCCTGGCGGCCGGGATGGATGAAAGCACCTGGGTGATCACCACCTATCTGGTGGCGAATTCGGTCATCATCCCGGTCAGCGGCTGGCTGGCCAGCGTGATCGGCCGCAAGCGTTACTACATGCTTTGCGTGGCGACCTTCACCATCGCATCGCTGCTGTGCGGGCTGGCGCCCAACCTGGAAATGCTCATCGTCTTCAGGATCCTGCAGGGCCTCGGCGGCGGTGGCATGGCGCCCAGCGAACAGTCGATCCTCGCCGACACCTTCCCGCCCGAAAAACGCTCTCAGGCGTTCGCGCTCTACGGCATCGCCGTCATCGTCGCGCCGACGGTGGGGCCGACCATCGGCGGCTGGCTGACCGATCATTTCTCCTGGCATTGGATCTTCTTCATCAACGTCCCGTTCGGCATCATGTCACTGGCCCTGGTGCAGTGGCTGGTCGTGGAACCGGATGTGCTTGAACGCGAACGCCTGGAGCGGCTGAAGGGCGGCCTCAGAATAGACTGGGTTGGGTTCGTTCTGGTGGCCACCGCGCTTGGCTGTCTGGAAATCTTTCTCGACGAGGGACAACGCAACGATTGGTTCGCGTCGGCCTTCATTATGACCTTCGCGGTGATTTCGGCGATCTCGTTCCTGCTGCTGATCCCCTGGGAGTTCAACCACCGCGATCCGATCGTCGATATCCGCTTGCTGTTCAGCCGCCAGTTCGGCACGTCGTTCCTGGTGATGATGGCCGTGGGCGCGGTGCTGTTCAGCACCACGCAACTGATGCCGCAGCTGCAGCAGACCGCCTTCGACTATACGGCGACCCTGTCGGGCCTCTCGATGATGCCGGGTGGCATCGCCATGCTGATACTGATGCCGATTTCCGGATTTGCCGGCAGCATCATCCAGCCAAAATATCTGATCATGGCGGGGATGTCCGTTGTCGCCATCGCCCTGTGGCATATGACGGCGCTGACCCCGGACGCCAGCTTCCGCTTCTTTGCCTTTGCGCGCGTCTTCCTGATGATCGGCCTGCCGTTCCTGTTTATCCCCATTTCGACCGCGGCCTATGTCGGTCTGGCGCCGCAGCAGACCAACCAGGCATCTGCGCTGATCAATGTCGCCCGCAATATCGGCGGCAGCATCGGCGTATCCTTGTCCAACACGGTGATCGCCCAAAACGCGCAACTCCACCAGGCACACCTCGTCGGCCACACCGCACAGTCGTCGCCGGCCTACCAGCAGGTGCTGCGTCAGGCAACCAAGCACTTCGTGGCTCAGGGCTCGCCGATGGTCGAGGCAAAACAGCAGGCGATCGGCTGGATCGGGCAGTTGATAGCGCGCCAGGCCTCATTGCTCGCCTATGTCGATGTCTTTCGGTATTGCGCGGTAGCGACGGCCATCCTCGTACCGCTCGCCTTGCTGCTGCGGTCTCCAACACCGAAGGCCGAAAAGCGCTAGCCGCATTCCTCCCAAATCCCATCAGACGTTTGCCGGGCAAAAACGTCCCGATGTGGTCAGAGTTGCGGAACCATCCCCCCGGCATAGGGGTTTCTTTCGATGTCTCTCGAGAGGATGAAGGAGCGACCATGCGGATTTTGACGATAGCCATCGCACTTTCCGGGGCGGTCATCACTCAGCCCATCCATGGGCAAACCATCGCCCCGCAGCTCCCCCAGATGACGTCACCGCAGGGGGAAGTCCAACCGGAGCAGACGCTGCCCGATCAAGGCTCTCCTGATTTGAATTTCACCGGCGTCGCCGTTGTCGCGGTCGAGGATTTGCCTGCAGAAATCAAGGCGCAGGCGGATGCCGTGATCAATCAGACCAGTGCGCAAGACTTGCTTCGGCTGCAAAACTCCGTCGACGCTTCGCCTCAGGCGAGCTCGGCATTGAGGGCGAACGGGCTCAACTCCTCGCAGGTCGTCGCGGCAAACATCGATGGCGATGGCACTTTGACGCTGATCATCCAGACGACGACTTGAGCGGCGCGCCGACAGGATCACGCTGCGAACCAACAAACGCACTTGCCAGTAAACGCACTTGCAGAGAGCCGTCATGGCCGAAGCCGCCGTTCGCAACTTCACCATCAATTTCGGACCGCAGCATCCTTCCGCCCACGGCGTTCTTCGATTGGTGCTCGAACTCGATGGCGAGATCGTCGATCGCGCCGATCCGCATATCGGGCTCCTTCACCGCGGCACCGAGAAACTGATCGAGTACAAGAACTATCTGCAGGCCCTGCCCTATTTCGACCGGCTCGACTATGTCGCGCCGATGAACCAGGAGCATGCCTTCTGCCTTGCAGCCGAGAAATTGCTCGAAATATCGGTGCCCAGGCGCGGACAGCTCATCCGCGTCCTGTTTTGTGAAATAGGCCGGCTTCTGTCGCATCTCCTCAACGTCACGACCCAAGCCATGGACATTGGAGCGCTGACCCCACCGCTCTGGGGGTTTGCGGAGCGCGAGAAGCTGATGGTCTTTTACGAGCGTGCCTCCGGCGCCCGCATGCATGCGAACTACTTCAGGATCGGCGGCGTGCACCAGGACCTGCCGCCAAAGCTGCTGGACGATATCCAGGCTTTCTGCGACCCATTCCTCAAGGTCTGCGACAATCTCGACGATTTGCTCACCGGCAGCCGTATTTTCAAGCAACGCAATGTCGATGTCGGCGCGATCGGGCTGGAAGATGCCTGGGCCTGGGGTTTTTCCGGTGTGATGGTGCGTGGATCTGGAGCGTCATGGGACCTGCGCAAGGCACAGCCGTACGAATGTTATCCCGAAATGGATTTCGACATTCCCGTCGGCAAGAATGGAGACTGCTATGACCGCTACCTCGTTCGCATGGAGGAAATGCGTCAGTCGGTCCGGATCATGAAACAATGCCTGGATAAATTGCGGTCACCGGAAGGCCAAGGGCCCGTGGCCGTCCCGAACCGGAAGATCACGCCGCCGCGGCGCGCCACGATGAAACGGTCGATGGAAGCGACCATCCAGCATTTCAAACTTTATACTGAAGGGCTTCATGTGCCGGCCGGAGAAGTCTACGCCGCGGTCGAGGCTCCGAAAGGCGAGTTCGGCGTCTACCTGGTTTCGAACGGCAGCAATGTTCCCTATCGGTGCAAGATCCGCGCGCCGTCCTTTGCGCATCTGCAGGCGATGGATTTCCTGTCCCGCGGACACATGATCGCCGACGTTGCAGCGATCATCGGATCGCTGGACATCGTGTTTGGGGAGATCGATCGCTGACCGGTGCGGGGATCATGTACATTGGCTCGTCATAGTGCCCAGCCCCTCTATGAAGGTCGTCAATTGTCCGGTTGTTCAACTTGCGATCACGCGCCTGCGATCACATCTCGATCCGGTGGCGCGGACCGGGCGCTCGTGGTTCTCGTCGAGCGGCACGGCCGATAGCTGCCGCCCATGTAGGTGATTCCAAGGTCAATCCGCCTAGCGATTGGCTTTGCGCCACTCCTCATATTCGCCTTGGGCATCGTCATGCAGTGGGTAGTAGTGCTGCAGCGGTGCGCCCTCCATGAGCTTCATTCTGGAGAACTCCTCCCAATCGTGATGCTTCCGTGATTCTTCGATCACTTTTGCGGCCATTGCGACAGGAAGCACCACCGCCCCGTCATCGTCGGCGATGATGATGTCGCCGGGGAGCACCGTGACGCCGCCGCAGGCAATCGGAACATTGACGGCGTTCGGATAGATGCTGGTCTGAACATGATAATTGGGCGTCCAGCCGCGCAGCCAGAGGGGCAGATCGAGCTTCTCGACATTGGGGCGGTCGCGCATGCATCCGTCTATGACGATGCCGGCTCCGCCCCTGCCCTTGAAATAGGTCGACATCATATCGCCGAAGACGCCCGAACTCATGTCGCCGCGCGCGTCGACCACGACCACATCACCCTCCTGCGCGTGATAGAGCACGTGCCGGTGCAATTGCGTCTCCGGATCGGCATATTCTCCCTCGTTGAAAAGGTCCGGCCGCTGCGGCAGGAATTGCAGCGTCAGCGCCGGTCCGACGATCGACTTCCCGTGGTTCTGCGCCACCGGACCGACCATGTGCGGATTGCGGAAGCCCATGTGGCCAAGCGTGCCGGCAACCGTCGCGGCGCCGATCTCCCTTAGCGCGTCGATCAGGTCCTTGGGCGGCCTCGTGATGTCGGGAGTATGCGTCATTGTCGGACTCCGGTTGGAAGGGAACTACCAGTTCGTGACAGAACCGTCGCGGCGCTTGAGGTGAGGCGCTTCCCAGAAACGCAGGCTCTGCGCCTGGACCGCCGCTTCGTTGACTTCGATGCCGAGCCCTGGCAGATCGCCGACCGGATAATCCGGGCCGTCGAGCCGTGGTTGCACGGGGAAGAAATCGGAATTGTCGAAGCCCAGCTTTCTTTCGGGCGCCCTGGTCTCGAGCCATGCGAAGTTCGGTACCGCGGCGGCAAGATGCACTGTCGCGGCGGTGCACACCGGACCAAGCGGATTGTGCGGCATCAGGTCCACATAATGCGCCTCGCTCCAGCCGGCGACTTTCATCGCCTCGGTGAGCCCGCCGACATTGCAGACATCGATCCGGTTGAACTGGTGGATGCCGCGCTCGATGTAGGGCAGGAAATCCCATTTGCTGGCAAATTCCTCGCCGATGGCAAAGGGGATATCGGTCATCTTGCGAAGGGATTCGTAGGCCTCCGGTGTCTCGGCCCGTATCGGCTCCTCGAGAAAATCAAGCACGCCCCGGCCGAGCTTGTTGCAGAAGCTCGCCGCCTCGGCCACCGACAGCCGATGGTGATAGTCGATGCCGAGGACGACATCGCCGCCCAGCGCCTCGCGCGCTCTGTTCAGCATATGGGCGGTTGCCCCGATCGACTCGCGCGGCTCGAAGATATCCTTGCTGCTTTGCCCTACGGGGAAGAAGCGGATCGCCTGCCAACCCTGTGCGCAGAGTTCGCGGGCTCGCTCGATGGCAGCATCGCCCTCGGCCTCGTCACCGGTCGAGGCGAAGGTGGGGACGCGGTCGCGCTGCTTGCCGCCCAGCAGCTCGTAGACCGGCACCCCCAGCGCCTTGCCCTTGATGTCGTGAAGGGCGATGTCGATAGCGGAAATCGCTGCCTGCAGAACGCGGCCGCCTTCGAAGTACTGGCTGCGATAAAGCTCCTGCCAGATCCGCCCGACCTGCATCGGATCGCGGCCGATGAGAAACTCGCGATAGTGCTCGATCGCGCCGGCCACGGCCTTCTCGCGACCGCTCAAGCCGCTCTCACCCCAACCGAAGATGCCTTGATCGGTCTCGACCTTGACCAGCATCTGGTTGCGCGTCCCGACCCACACTGGATAGGGCTTGATCGGTCGCGAGAAGGCCGTGGCCGGCGCGATCGAGCACTATCGCGAGTTTCTCATCGGCCGCGATCC
>NZ_JAIUIQ010000075.1:0-17056 GCF_020165735.1 Mesorhizobium sp. B283B1A
GCCGGCGCCTTTCCTCTCCCTCCGAAGGGGGGAGAGGTGGCGCCGCGAAGCGGCGACGGAGTGGGGGAAGCCCTCCGCGAAACGCACATGCTCAAGCAAGAAATCAGCCAATGACCAAGAAACCGGAAAAACCAGGCTCCGCCAGCATTCGCGTGCTGAAGACGCGAATCAAGAAGAAGAGCGGCTTGAAGGAATCGTCGCGCCGCTGGCTGCAGCGCCACATCAACGATCCCTATGTCCAGCGGTCGAAGGCCGACGGCTACCGCTCGCGCGCGGCCTACAAGCTGATCGAGATCGACGACAAGCATCACTTGCTCAAGCCCGGCATGAAGGTGATCGACCTTGGCGCCGCGCCCGGCGGCTGGTGCCAGGTGGCGGCCGCGCGGACGAAATCGACGGCGGAAAACCCGCATGTCATCGGCATCGACTATCTGGAAATGGATGCCGTGCCCGGCGCGCCGGTGCTGCTGATGGATTTTCTCGATCCGGCAGCCCCGCAGAAGCTGGCCGAGGCGCTGGGTGGTGACCCCGATGTCGTGCTGTCCGACATGGCCGCACCCACCACCGGCCACAAGCGGACCGACCATATCCGCACCATGCATCTGTGCGAGGTGGCCGCCGATTTCGCGCTGTCGGTGCTAAAGCCGGGCGGACATTTCCTCGCCAAGACGTTTCAGGGCGGCGCGGAGAACGAACTGCTCTCGATGCTCAAGAAGAACTTCCGGTCGGTGCACCACGTCAAGCCACCCGCGTCGCGCGATGAATCGGTAGAGCTTTATCTGCTGGCGAAGGATTTCAAGGGGCGAGAGACCGGTCCGCCATCAGGCGGATCGTAACGTCCAGTGGACGCTCCGAAGGACTCGAGCGCCCGGAGCCATAGCGAAGGGCCGGGGGACGCCGAGTAGCGTCTTCCCTTCTCCCCTTGCGGGAGAAGGTGGCCTCGCGAAGCGAGGTCGGATGAGGGGTGGTCCAGCTTGGCGATATGCTTGCAAATCCACGACTGCGCCTCTCACCAACGCTTCACTCCGCTGGAACACCCCTCATCCGTCTCGGCGCTATCGCGCCGATCCACCTTCTCCCGCAAGGGGAGAAGGCAGAGGGAGCTACTCCCCCGGCGATCTCACCGGTTCCAGCGTCTTGGGCGTGGTCAGCCGGCCATGGCCGGAGACGGCGTTGCCGGCATCGGGCGTCAGGCGCATGAACGACAGCGACGCGGCGGCCGAAATCGCGGCGACGATGAAAAAGGCGAGGTGGAAATCGGCCAGCATCAGCGGTCCGCCATGGATGCTCGTCGACACTTCCAGGATGCCGCCCGCAACCGCCACGCCGAGCGCGATCGACAATTGCTGGAAGACGGCGGCGATCGGTGTCGCCTTGCTGGTATCCTCGGCCGAAACCTCCGCATAGGCGAGGGCGTTGACGCCGGTGAAGAACATCGAGCGGATGAAGCCGCCGACCAACAGCATGGCCAGCATCAGCAGATAGGGCGTTTCGGGGGTGAACAGGCCGTTGATGGCGATCGACGCCGCTGCCACCAGCGAGCCGACGATCAGCACGCGGCGGAAGCCGGCAACGCGAAAGATCAGCGCGGTGACGAATTTCATGCCGATGGCGCCGATCGCCGAGACGAAGGTGATCATGCCGGACTGGAACGGCGTCAGCCCGAAGCCGATCTGGAACATCAGCGGCAGCAGGAATGGCACGGCGCCGATGCCGATGCGGAACAATCCGCCGCCAAGCACGGAGGAGCGGAATACCTGGTTGCGGAACAGGTCGAGCGCCAGCAAGGGGTTTTTCGCGCGGCGGGCGTGCATCAGGTAGAGCGCGCCCGACAACAACCCGACGGCAACGGTGATCAAGCCGGTCGCCGGCGGCAGATAGGGCAGGCTGACCACCGAGAGGCCGAACACGACGCCGGATGCCGCCAGCCCGCTTAGCACGAAGCCGATGAAATCGAGCGGCGGCGTCTCCATCGATTCGGTTTCCGGCAGGAAGCGGGTGGCGAGCCAGATGCCGGCCAGGCCGATCGGCACGTTGATCAGGAAGATCCAGTGCCAGGTGAAGTAGGTGGTGATGAAGCCGCCGATCGGCGGGCCGACGAGCGGACCGACCAATGCGGGAACGGTCAGCCACGACATGGCGGCGACGAGATCGCTCTTGGGTGTGGCGCGTACCAGCACCAGGCGCCCGACCGGCGTCATCATGGCGCCGCCAATGCCTTGCAGGAACCGCGAGACCACGAAGGCCGGCAGCGAACCGGAGAGAGCGCAGGCGATCGAGCCGGCGATGAACACCGCTATCGCGGCGCGAAAGACAGTCTTTGCGCCGAAGCGGTCGGCCATCCAGCCGCTGATCGGAATGAAGATCGCCAGCGACACCAGATAGGCCGTCAGCGCCAGCTTGAGTGCGATAGGGCTGGTGTGGATGTCGATGGCGATCGCCGGCAGCGACGTCGCGATCACGGTCGAATCCATGTTTTCCATGAAAAGAGCGACCGCCAGTATGAGCGGAATGGTGCGGTTCACGAGCGTGGCCGTTTCAGATCTTTTTCTTTCCGGCCCACTTCTCGTTTAGAAAGGGGGCAAGCCGATACAAGGGGGCGGTTATCACGGCCGGACACCGATGTCGTGTTAATTTGCTGTCACTTTTGTGCGACCGGGCCGAGACGGCGACGGCTCTTCTGGCATGCCCGCGAGACTGGCGGCCGCGCTCCAGGGCAGTGGGCGGCAACGAGGAAGCTTGCGGAAAACGGCGCACCTCATTATTGTAGTGATAATAACTACTATATAGGCCGTATCATGGAAGAAGCCGTTTCGGCAGCCGATGCCAACCGCAAGTTCTCGCTCATCCTGCGCGGTGTTCGCGAAGGACAAAGCTACGTCGTGACCAGTCACGGACGCCCCGTCGCGCGGATCGTGCCCGCGGATCAGCAAGAGGGCGTGGTTTCCCGCTCGCGCACGGCGCTGCTGTCGCGCCTCGAACGCCAGCCTGTCGCCGATGTCGGGCGCTGGACCCGCGACGAGCTTTACGAGGACGAGCGGTGAAGGTCGCGCTCGACACCAATGTCCTTGCCTATGCGGAAGGGGTCAACGGTGCCGAGAAGCGCGACATCGTTCTCGAGTTGGTGCGCAAGATCCCTCAAGAGGCCGCCATTATTCCCGTTCAGGTCCTTGGTGAATTGTACAATGTTCTCGTCCGCAAGGCCGCAAGACCGCCTGTCGAGGCCCGGGATGCCCTTTTGAGCTGGCGCGACGCGTTTGCGGTTGCCGCGACAACGCAGGACGTGATGATGATGGCGGCTGATCTGGCGACGGACCACCGCTTCGGCATCTGGGATGCGGTCATTCTGTCCGCCGCCTCGCAAGCCGGTTGCCGGCTGCTGCTTTCGGAAGATCTGCAGGACGGCTTCACATGGGGTGGGGTAACTGTCGTCAATCCTTTCGCATCGCCGCGCCATACCTTGCTGAATGCTCTCGTGGGAGAGTCCGCCGAATAGACGCGTCGGGCCGCAACGATCGGCTTTTCATCGGCGCCGTGACGTGTTACCAGCCAGCGCCAATCCTGAAAGGGAAGAACGAGTCGGCGCTGTCCATTCCGGTCCAGCGCCTTTCATGCATTCTAAGGACTGGCCATGGCAAAAATCATCGAAACGTCCACCGGCGCACTGGCGCTGACCTTTGACGACGTGCTTCTGCAGCCGGGTCATTCCGAGGTCATGCCTGGCGAAACCGATGTCCGCACCCGCATTGCCGGCGATATCGACCTCAACGTCCCGATCCTGTCGGCGGCGATGGACACCGTCACCGAGGCGCGTCTCGCCATCGCCATGGCCCAGGCCGGCGGCATTGGCGTCATCCATCGCAATTTCTCGCCGGCCGAGCAGGCCGAGCAGGTGCGGCAGGTGAAGAAATTCGAATCCGGCATGGTGGTCAACCCGGTCACCATCGGCCCCGACGCCACGCTTGCCGACGCGCTGTCGCTGATGCGCACCTATTCGATCTCGGGCATTCCGGTGGTCGAGAATGGCGGCACCGGCGGTCACAAGACGGGGCGGCTGGTCGGCATCCTGACCAACCGCGACGTGCGCTTTGCCTCCGATCCGGCGCAGAAGGTCTACGAGTTGATGACCCGTGAAAACCTGATCACGGTCAAGGAGAATGTCGACCAGGACGAGGCCAAGCGGCTTCTGCACCAGCACCGGATCGAAAAGCTCGTCGTCGTCGACAAGTCGGGCAATTGCGTCGGGCTGATCACCGTCAAGGACATCGAGAAGTCGCAGCTCAACCCGCACGCCTCCAAGGATGCGCAGGGGCGGCTGCGCGCCGCCGCCGCCACCAGCGTCGGCGACGATGGCTTCGAGCGCGCCGAACGCCTCATCGAGGCCGGCGTCGACCTCCTGGTGATCGACACCGCGCATGGCCACTCGCAGCGCGTGCTGGACGCCGTTACGCGGGCGAAGAAGCTCTCCAACTCGGTGCGCATCCTGGCCGGCAACGTCGCCACCGCGGAAGGCACGCAGGCGCTGATCGATGCCGGCGCCGACGCCGTCAAGGTCGGCATCGGCCCGGGCTCGATCTGCACCACCCGTATCGTGGCCGGCGTCGGCGTACCGCAGCTTTCGGCCATCATGTCGGCGGTCGAGACGGCGCATAAATCGGGCGTTTCGGTGATCGCCGATGGCGGCATCAAATATTCGGGCGATCTCGCCAAGGCGCTCGCTGCTGGCGCCAGTGCAGCCATGATCGGCTCGCTGCTGGCCGGGACGGACGAGAGCCCGGGCGAGGTCTATCTGCACCAGGGCCGTTCCTTCAAGGCCTATCGCGGCATGGGTTCGGTCGGCGCCATGGCGCGCGGATCGGCCGATCGCTACTTCCAGGCCGAGGTGCGCGACACGCTGAAACTGGTGCCGGAAGGCATCGAAGGGCAGGTTCCCTACAAAGGACCTGTGTCTGGCGTCCTGCACCAGCTTGCAGGCGGGCTGAAAGCCGCTATGGGTTATGTAGGCGGCCGCGACCTTGCCGATTTCCGCGACCGCGCCACCTTTGTGCGCATATCCAACGCCGGACTTCGTGAAAGCCACGCCCATGACGTCACGATTACCCGCGAAAGCCCGAACTATCCCGGAGGAGTCTGACTCTTCCGGGGCCTGGCGCAGCTTGACGGCGACGGTCCTGCGGCTGTCGCGTCATGCCGCGGCACTCTGTTTCCTGTCGGGCGCGGTTTTTATCGCCATGACCGGGCTGGAATTCTTCTATTTTCGTCAGCTGAGCGGCGGTTTGCCTTCGCTCGACATGCGCTTTTTCGGCTTCACGCCCGACGAAGGCATGGCCTGGCTGACGGCGCTCGGCCGGCGCGGCGGCGAGATCATTCTCGTCTGGCACTACCTGACCTTCGACCTGCTGTTTCCGGCGCTCTTGTCGCTCACCCTGGTCAGCCTGATCCTGGCCACCGGCCGGCGCCTGAAGAATTTTCGCGTGCTGCCGCCGCAGGTGCAGTCGATCTTTGCGCTGGTCCTAGTGCTGCCCTATACGCTTGCCGACTATGCCCAGAATATCGCCGTGGCGCGGCTTCTGTCCGATTTCCTGTCGGCCAACCCGGATTCGCTGTCTTTCGCCTCGGCTCTCATCGTCACCAAATTCGCGCTTCTCGCCATCCCGGTGATCGTCATTGCCGCTTTCTGGCTGGCGAGCCAGAAACATCAGGCTTGATGCCGGACCGAGCAGCGGGCATTTACCGGGCAGGGGACATGTCATGAACCAGACGACGATCTTCTGGCCTGTTGTGGCGCACGTGCTGCTGATCTACATCGTCTACTGTGTCCTCGGCCGCCGCAGATATGGCGCGGTCAAGTCTGGCGAGGCCAAGGTCGGTCAATACAAGATACGCTCGACCGAGCCGGTGTCCAGCACCACGGTCGCCGCCAATCTCAGCAACCAGTTCGAACTGCCGGTGCTGTTCTACGTGCTGTGCCTGACGCTGCATGCCACCAACGGCGTCAACTATCTGACGCTGGCGCTGATGTGGATCTTCGTCGCCTCGCGCTATGTCCACGCCTGGGTTCACCTGACCAGCAACAACCTGCTGCTGCGCAACCGCTCTTTCGTTATAGGTGCCGTGGTTGTCCTGCTGGGCTGGATCTGGTTCGCGCTCCACCTGCTTGGGGTGGTTTGAACAGTCTGACCCTCCCCCTTGTGGGAAGGGTCGCTCCGCAAAGCGGGGCGGGGGTACGCTATTCCTACAAATCGAAGACCGCGATCTTGCGCTTGTCGAACTTGATGCCGATCTCGCCGCGAACCAGCTTCAGCGCCGCCTCGCCGAACACGGCGCGCCGCCAACCTTGCAGGGCCGGCACGTCGGCTTCCTCACCTTCGGCCGCGATGCGGTCGAGATCGTCGCTGGAGGCCAGCACTTTCGAGGCCACGCCCTGCTGTTCGGCGATGATCCTGAGCAGCACTTTCAACAGTTCCGCGGCAGCGCTCGAGCCCTCGGGCGGCTGGAAACTCTTCGGCAGCTTCGGCATCTGCTCCTTGGGCAAGGCCAGCGCCGTGTTGACGGCGCCGAGCAGCGCCGTCGCCGTCGAGGACCGCTCCCAGCCCTTCGGCGTCGTGCGCAGCTTGGCAAGGGCCGCAGCATCGCGCGGCGCCTGCTGCGCCACCTCGTAGATCGCGTCGTCCTTGAGCACCCGGCCGCGCGGCACATCGCGCTCGCGCGCCTCGCGCTCGCGCCAGGCCGCCACGGCCTGCACGATCGCCAGTTCCTGCGGCTTGCGCAGCCGCATCTTCAGCCGCTTCCAGGCGTCCTCGGGATGTGGATCGTAGGTCTCGCGCGAGGTCAGCACGTCCATTTCCTCGTTCAGCCAGTGGGCGCGGTTTTCCCGCGCCAGTTCGGCGTTGAGGTGCTGATAGACCTCGATCAGATGGGTGACGTCGGCCAGCGCGTAATCGAGCTGCTTGTCGGAAAGCGGCCGGTGGCGCCAGTCGGTGAAACGCGACGACTTGTCGAGCCGCGCACCGGTGATGCGCTGTACCAGCTGATCATAGGAAACGCTGTCGCCGAAGCCGCAGACCATCGCCGCGACCTGTGTATCGAAGACGGGATGCGGAACCAGGTCGCCGAGATGGACGATGATTTCGATATCCTGCCTGGCGGCGTGGAAGACCTTGACCACCGCCTCGTTGGCCATCAGCTTGAAGAACGGCCTCAGGTCGATGTCCGATGACAAGGGATCGATCAGCGCCGTCACGCCGGGCGCGGCCATCTGGATCAGGCACAGGATTGGCCAGAAGGTCGTCTCGCGGATAAATTCGGTGTCGACGGTGACGAAATCCGACTTTTCGAAAGCAGCGAGAGCGGTCTCGAGTTCTTTCTGGGTGGTGATGACGTGCATCAAATCGCTTTTGGCAGGAGTAGGGTCTTCCTAGATTTCAGCCGGGAAGGCTTTCGTCAAGCCGTGGCACCCTCGTCACGGCCTTTCCGGACCGTCCGGATCGCCGTTTCTTCTGGCCAGCCGTGCGAAAACGGTGGAAGTGCGCAGCAATGCGGTGAAACGGCTGCGCTTGCCCGCCGGCACGCCGGACCGGGCCTGCATGCGGTAGAGGATGACGGCGATGAAGATCGCGTAGACCATGGCGCTGAACACGAACAGCGCGCTCGGCCCGAAATACTGCATCGCGGTCGAGGCGGCGAAAGGGCCGCCGATGGCGCCGAAGGAGTAGAACAGCATCAGCGCCGCATTGATCAGCACGAACTCGCCAGTGTCGGCGCGGTCGTTGGAATGCGCCGCCGACAGCGAATAGAGCGGCATGGCGAAACAGCCGAAGATGAAGATGATGACGAAGTTGAGCGCGGGGTTGCTGCCGGCGATGAACACCAGCGCCAGGGCCGAGAGCATCGCGCAGCAGGTGGTCATCAACAGCACCCGGCGTCGGTCCCAGCGGTCGGAGAGATAGCCCAGCGGATACTGGATGATTGCGCCGCCGAAGATGCCGACGCTGACGAAGGTGACGACGTCGGCGACCGACATGCCGATCTGCTCGGCATAAACAGGTGAGAGTGTCCGAAACGCGCTGTTGGTGACGCCGACGGCGATGCAGCCGAAGCAGCCCAGCGGTGAAATCCGCCAGACGCGCGCCAGGTCGAGCTTGACCTCCTCCGGTGGCGTCGGGTTGGATCGGTCGCCGAGGGAAACCGGCACCAGCGACAGCGTGATCATGATCGACATGATGGCGAAGATGGTGAAGCCGCCGGCGCCGAAGACCGGGATCAGGAACTGGGCACCGGTCACCGAACCGGTATCGACCATCCGGTAGATCGCCAGTACGCGGGCGCGGTCGTGGTTGCTGACGCCCGAATTGAGCCAGCTTTCCACGATCGTGAACAGCCCGGCGAAGCAGAAGCCCCCGGCAAAGCGCACCGCGCACCACATCACCGGATCGAGGACCAGCACCAGCAGCAAGGTGCCGACCGAGGCGATCGCCGCCAGCGCCGAAAACGCCCTGATATGGCCGACCGCCTTCATGATGCGGGTGATGGCCAGGCAGCCGAGCAGGAAACCGGCGAAATAGAAGGTACCCATCAGGCCGATGTCGGAGGCGGAAAACCCTTCCTGGGCACCGCGCAGCGCGATCAGCGTGCTCTGCAGCCCATTGCCGCCGAGCAGGATGCCTGCGGCGAGAAGAAGCGGGATCAAGGGGCGGATGGAAGACATGCAAAAGGACGATCAGGTATCGGTGATCCCTTCTTGAACCATTGCCCTGGTCAATGCCAGCGGCAATTCCAGATCGCCGAGAGTGCGCGTGCTCCTCAGGTCGCCGTCGGCCGTGCCGGAGAGCCGTTCATGCCTCGCCCGTCCGCGCCGGTATTTTCCGCCGCGCCATGTCGGGTGCTTCGTTCGATGGCGTCGCGGCCTTCTCCGAAGGCGCCCGCCGGCCAAGCGCGCCGGCGGTCAGCAGGCTGAGCGCAATGAACGGAATGCCGATGCCGAAGGCGGAGCGGATGCCCCAATGGTCCGAGACGAAGCCGAGCAGCGGCGGCCCGAGCAGGAAGGCGACGAAGGAGATCTGCGACAGCGCCGCGACATTGATTGCCGCCGGCCGGTCCGTCCGCTGCGCGGCCGCAGAGATCGCCAGTGGGAAGAGCGCGCTCGTGCCGATGCCCAGAAGGGCAAAACCCAGCATGGACAACAGCGGCGAAGGCGACAGGAAGACGATGAGGACGCCGGCCGCCATGCAGGCCAGCAGCACCCGCGCCACGCCGCTCGGCGAGTGCCGATCGACGAAGCTGTCGGCGAAGAAGCGCGTGGTCGCCTGCGAAAACGCAAACAGCGCCACGGTGAAACCGGCAACGAAAGGGCCGGCTTCGAACACGGTGCGCATATAGATCGCCGACCAGTCGATGCTGGCGCCCTCCATCAGCATCGCCGAAAGCGTCACCGCCACCAGGACGAGGATCGGCAGCGTTGGCCGCGCGAAGGTGGGCGCCTTGTCGCCGGTGCTGGCGAAACGGGCCGGTGCCGGCTGGTAGCCGCCGAGAAACAGCGCCATGGATATCGCGACCATGGGCACGACAACAGCCAGGTGCAGTTGTGGCGACACACCGAGATGCCCAAGTGCCGCGCCGAACAGGCCAGCGCCGAAGAAGCCCATGCTCCAGAACGAATGCGCCCTGTTCATGATCCGGCGTTTCAGCAGGAATTCCGTTCTGTCGGCTTCGACATTGAGCATGATCTCGACGCTGCCGATCATCAGGCCGACCGGAAAGAGCATCAGGAACAGCGCCAGCGGACCCGGCGCATGTACGGCGATGGCATAGGCAAGCGCCACCAGCGGGATCAAGGCAAGCAGTGCGCGGCGGAAGCCGACGCGCTCGAGCAGCGGCGTCGCAAGCGTCAGCGCCGTCAAGGTGCCGATCGGCGTTCCGATCAGGCTGAGGCCGAGCGTGCCGTCCTCGATACCCATGGCGTGCTTGATGTCGGGCAGCCGCGGAAAGATGTTGCCCATGGCAAACGAATAGATCGCGAAGCCGGCATAGACCCGGTGTTGAGGGGAGAGGCTGAGGCCAAGGGTCATCGCTATGCCTTCAAGGAAAGAGGAGCCGCGGCTGGTCTGCTCGACTGCCCGATGCGCCGACTTCTTGCATAACCATGCAGAACATGCAAGAACGTGCACAAAAATATAGGAATGTGCGATGCTGACCGATGAACGGCACCAACTCATTCGCGACCGGCTTGCGTCGGAGGGCCGGGTGTTGGCTGGCGAACTGGCGACCCGCTTCGGTGTATCGGAGGATACGGTCCGGCGTGACCTCAGGGAACTGGCAAAGGCCGGGCAATGCCGCCGCGTCTATGGCGGCGCGGTCGCGCCCGCACCTTTCGCCGCGGCGTCGATCAGCCTGCGCGGCAGCCATGCCGTCGAGGAGAAGATGCGGCTGGCGCGCGCGGCGGTGGCTCTGCTCTCCAGCGGGCAGAGCCTGTTCATCGATGGCGGAACCACCAATGCCGCGATCGCCAAGGCCATTCCGCGCGACCTCGAGCTCACCATAGCCACCAATTCGCTCGGCGTCGCCTCGGCCCTTTCCGATCACGCTCTGGTCGAATTGATCGTGCTGGGCGGAAGGTTCGACCGCGAACTCGGAACCTGCGTCGGAGGCGATACGCTGGCCGCCGTCGCGCAGCTTGGCGCCGATCTGTTTTTCCTCGGCTCCTGCGGTCTCGATGCCACAAGAGGCGTGACCGCTTTCGATTCGGCCGAAGCCGAGGTAAAGCGGGCCATGGCCAGGAACAGCGGCGGCATCGTCATCGCCGCTACCAACGACAAGCTGGCCACCGCATCGCCCTATCGAGTCGCCGGCCCCGAAGCGATCCGCCATCTGGTCGTCGACAAGACCGCGCCGACCAGTATCCTTGCGGAATTCGAACGTCAGGGCGTTGAAATCCACTTGGCTTGAAACCGTCGCCCGCGCATCCGCCAACAGGGTGCCCTGATTTCGAGTTTTCGCCCGGGCTTCGACCCGGGCTTCGACAAGGGATGTCGAAACAGGCAGCTGCGCTCGCTTGCCTTGACAAATCCGGCCTCCCATGCGCTTTTCGCGCAAATTTTGAGGCCGGGCTTGATGCTTCGGCCTGCAACCCAGCACCCCGGACTTTACCAATGACCATGCACCGTTACCGCAGCCACACCTGTGCCCAGTTGAGAAAGAGCGACGTCGGCTCTTCCGTTCGCCTGTCGGGCTGGGTGCATCGTGTGCGCGACCATGGCGGCCTGCTGTTCATCGATCTGCGCGACCATTACGGCCTGACCCAGATCGTCGCCGACCCGGATTCGCCGGCCTTCAAAGTTGCCGAGACCGTGCGCGGCGAATGGGTGATCCGCGTTGACGGCGAGGTCAAGGCACGCTTGCCCGAAACCACGAACGCCAACCTGCCGACCGGCGAGATCGAGATTTTCGCCCGCGAGATCGAGGTGCTGTCGGCGGCCAAGGAACTGCCGCTGCCAGTGTTCGGTGAGCCGGACTATCCCGAGGACATCAGGCTGAAGTATCGCTTCCTCGACCTGCGCCGCGACACGCTGCACAAGAACATCATGGCGCGCACGAAAATCATCGCCGAGATGCGCAAGCGCATGACCGATGTCGGCTTCACCGAATTCTCGACGCCGATCCTGACCGCGTCCTCGCCGGAAGGCGCGCGCGACTTCCTGGTGCCGTCGCGCATCCATCCCGGTACTTTCTACGCCTTGCCGCAGGCGCCGCAGCAGTACAAGCAGCTGATCATGGTGTCGGGCTTCGACCGCTATTTTCAGATCGCGCCCTGCTTCCGCGACGAGGATCCGCGTGCCGACCGTCTGCCCGGCGAATTCTACCAGCTCGACCTCGAAATGAGCTTCGTCGAGCAGGACGACGTGCTGTCGACCATGGAGCCGGTGATGCGCGGGGTCTTCGAGACCTTCGCCAACGGCAAGCCGGTGACGCAGACATTCCAGCGCATCCCCTATGATGTCGCCATGCGCAAATACGGCTCCGACAAGCCCGACCTGCGCAACCCGATCGAGATGCAGGCCGTCTCCGACCATTTTCGCGATTCGGGCTTCAAGGTGTTCGCCAACATCCTGGCCAACGACCCGAAGGCCGAGGTCTGGGGCATTCCGGCCAAGACCGGCGGCAGCCGCGCCTTCTGCGACCGCATGAACTCCTGGGCGCAAGGCGAGGGCCAGCCGGGGCTGGGCTACATCTTCTGGCGCAAGGAGGGCGACAAGCTCGAAGGCGCCGGTCCGCTCGCCAAGAACATCGGCGAGGAACGCACCGAGGCGATCCGCCAGCAGCTCGGCCTTGCCGATGGCGATGCCGCCTTCTTCGTCGCCGGTGATCCGAAGAAATTCGTCTCCTTCGCCGGTGCCGCGCGTACCCGCGCCGGCGAGGAACTGAACCTCGTCGATCGCGAGCGCTTCGAACTGTGCTGGATCGTCGACTTCCCGTTCTTCGAATGGAACGAGGAGGAGAAGAAGATTGATTTCGCCCACAATCCGTTCTCGATGCCGCAGGGCGGCATCGATGCGCTGAACGGCGAAGACCTGCTCGGCATCAAGGCGTTCCAGTACGACATGGTCTGCAACGGTTTCGAGATCGCCTCAGGCGGTATCCGCAACCATCTGCCCGAAACCATGGTCAAGGCCTTCGAGACGGTCGGGCTCGACCGTGCCACGGTCGAGGAGCGCTTTGGCGGCCTCTACCGCGCCTTCCAGTACGGCGCGCCGCCGCATGGCGGCATGGCAGCCGGCGTGGACCGCGTCGTCATGCTGCTGGTCGGAGCGAAGAACCTGCGCGAGATCACCATGTTCCCGATGAACCAGCAGGCCTACGACCTGCTGATGAACGCGCCTTCGGAAGCGAGCCCGCAGCAGCTTCGCGAACTGGCGCTGCGCGTCGCACCGACCAAGAAGGACTGACGGCAGCGTTGCAACTGCCCTTTCTCCCCGTCTCTATACGGGGAGAAATGTCCGGCAGGACAATGAGCGGCAGCGCGGATGCCGGGGATTGGTGAACGGCCGTAGCAACTGACGCCTTCTGACAGGCGATCGGTTCGGCATTGAATTGCAATTTGCAGGTGTCGGCGCTGCCCCTCATCCGCCTGCCGGCACCTTCTCCCCGTATAGTGACGGGGAGAAGGGAGCTAACTTCGATCAGTCTTCGTTCGCCTTGACGCTGACGCCCAGCGTCTTCGGCAGGTCGAGCGGGTTGGACATGGCGCCCGCCATGATCAGCGCGAACGGCACCGATGCCGGCGGCTCGGCCGAGATTTCGAGGCTCTTCGGGTCGTCGAGATACTTGCCGACGGCTGCCGTCACCTGCGCCGTCAGTTCCGGATTGTTGAGCTGCGCCATGCCGAACGGCACGATCGCCTTGGCCTGGTTGGCGATGTCCTTGGCCGACATGCCCTGCTGCTTGCCGACATATTCCAGCACCTTGTTGGTCAGCGAATCGTCGTCGAAGCGGATCGAGGCGCTGTTGAACGAAAGCTGCTGCAAAAGACCGAGCATGGCCATGCCCTGCGCGGAATTGTCGGCGCCTTCGGGCTGCGCGGCCATCTTTTTCTGCATCTCCTGCAGCGACTTGACGAAATCCATCGTGTAGCCACCGAGGTCGAAGGTCATGCCGAGCGTTCCGGCATTCTCGACGGAAATGTCATATTTCGACAGTTCGATCTTGCCATCCGAGGGCTGCCAGGTGCCGGCCATTTCGAGGTTGCCCGAGATATTCTGATAACCGAGAGCGTTGATGACTTCCTTCGACTTGGGATCGTCGACCAGCGTCAGGTCCGCATTGAACTTTTCCGTGGTGCCGGTGAATTCCATCGCCTTGCCGTCGGCCGGCGGCGTGATCTCTATGGCAAGGCCGTCCATCGAGAAGGCGGTCTTGTCGGCGACCTTGACGGTCATGTTTTCGAGTTCGGCGGATTTGTACATCATCAGCGAGCCCAGCGGACCGGTGGAGCCATCGGCCGGAACCGTCATGTCGTGGATGACGAAGGGGCTGAGATTGAGGGTGACGCCGTCCTTGCTGTGTTCGAAGGCCGACGTCGACACGGTGGCGATGTCATAGCCGCCATTGGCTTCGGTCACGCCCTCGAGCTTGACGTCGCCGATCGGCAGGGCTTCCTTTTCCGCGGCCGGTTTGATGGACACGCCCTGCAGCACCATGCTGGTGTTGTCGCCGGTCACGCCGGTCCAGGAGATGTCGACTCCCTGCGCGGAAAGCGCCGCCTTCAGCCGGTCGGCGACAGCGGCGTCCTGTGCCAGGGCCGCATTCAGTGGCAGCGTGAGCAAGAAGGTCGAAAGAGCGAATTTCCGGAGAATTGAGCGGTTGATTGTCATCACAAGGTCCCTGAGAGTGTTCTGAAATTGTTTTTCAATTCTTTGCGCCATCACCATTCCGTGACGAACTGGACGGGAAAAAGGCGTATCCCCGGCACATTGGTCAAAAATCGCGGCGGAAAGCAAACCCGATCCGAACGTCATTGTCTAAAGCGGTGAATTTGGCATGAAGAGCGGGTCACGCAGCGCCGTCGCGCTTGGCAATAGATGCGGCGTGTAACAGATTGATGTTGGCCGGCAAGCCGGACCTTTCGGCTTCATGTTGCACAAAGGACGCAAGTCGATTGGCCCGGCACGCGCCACTTGCCGCGAATCACCCGCTCGGCTAGTTCCAGCCCATGGGAAAAAGGCTTTTGCCGCCTGACAATGGCGGTGGCGATCATATCGAACCGGTCGATCTGAAGAAGGCGCTAGAAGAGCGCTATCTCGCCTATGCGCTGTCGACCATCATGCACAGGGCGCTGCCCGATGTGCGCGACGGACTGAAACCGGTCCATCGCCGCATCATGCATGCCATGCGCCTGCTGCGGCTCAACCCCGACCAGGGCTTCGCCAAATGCGCCCGCATCGTCGGCGAGGTGATGGGCAAGTTCCACCCGCATGGCGACCAGTCGATCTATGACGCGCTGGTGCGGCTGGCACAGGATTTTTCGATGCGCTATCCGCTCGTCGACGGGCAGGGCAATTTCGGCAACATCGACGGCGATAACGCCGCCGCCATGCGCTACACCGAAGCGCGCATGACCGACGTCGCGACCGAGCTGCTTGCCGGCATCACCGAGGACGCCGTCGACTACCGGCCGACCTACAATGAAGAGGACGAGGAGCCGGTCGTGCTGCCCGGCGCCTTCCCGAACCTCCTGGCCAATGGCTCGTCGGGCATTGCCGTCGGCATGGCGACGTCGATCCCCCCGCACAACGCGGCCGAACTTTGCGACGCCGCACTTCACCTGATCGAGCACCGGGACGCGCCGGTGGCGAAGCTGATGGATTTCGTCCAGGGGCCGGATTTCCCGACCGGCGGCATCATCGTCGACAGCCGCGCCTCCATCCTCGAAGCTTACGAGACCGGCCGCGGCGGCTTTCGTGTCCGCTCCAAGTGGGGCCAGGAAGACCAGGGCAGGGGCACCTGGAGCATCGTCGTCACCGAAATCCCCTATGGCGTGCAGAAGGCACGGCTGATCGAGAAGATCGCCGAGTTGCTGATGGCGCGCAAACTGCCGCTGCTCGAAGACATCAGGGACGAAAGTGCCGAAGACATCCGCGTCGTGCTGGTGCCCAAGAGCCGATCGGTCGATCCCGGCATCCTGATGGAATCGCTGTTCAAGCTCACTGAGCTCGAAAGCCGATTCCCACTCAACATGAATGTGCTTTCGCGCGGCAAGGTGCCCAACGTGCTGTCGCTCAAGGGCGTGCTGCAGGAATGGCTCGACCATCGCCGCGACGTGCTCGTCCGCCGCTCGAAGCATCGCCTTGGCGAGATCGAAAGACGGCTGGAGATCCTCGCCGGCTATCTGATCGCCTATCTCAACATCGACGAGGTGATCAAGATCATCCGCGAGGAGGATGAGCCCAAGCAGGTGATGATGGCCCGCTGGTCGCTCACCGACACCCAGGCCGAAGCCATCCTCAACATGCGCCTGCGCGCCCTGCGCAAGCTGGAAGAGTTCGAGATCCGCAAGGAATTCGACGGCCTCACCACCGAGAAGAAGCAGATCGAGGCGTTGCTTGCGTCCGACGCCAAGCAATGGTCGACGATCAAGTGGGAAGTCACCAGCATCCGCGAGAAGTTCGGCCCGGAGACCGAGCTCGGCAAGCGCCGCACCCAGTTCGCCGACGCGCCCGAGCACGACCTGACCGACATCGCCCATGCCATGATCGAACGCGAGCCGGTCACCGTTGTGGTTTCGGAAAAGGGCTGGCTGCGGGCGATGAAGGGCCATCTGGCCGATCTCTCGACGCTGACCTTCAAGGAGGGCGACAGCCTCAAGCTCGCCTTCCACGCCCAGACCACCGACAAGGTGCTGGTGTTCACCACCGGCGGCAAGTTCTACACCATCGGCGCCGACCGGTTGCCGGGCGGGCGCGGCCATGGCGAACCGATCCGCATCATCGTCGACATGGACAATGACCAGGACATCGTCACCGCTTTCGTCCATGATCCCAAGCGCAAGCTGTTGCTGGCCTCCCATGACGCCAACGGCTTCATTGTGCCGGAGGAGGAAGTCGTCGCCAACACCCGCAAGGGCAAGCAGGTGATGAACGTCAAGGCGCCGGACGAAGCCAAGCGCTGCGTCCCGCTCACCGGCGATCATCTCGCCATCGTCGGCGAGAACCGCAAGATGCTGGTGTTCGCGCTTTCCGACATCCCGGAAATGGGCCGCGGTAAAGGCGTGCGGCTGCAGAAATACAAGGATGGCGGCCTGCTCGACCTCAAGCCGTTCACGCTGGAGACCGGCCTGTCCTGGCAGGATTCGGCCGACCGCACGTTTACCCGATCGCGCGAGGAACTGGCCGAATGGATCGGCGCCCGCGCGTCGGCCGGCCGGATGGTGCCGAAGGGATTCCCGAGGACGGGGAAGTTTGGGTAGCGAGCGCCTTTTCCTTCTCCCACAAGGGGCCCGTTGCGTTATTGATCTCCGGGCGTGAGAGGAGAAGGCAAGGGCAATACGGAGGGGTTTTCGGCTCGG
>NZ_JAIUIQ010000076.1:0-13742 GCF_020165735.1 Mesorhizobium sp. B283B1A
CTCCCCTACTCCCCTAAACATTCAGCAACAGATACTCCCGCTCCCTACTCCCTAGAACGAGCATCATGCCTTACCAATCCCCCATTTCCCCTGGCCGCTCCTGGTATGAAGACACGGCCGGCCCTCGGCCTGAATACCCGGCGCTCGATGGCGACCGGAGCTGCGATGTTGTCATCGTCGGCGGCGGGTTCACCGGCCTGTCGGCGGCAACGCATCTCGCCAAGGCGGGAGCCAATGTCGTCTTGATCGATGCCTACCGTTTCGGCGATGGCGCGTCCGGGCGCAATGGCGGCCAGCTCGGCACCGGGCAGCGTGCCTGGGCCGAGGATATGGAGGCGGAATACGGATTGTCGCGAGCCAAGGCGCTGTTCGATCTCTCCGAGGAGGCGAAGGCGCATCTCATCGAATTCGCCGCCACCAACCAGATCGATATCGACTACATGCCGGGCCAGCTCTCGGTGGCGCACAAACAGCGTTATGTCGACGACTACAAGGCGCATGCCGAGATCATGGCCAGCCGTTTCTCCTACCCGCATATTTCCTTCATGGATAAGACGGAAACGGCGGAGCGGCTGGGCTCGACCGCCTATTTCGGCGGCACCCGCGACACCGGTACCGGCCACATCCATCCCATGAAGCTGGTGATAGGCACGGCGCGGGTGGCGGCACAGGCCGGCGCGCAGCTGTTCGAGGGGACGCCATCGACCGGCATCATTTCCGCCGGCGGCAAGGTCAAGGTTTCGACGCCAAGGGGCACCGTGACGGCCCAAAAGTGCCTGATCGCGGTCAACGCCTATGGCGGAACGCTCGAACCGGTGAGTGCGGCGCACATCATGCCGATCGGTTCGTTCATCGGCGCCACCGTGCCACTTGGCGCGGGATCTACGGTGCTGCCGGGCGGCGAGTCGGTCGATGATTCCCGCTTCGTCGTGCGCTATTTCCGCAAGTCGAGGGATGGCCGGCTGCTGTTCGGCGGACGCGAGGTCTATGGCGTCAACGACCCCAAGGACATCCACATTCATATCCGCCGCCAGATCGCGGAACTCTATCCGGCGCTGGGCGATGTCGAGATCACGCACGGCTGGGGCGGTTATGTCGGCATCACAGTGCCGAGAAAGCCATTCGTGCGCGAAGTGATGCCGAATGTGATCTCGGTCGGCGGCTATTCCGGCCACGGCGTCATGCTGTCGAACTTCTTCGGCAAGCTCTATGCCGAAACCGTCGCCGGCAATCGCGACCGCTTGAAGCTGATCGAGGACCTTAAAATTCCGCCATTTCCCGGCGGTCGCCGCTTCCGTACACCGCTGCTATTCCTGGCGCTCAACTGGTTCGCGCTGCGCGACAGGATTTGAAGCGCGTCGCGCGTCAGGTCTTTTTTATGCATGTCGTTATCCCAAAACCGAGTTCACTTTGGGCGACATGCATTAGGCTGGATCAAGTGAGCCACGATGCCGTGCCATCACGACCTCATGTAATATTGTAATATTCCCTGTAACATTTGTTGCCCAGGGGACACGTTGCGCAATTGCCGGCAAAGGCGCAGAATCTTCTATAATGGCGCAGTGATGCCACAATCGCGGGCGAAAGGTGCCTCTTCTGGGTGATTGTTCGGGGGTTGCTGTGGGCGCCTGCCCGTGTTGATTTTGGGACCGATGCCGATCAAATGCCGAACTTGCGGCACGATCGAAAGAACCTCGGCCCGCTTATGGAGGTGGCGAGATTGAGAGAGCCCTTCAGTTTCGGTGCTCCGGAACGTCGGCGCTTTGCCATGCAGTTCGGCTATGACATGCGCCCGTCCTTCTGGCAGGAAGTCCGTTCGAATTCACATTTGGTGATTGCCGCGGTCGGCACTGCCGCGTTGCTTGGCGTGGCCGCGGTGGCGCTCTGGCTGGCATTGCCGGCCAGCGAGAGGCAAGCCGCTGCCAGCCAGGAGCAGAGCATTCCAAGCATTCCGGTGAAGACGACCAAGATCGTCCCGGTCGGGACCACGGTAGCCGCGGCGGCAGCGGTGCCGCAAGCCGAGGGCAAGGCCAATGCGGCCTCTACGGCCATGGCTGTCGCCCAGGCCGCTATTCCCGCACTCGCTGCCAACGATCCTCGCTGGACCGGCTCGCAGACAAAAGCCGCACCGGCTCCCGCTTCAGCCGGCCAGGGGACAAGCAAGGCCGAGAAGGCGCCGGACAAGCCGGCCACCACGGCGGCGTTCGCGCAACCGGCGGCCGATAGCGATGCCACCGCCGAACTTGCCAAGGTTGCCGCGCCGCCAGCGGCGGCAAGCGGCAGCAATCCCGATGGCGCGCAAACCGCGGCTATCCCGACGGTAAAACCGCAGGCACCGGACCAACAGGACGACAATGGTCAAGCCGAAGCAAAGCCACGGAAAGTCGCAGCCGCCAGCACGGGACGCATTCTGAGAGCCGTGACCATGCGCAGCAGTCCAAAGAAGCATGCCGCCGCCATCGTCACGGTGCCAGCCAAGACCTCGGTGCAGGTGATGAACTGCAAGCAATGGTGCCAGATCGTCTACAACGGCAAGACCGGCTGGGTCTACAAGAGCTATATCAAGACCGGCGCGTAACTTGCCTGCGCGTCTGGCACCGGCCTCGCTTTCGAGACCCTATGACGACCTGCCACCGAACAGGCCGCGGAATTGCCGCCACACCTTGGCGCGCCTGCGTCGCATGACATGGGCACGATGCTGCTCGTAAGGCAATTCATATAGACCGCAGGTGTGGCAGCCCTCCGGCTTGCCGCAGATATGGATCCAGCATTTGACGTCATGCGTCCAGGCAAGCGCGATGCGTTCGAGGTGAAGGTTGGATGAGCTTTTAACGAGGATCAGTTCGCCGGCCACCGCTGTCCGCTTGATATGGTCCGAGACTTCCTTCGCCGTGCGAAGCTCGACAAACCGGCCGTTGTCGCGATCGATCTGGCTGGCACGCGAGCGATGTGCATTGTCTCCAGTATAGATCACCTGGTCGGCGATTTCCCGCGCGGTTTGATAGGCGTGGGCGTATTTCCTAGTCGAACCGGCGTAGTCCGAAATCTGGCCCAGCACGATGCGTTTGCGGCTAGCAGTGGCCTTGGCCATCATGTCCAGGGCAAGATTGATCGAGTGCCAGGGCGCCTTGGCCGCATCGATGATGAATTGCGGGCCGCCTTGGGTAATCAGCACGGTACAGCGATTAACGACCGGCTGGAACGTTGCCACCTGGACGGCAACCTTGTCCGGAGGGACGCCGAGTTCAAGCGCTGTCGCAACGGCGGCAACGGTCGGCAGCCAGAAATATTCGGCGGGAAAAGACGTCTCGAGTTGCAGCAGCCCTCCCTGCCAATGGATCGAAAGCGTCAGCAGATCCGGATATGCGGCGTGGATCTCGGTCACACGGTAGTCGGCCGTCTCACCCATGCCGAAGGTGACGACACGGCATCCAGTCCCGGCAGCCATGTCGGCTACATGGGGATCATCGGCATTGAGGACAGCAAGGCCGTCCGGTCGCAACGCCGCGACCAACGCGCTTTTTTCCAAGGCGACGTTTTCCAGCGTCCTGAAACTGGTAACGTGTTCGAGACGAACCATGGTGACGACAGCCACATGCGGCTGCAGCATTTCCGCCATGGGCCGGATCGTGTCGATGCCGTACGCCCCGGTTTCCATGATGACGTAGTCTGGCCTCTCCACTTGCTTCATACGCTTGTAAAGCGTGCTGACGACTGAATGGATGGTGTTGGCCAGAACCTGCGTGTAGACGGGTCGATGAGCGGCCAATATGTGCCCAAGCAGTGCTGTGACAGTCGATTTTCCTGAACTGCCGGTGACACCGATGAAGGTTGCCTTGCTTTTCGCCCGGGCACGCCTCGCCCTGTAGACACTGATGCGCCACCGCAGGTCTTTGAAACCTCTCCGCAGTTTCGATTTCATCGCGCCAACAACCCCTTCGCCCCTGGCAAGAC
This sequence comes from Mesorhizobium sp. B283B1A, assembly GCF_020165735.1. Lineage (NCBI taxonomy): Bacteria > Pseudomonadati > Pseudomonadota > Alphaproteobacteria > Hyphomicrobiales > Phyllobacteriaceae > Mesorhizobium > Mesorhizobium sp. B283B1A. Next base: position 3,955 of record NZ_JAIUIQ010000076.1, read on the forward strand.
TCCAGGCCCCGTACCTCAGTCAAGTCGAAGCCCGAGGCACGGTCAAGCCGGCGATTGCGCCAGACATGGTGCTTCAGATGCAGCGCCCGCCATCGACCTCCAGCGCCACTCCGGTGATGAAGGCGGCTTCGTCCGAAGCCAGCCATAGCGCCGCATTGGCAATGTCGAGCGGCGTCGACAGCCGGCCGAGCGGGATCGAGGCGCGGAATTTCTCGCGGATCTCGGGCGTGTCGGCGCCCATGAATTTCTCCAGCATGCCGGTTTCGCCGGCGACCGGGCACAGGCAATTGACGCGAATGTTCTTGGGCGCCAGTTCCACCGCCATCGACTTGGTGGCGGTGATCGCCCAACCTTTCGATGCATTGTACCAGGTGAGACCTGGCCGTGGCCGCAGGCCGGCGGTGGAGGCCGTGGTCAGGATCACCCCGCCGCCTTGCCGCTCCATGATCGGCACGACGGCAAGGGCCGCATGGTAGATGGCCTTCATGTTGACGGCGGTGATCAGGTCGAAGGTCGCCTCGTCGACCTTGAGCAAATCGCCATTGCGGTGCGTAAAGCCGGCATTGTTGACCATGATGTCGATGCGGCCGAAAGCGCTTTTGGCGGCATAGATCATCTCGTCGAATTCGGAACGCAGGGAAACGTCGGTCTGCGTCCAGATCGCCATCTCGCCGATTTCGCCGGCGACACGTTCCGCGCCCTTGGCGTTGAGGTCGGCAACGACGACCCTGGCGCCCTCTTCGGCGAAGCGCCTGGCAATGCCTTCACCAAAGCCCGATGCCGCACCGGTGATGACGGCGACCTTGTTCTCCAAACGCATGCTTTTCCCGCTCCCTGAGCTCATGTCCACACAGCGACGGATATCGCGCAGATTTCTCCCTTAGCTTTCGTCACATTCACACTCTATGCTGCAACTGCGAAGCGTCCGGAGTCTCCGATCACCGACAAGCCTCCGGGTGGCGCCAAGTGTCAAGCGCACACGTGGACCCAATCCATATCCGGCGATTGGTCCTTGATGTGACACCGTGGCACTGGAAAATTTAAATCGATTAGAATATATCAGCCGCGTACTCGCTAGCGGCGTCAGAGCGGACAGACCATGACCAGCCAGATCATCCCCGTCGACCCTTTCGACTTCATCATTTTCGGCGGCACCGGCGACCTGTCGGAACGCAAGCTTCTGCCGTCGCTCTACTACCGGCAGCGCGACCATCAGTTCTCCGAGCCGACACGCATCATCGGCACGTCGCGCTCGAAAATGAGCGACGACGAATTCCAGGCCTTCGCCAAGCAGGCTATCTCCGACCACGTCAAGCCGGCCGACATCGACCCCAAGGAATTAAAGACCTTCCTGGCGCGGCTTTCCTACGTCTCGGCGGATGCGACGAGCGGAGCCGGCTTCGACAAGCTGAAGAAGGCGATCGGCGAAAGCGACCGCATCCGTGCGTTCTACCTGGCCGTGGCGCCGGCACTGTTCGGCGATATCTCGCACAAGCTCAAAGAGCATGATCTGATCACGCCGAACTCGCGCATCGTGCTGGAGAAGCCGATCGGCCGCGACCTGGCCTCGGCGCAGGCGCTCAACGACCTGGTCGGCGACGACTTCCACGAAAGCCAGATCTTCCGCATCGACCACTATCTCGGCAAAGAAACAGTGCAGAACCTGATGGCGCTGCGCTTTGCCAACGCGCTCTACGAGCCGCTGTGGAACTCCGCCCATATCGACCACGTCCAGATCACCGTGGCCGAGACTGTCGGCCTGGAAGACCGCGTCACTTACTACGACAAGGCCGGCGCACTGCGCGACATGGTGCAGAACCACATGCTGCAGCTCTTGTGCCTGGTCGCCATGGAGGCGCCGTCGTCGATGGACGCCGACGCCGTGCGCGACGAGAAGCTGAAGGTGCTCAGGGCGCTGAAACGCATCAACGGCAACGAGGCACCAAAGCACACGGTGCGTGGCCAGTACCGCGCCGGCGCATCGGCCAGCGGAGCCGTCAAGGGCTATGTCGAGGAGCTCGCCCATGACAGCAACACCGAGACCTTCGTCGCCATCAAGGCCGAGATCGGCACCTGGCGTTGGGCGGGCGTTCCGTTCTACCTTAGGACCGGCAAGCGGCTGGCGACCCGGGTTTCGGAAATCGTCATCGAATTCAAGCCGATCCCGCATTCGATCTTCGGTGACACCGCCGGGCCGATCTTCGCCAACCAGTTGGTCATCCGGCTGCAGCCCGACGAAGGCGTCAAGCAGTTCATCATGATCAAGGATCCTGGTCCCGGCGGCATGCGGCTGCGCCAGATCTCGCTCGACATGAGCTTCGCGCAGTCCTTCGACGGCCGCGCGCCGGACGCCTATGAGCGGCTGATCATGGACGTCATCCGTGGCAACCAAACGCTGTTCATGCGCCGCGACGAGGTCGAGGCGGCATGGAAATGGATCGATCCGATCCAGAATGCCTGGGAAGGCGCCAGGCAGGAAGCGCAGGGCTATACGGCAGGCACATGGGGGCCGTCGGCCTCGATAGCGCTGATCGAACGTGACGGACGGACATGGCACGAGAGCAATTGAACGGCGCCAGCTACAACTGGAACGGCTTTGCCGGGCGCCAGGACCTGGCGGCAGCCCTTGCCGGCCATGTCACGGCGCGCCTGACCAAGGCCATCGACGAGCGCGGCACCGCCCTGCTTGCCGTTTCCGGCGGCACCACGCCAGCGAAGCTCTTCGCCGCGCTGTCGGCAATTCCCATTGCCTGGAACAAGGTGACGGTGACGCTGGTCGACGAAAGGTTCGTGCCGGCCTCCTCACCGCGCTCGAATGCCGGGCTGGTCGCCGCCAACCTGCTCCAGAATGCTGCGGCCGCGGCGCGCTTCGTGCCGCTGTATCACGAGGCGACAAGCATCGAGACTGCGGCAGCGTCCGACGATGCGGCACTCAAGGCACTGGCCTGGCCGCTCGACGTCGTGGTGCTTGGCATGGGCAGCGACGGCCACACCGCTTCGTTCTTTCCCGATGCCGACAATCTCCCTGCCTTGCTCGATCCCGCCTCGCAGAGGATCGTGCTGCCGGTGCACGCACCAAGCGGCGGCGAGCCGCGGCTGACGCTCTCGATGGCGCGCATAATTGCCGCCGGCTTCATTGCGCTGCATATCGAGGGCGAGGACAAGCGCACCGCCTTCGAGGATGCGATGGGACCGGGTGCGAAAAAGCCCATTCGCAAAGTGCTCGAAGCAGCACCCATACCAGTAGAGGTGTTCTGGGCACCTTGATTTCACGAAAAGCAGCCCCGGCAAACAGTGGGAGGACGTTCTCCGGGGCTCGAAAGGACCGACCATGACCGCAAGACGCGATATCGAAGCCATCACTGAGCGCATCCGCCAACGCTCGAAGCCAGGACGCGAGCGTTATCTCGGCCGCATCGCCGAAGCCTCGAACCAGACCGCCAACCGGTCGGTGCTGTCCTGCGGCAACCTTGCCCACGGCTTCGCCGTCTGCAGCCCTTCGGAGAAGCTGGCGCTCGGCGCCGACAAGGTGCCGAACCTCGGCATCATCACCTCCTACAACGATATGCTGTCGGCGCATCAGCCTTTCGAAACCTTCCCCGCCCTGATCAAGGAGGCCGCGCGTGAAGCCGGCGGCATCGCCCAGGTGGCCGGCGGCGTGCCCGCGATGTGCGATGGCGTCACGCAGGGCCAGCCGGGCATGGAGCTGTCGCTGTTTTCGCGCGACGTCATCGCCATGGCCGCCGCGATCGGCCTGTCGCACAACATGTTCGACGCCGCCGTCTATCTCGGCGTCTGCGACAAGATCGTGCCGGGACTGGTGATCGCGGCGTTGACCTTCGGCCACCTGCCGGCGGTGTTCATTCCGGCCGGTCCGATGACGACAGGCCTGCCCAACGATGAGAAGGCCAAGGTCCGCCAGCTCTATGCCGAGGGCAAGGCGGGTCGCGCCGAACTTTTGGAAGCCGAGTCCAAATCATACCACGGGCCAGGGACCTGCACCTTCTACGGCACGGCCAACTCCAACCAGATGCTGATGGAGATCATGGGCCTGCACACCCCGGGTGCTTCCTTCGTCAATCCCGGCACGCCGCTGCGCGAGGCCTTGACCCGCGAGGCTACGAAGCGGGCGCTGGCGATCACCGCGCTCGGCAATGCCTATACGCCCGTCGGGCGCATGATCGACGAGCGCTCTATCGTCAACGGCGTTGTCGGCCTGCATGCCACCGGCGGCTCGACCAACCACACCATCCACCTGATCGCCATGGCGGCGGCGGCCGGCATCGCCATTACCTGGCAGGACATTTCCGACCTCTCGGAAGCCGTACCGCTCCTGGCTCGCGTCTATCCGAACGGGCTTGCCGACGTGAACCATTTCCACGCCGCCGGAGGGCTCGGCTTCCTGATCCGCGAACTGCTCGACGAAGGCGTCCTGCACGAGGATGTGCAGACGGTCTGGGGCGAAGGCCTGCGGCCCTATGCGGTCGAGGCAAAGCTCGGCGCTGATGGCTCCGTGGTGCGCGAGGCAGTCCCGCTCCAGAGCGGCGACGAGAAGGTGCTGGCGCCGTTCAGCAAGGCCTTCCAACCGACCGGCGGCCTGAAGGTGCTGGCGGGCAATCTCGGCCACGCCGTCATCAAGACGTCCGCCGTCAAGCCGGAGCGGGGCCTCATCGAGGCGCCGGCCAAGGTGTTCGACAGCCAGCAGGGGCTGAACGACGCGTTCAAGGCCGGCACGCTGACAGGCGACTTTATCGCCGTCATCCGCTTCCAGGGACCGAAGGCCAACGGCATGCCGGAACTGCACAAGCTGACCACCGTGCTCGGCATCCTGCAGGATCGCGGCCAGCGCGTCGCACTGGTCACCGACGGGCGCATGTCGGGCGCATCCGGCAAGGTGCCGGCGGCGATCCATGTGACGCCGGAAGCCGTCGAGGACGGTCCTATCGCCAGGATCCACGACGGCGACGTCATCCGCCTCGACGCCGATGCCGGCACGCTGGAGGTGCTGGTGCCGGGGACGGAGTTCGCGCTGCGCCGCACCGCCGAAGCCGATCTCATCGGCAACGAGTTCGGCTTCGGCCGCGAACTTTTCGCCGGTTTCCGGCAACTGGTCGGACGCGCCGACCACGGCGCCAGCGCATTTGGAACTGCCTGACGTGATCCCGTCTCATCCATGAAAAAGGGCGGCTCGTGGCCGCCCTTTTAGGCTATCCATGCGACCCTATTGCACCGTCAACTCAGCGCGCTCGCCGGCCTTGACCGTCACAGTGCCTTCCTTCGAGCTGTTGTCCGATTTCTCCGAGACGACGGCATAGTCACCCGCCGGTATCGCCGCCTGATACTTCTGGTCGTATGCGTAGCCAAGCGACTTGCGGTTGCCGTTGATGTCCTTCTTGGTTTCGAAAATCTCAATCTTCGAGGCCCCGGGCGCGGTGATCGCCAGCACGCCGGCATTCATGGTGACCTTCACATCCTGAAATTCGCCGACCTTGACGTTGAACGGCTGCTCGACGACTGCAAGATCGACCGTCGCAATCAACATATAGTCATCAGGCGGCAGATCGAACTTGCTGTCGGGACCATAGGCATAGGTCACCTCGTCCCGGGTTCCGTCGATCTTCTTTTTCGCCTTCACGATCTTGAAGCCGATGCCCGAACCGTCGGCCTTGTCGCCGCCGGCTGTATAATAGGCGTTGGCAACGACATGTCCGACGCCGACGATGATGTCCTTTTCAACTGTCTTGCCGGCAGCGAGCGGTATCGTCTCGGAAACCACGCCCTGGCCGATCGTGACCGTCACTTTCTCGTCGCCGGCCGGCAACACGGTCTTGGTGGTCCCATAGTAGGTCGCGGGATTATCGGCACTTGGGTAGTCGATCACGACAGCCGCGCCATCGACAACATCCGCCCCCGCGCTTGGTCGCGGATGAATGACGAGCGTGCCGGCATTCAAGGTGAAGAGCGGCTTGGCGACCTGGCCTGCCTCGATCTTGACCTTCTGCTCCACCTTGGCCTCGCCGTCGCGCGCGACGATGACGTAATCGCCCGGTTCCAGATTGGCTTTGTAGGCGCCATATTCGGTGGTGACGCTGTCGCCACGCGTGCCGTCGGACTTTGCCTTGTAGACTTCCCAGGCATTGCCGTCGGTGACCGGATCACCGCCCTCGGCAAGCACCGCCGTCGGCATGAAATTGAATTCCGGCTTGGCAGGCTCGGGTGCCGGAGCGGGCGCGGGCGCAGGTTCCGGCGCAGGCGCCGGCGCCGGGGCGGCGACGGTTTCGGCCAAAGCTTCCTGCAGCGCCTTCTCGTCGGAGGCCTGGATGTATTTGCCGCCGGTGTTGTCGGCGAGGCAGGCGATCTGCTTGCCTTCGTCGGCGGTCAGGCCGAAGCCGACGACGTCGGCCGTGAAATCGACACCGGACGCTTCGAGTTCCTTGCCAAGCGCACAGGGGTCGCCGCCGCAGGTCTCGAGCCCATCGGTGATGAGGACGACCGTCGCCTTGTCCTCGGTGTATTTCAGTGCTTCAGCCGCCTGCTTGACGGCTGCCGTCAGCGGCGTCTTGCCGAGGAATTTCAGACTGTCCGCGGCATCAGTGATGGCGCTCGCCGAGCCGGCCTGAGGCGGCACGATCAGCTGGATGTCGTCACAGCTGCCTTTCTCGCGATGGCCATAGGCCATGAAGCCGATCTCATCGTCGGCGGGAACCGATTGCAGCACGGTTCTGAGCGACTCGCGGGCGATTTCGAGCTTCGGCTTGCCATCGATCTGGGCCCACATCGACCCGGAAGCGTCGAGAATGATGATGACCTTGTTGGCGGCAAAGCCGAACGTCGTCATCGACAAAAGGAGGATCGCCGCAGCGACGCTCCGTGCAAGTCCCGCCATCGAAATCTCCTGATTGATCCACCCCGTTCGCCGGCCGAAGCTATTTGACCCCACCTTGGGACACAAGCCCGGACGCGGCCCTGTCCTCAGGCCTCTGGAGTCTTGGCCACGCTGTAGCGTGGAGCAGCTCAGTAAGTCGTCCGGCGCTCTTCAGAAGGCGGACGGCCGAACTGCAGCCGGTAGCTCTGGGCAAAATAGGAATGCGAGGTGAAGCCGGTGGCGATCGCCACGTCGAGGATCGGCATGTTGGTCTGGCGCAGCAATTCGCGCGCCCGTTCCAGCCGCAACCGCATGTAGTAGCGGCCGGGCGTGACGTTGAGATGGCGCAGGAACAGGCGTTCCACCTGGCGCACCGACAGGCCGGCCGACTTGGCGAGCTGTACCGCCGAGAGCGGCTCGTCGAGATGGTCGGCCATCAGCTCGACGATGCGCCTGAGCTTCTCCGACTTGCCGGTCAGGTCGCGCTCCGGCCCGACGCGCTGGCGGTCGCCGGCCGAGCGGATGCGCTCGTGCTGGAACTGGTTGGCGACGCCATTGGCGAGGTTCGAACCGAAATCGCCGCGCACGATCTCCAGCATCAGGTCGATCGAGGTGGTGCCGCCGGCGCAGGTGTAGCGCTTGCGATCGATCTCGAAGACGTTGCCGGTGCAGTTGATGTCGGGAAAACGCTCGACGAAGCCGGCGCGGTTTTCCCAATGGATGGTGCAACGATAGCCGTCGAGCTGGCCGGCCTCGGCCAGCAAATAGGATCCGACCGAGAGCGCGCCAAGCGCGTTGCCGCGCCGGCCCCAGCTGCGCAGGGCCGCCAGAACCTTGCTCTTGCCGGGGAATTCCGTGGTCAGGCCGACCGAGACGAAGAGGATGTCGACCGGCGGCAGGTCGGCGACGCTGTAGTCGATCTTGAGCGGCAGACCGTTGGAAGCCATCACCGGATCGCCATCGGCCGATACCGTGGTCCAGCCGTAGAAATCGCGGCCAAGCAGACGGTTCGCCGACCGGAACGTGTCGATCGCGGCGGCCAGCGAGAACATGGAAAACTTGTCGACCAGCAGGAAGGCGAACTGCCGGCCGCCTTGAACGGGATCATTCGTGACCGGCCGTTCCTGGGAAACAGAGGGGTTAGGCAAAGCTGTGGCTTTCAGGGACAACCCGGGCTCAGAAGGAGGGCCGCTTCAGTCCGGCCGCAAGGTAGGCCGAAGCTAACGTATTGGCCATCAGCATGGCAATGGTCATCGGCCCGACACCGCCGGGTACCGGGGTGATGGCGCCTGCTTCCTTGGCCGCCTCGGCATAGGCGACATCGCCGACGAGGCGGGACTTGCCCTCGCCCCTCTCGGGCGCGGGAATTCGGTTGATGCCGACATCGATGACGGTGGCGCCGGGTTTCACCCAATCACCCCTGATCATTTCGGGCCGGCCGACGGCGGCGACAAGAATGTCCGCTGTGCGGGCAAGCGCCGGCAAGTCCTTGGTGCGGCTATGGGCGATGGTGACGGTGCAGTTGGCGGCAAGCAAGAGATTGGCCATCGGCTTGCCGACGATGTTGGAACGGCCGACGACAACCGCGTTGAGGCCCGACAGGTCCTTGCCGCGCACCCGCTCGATCAGGAGCATCGACCCGGCGGGCGTGCAGGGAACGAAAGCGGTGTCGAGCTCACCGGTGCCGAGCTTGCCGACATTGATGAAATGGAAACCATCGACGTCCTTCTCCGGCGCGATGGCCTGGATGACCTTGCCGGCGTCGATATGGCCAGGCAGCGGAAGCTGCACCAGGATGCCGTTGATCGCCGGATCGGCGTTGAGCTCGCCGATGATCTTCAGCAGCGCGTCCTGGGAGGTGTCCGCCGGCAGTGTGTGCTGGAGCGAATGAAAGCCGCATTCCTTGGCGGTGCGGGATTTGGAGGCGACATAGACCTGGCTGGCCGGATCCTCGCCGACGATGACCACGGCAAGGCCGGGCTTGGCCTTGCCCGTGGCGACCAGCTCGGCGGTCAGTGCCTTGACTGTCCGCACCACGTCTTCGGCAACGCTCTTTCCGTCAATCACTTCGGCCATGGACGACTACCCTCAACACCGTTTCGCTCAAATCCTGGATCAAGTTCCAAGGGCATGCCTTTGGCGACTTGCACAAGCGCGGCATTCTCACGAAAATTCAAGCACACAATCCCGTCAAAGCGCCGTCTCATGCCGTTTACTCGAAACCGGCACGGTTTTGTTCGGCACCAGGGACTTTCGTATGGCTCAGAAGTAGCGGCGGCGGGCGCGACTCTCGGTGAGTTCGCGGACCGCTTCGCGGAACTCGCGCAGGCTGGCGCGAATTTCCTCGATCGGCGCCTGTTCGGCGCTTTCCTCGACCTGCGAACGAGGCTCCGCCGGCGGCTGAGCCGGATAGGTCTGCGGCTGCGGTTGCGGATACGGCCCGGCATAGGGCGCCATGGCCTGGGCGTAGGGAGAGCCCGCCGGCGGCTGCCATGGCTGCATCTGGGGATGGCCCACCGGTGCCGGGGGATAGGACGGCAAGGGGGGCGCCGGATAGTTCGCCTGCGGCGGCATCACGGGCGACCGCGACGGCGGGCCCATCGGCCCTGAATAGGCGGCGTTGAAGCCTGGCTGAAAAGGCGGCCGCGGATAGGCCGTCGCGCCCGGCGGCGGCATGAAGGCGGGATTCGGTTTCGGATAGCGCGAAGGCATGGCGGCATCCGCTGGCCACGCATCTTCGCCAAAGGCAGCGAACTCGCTGGAGTTGTCATCATCCACCTCGGCGGATGGCTTGCTGGACATGGCGTTGCGCAGCTTCGCCATCAGCGCGCCGATCCGCCCGGGCCGTTCTTCGGCCACGGCTTCGGCCTGCGCGATAGGTGCGGGCGGCGGCGAGGCAGGCGGAGGGGGAGGAGGCGGTGCC
>NZ_JAIUIQ010000077.1:0-13523 GCF_020165735.1 Mesorhizobium sp. B283B1A
TGCTTGGGGTGCTTGGGGGCTTGGGGGGCAGTTGGCGATTACGACGCGGCGACAAAGGCCATCCTTGTAGGCAAGCAGGAATTCACCCCCGCCACCGACTTCTTTTGGAGCCAACTTTCTCGGCGGGGAGCTCGGCCTGATCAGTGGGAACACACGTCCGAAATGTTTCATGCTCAGCGCCAGGAAGGAACCCGCGGCGGGTCGAAGCAATGAAGAAAATATCAACCATGTAAAAGCGAACTGGTGGCGGTCCTTCGCGAACGCTCTCGGCATGTCACGGCCACCGTCATGGCTCACGATGCGGCTCACGGTCAAGCTGAGGCCTTTGCCATGCGATCTGTACAAACCAAGTTCCTTCGGGGACGATAACTACGTCAGCAGTGGTGCGCGTCCATGAGATTTCCAGAGGGGATTGGAATGGCTACTACAGAGGTGACCAAGAATTACATTGACGGGGAGTGGCGAGATTCTTTGTCCGGTAAGCGGCTTGAGGTCGACGACCCATCGACTGGCGAGACGATCGCTGTCATCGCAGAAGCAGGTCCTGAAGAGGTCGAGCGTGCCGTCGCTGCTGCTCACCGTGTTTTTCGCGATCGCGTTCTGATAGACATGCATCCCTATGACCGCGGACGCATGCTATTTCGCGTTGCCGACGCACTTGAAGCGCGTGCCGACGATATCGCGAGCATTAACTGCTCGGAGACAGGGAAAGGATTGGATCTCGCCCATAGCGAGGTTCGAACGGCCATCAGATACTTGAGATACTATGGTGGCTTAGCCGATAAGCTTGAAGGTCGGTCGATTCCGCGCGGAGCCAACCTGGTCGACTACACCGTCAGAAGTCCGTTCGGCGTATCTGCCCAGATCGTTCCCTGGAATGGACCATTGGAACTAACGGCCCGTTCTTTGGCATGTGCTATCGCAACCGGCAACTCTGTGGTGGTCAAGTCGCCAGAACTGGCACCCTTGTCCGGAATTGAGATCGCACGTGCTTGCGAGGCGGCGGGGCTGCCCCCCGGCGCCATCAACGTGCTCACTGGTAATGGCCAAACGGCAGGCCAGGCGCTGATCGAGCATCCTGATGTTCGCCACATCGTTTTTACGGGGTCCATAGCCACGGGGCGAACGGTACTCAAGGCCGCCTCGGAGCGCATCGTACCCTGCATTATGGAATTAGGTGGCAAGTCAGCTGCGGTGGTGTATTCCGATGCCGACCTTGATGCGGTGGTAGACGCGGTGCGCATCGGCACCTATCTAAATGCCGGCCAGAACTGCAATAACTTAACAAGACTGCTTGTGGAACGTTCGATTGCAGCCGAACTGCTAGATAGAGTGAAGGCCTGCGTCGAAGGGTTGTCGGTTGGCCCAGGGCATGAGAACTGTGACATTACGCCGTTGATCTCCCAAAAGCATCGACAGGCGGTCGAGCGAGCCTGCAGGACTGCTCGTGCGCAGGGGGCACGTGTCGTGACCGGCGGATCTGCACTTTCCATGCGGAGCGGCTATTTCATGGCGGCAACTGTGTTTGCCGATGTTGCCCGAGACAGTACTCTTTTCCAGGAAGAAGTATTCGGTCCGGTTCTTGCTGTCACTGCGTTCGATGATCCGGTAATGGGGGTCGATCTTGCGAACGGTACCGATCAGGGCTTGGCTGCGGGCGTGTTTACTCGGGATATCGATCGGGCCCTTTGGACCGCCGATCGCCTTTGGGCTGGCCAAATATACGTGAACGGATGGTACGTGGGAGGTGTAGAAACGCCGTTCGGTGGAGTAAGGCAGTCCGGCTACGGCAGGGAAAAGGGGCAGGAAGCACTGGACGGCTACGTTCAGACCAGAAACGTCGGCATCCGGATCTCGCAACCAACATCTGGTTCATGTAGCAGCAGACACAGGAGCCCAGCATTGTAAGTCGATCCGATCGTTCGTCTCGCGGGCCGGCCTCACACGAAAATCCGTTCGGGAATCAACCGCATCTCGGGTCGTCGGCAAGCGAGCACGCAACCCAGCATCCTAGTCTGTGCGTCGTCACCTTGCGCCAGATGCAGCCCCAGAGACTATGCCGCGAGGCACCCAGAATGCAGCCGCGGGTGCAATAAATCCTTTAGGTAAACTTTGCAAAATCGTTGCGAGATCAGATCGCTGAGAGTGGTAGCTTTACCTGCGAGGCTGACGTCAGGCCGAACAAACAAGTCGACGCCTGATTAGTCTCAGGCCGTCGCACAGCACACTGCGGAGGTCGACGGCAATGGCAAAAAAAGCTCTCATCCTGGTTGAAGGTAACAGGAGTATCGGTCAGCTATACGTCAAAGCGGCTAAGCGTCTTGGGCTTCATCCAATTACGATGTCGGCTGATCCAACCCAATACGATTATCTTGCGGCGGACGGGATAGAGGCAATCCGTGTCGATACCGACCACCTCGATGTGCTGATCGGCGAATGCTTAAGAGTGCGTGCAACCTATGAGATTGCTGGCATCACTGGCTTTACGGGCCTCGATGAGTTAGCGTATGCCACAGTTGGTAAGCTATGCCGATCCTTCGATCTGCCAGGACCGAATCCCGAGTCGATTGAACGATGCTGCGATAAGTTCACTCAACGTCAACTCCTCGCGCAACTCGACGTTCCAATGCCTGCCTACCGCTTGGCAGGCAATGCAGCGGACGTAGAACGCGCTGCCGCGGAAATCGGTCTGCCGGTGGTTCTAAAGCCAGCTGTGGGCAGCGGCAGCAGCGGTGTCCTGTTGTGCCGCAACGCCGACGAACTAGCGAAACATACGATCCATCTGTTGGGCGGGAAGCACATATGGCGGGCTTCGCCCAGGCTGCTGGTCGAAGAATTCGCGCAGGGCCCCTATTATTGGGCTGACATTATGGGGGATGAGGTCATTGGAATTGGCGGCGCTGACTTTGGCCGCCCACCGCATTTTGTCCATCGTGGGTGCACCTATCCAGCCGTCCTTACTGACACCGAGCAGCAGCGCATCGCCGATGTTTCGCTGAACTGTTTGCAAGCTCTCGGCCTTGGCTGGGGACCAATGAACATTGGATTCCGCTGGACAAAGCGTGGCCCAGTCGTGATCGAGGTCAATCCGCGTCTTGCTGGCGCGCCCGGTCCTCAAATGGTTAAGTTAGCTTATGGTGTCGATCTCGTCACCGCGCACATCAAAATAGTTATCGGCGAAGAATGGGATTTGCGCAGAACGCGTTCGCATGTTGCGGGCGCGCGGTTCCTCCTCCCTCAAGGTGATGGAATCCTCGATTGGATTGATGGCGATAGCCGAGCGGCTGCCGTGGAAGGTGTCGCCGAGGTCAAATTGCATGTTCAACCCAAGACATCTATCGTCAGGAATGGCGATTACCGAGACACGATCGGACACATCATCGCCGCTTCCCCGAGCCGCCCTCAGACCGACGCGATACTTCAGCATGCCGTTGCCTTGATTGATTGGTCGATCAAGTCGGTCTCTGCCCACGAACACGCTGTGGCCTCCTTACCTTCCACAACGTGCGGAGATGCTGATAGATAAAGGTGTGACAGTCGACGAACATTGGTGGCATCGAGAGCAGGAGAGGGACGCAGTCTGGGACGAACTGGCCGCCCTTCAGGAATCCCAACCACGCTGATTTTGCGAGTGGGTCGCATTGGGACCGCAAAGCAAGCGGTATGGCGTCAACTATTGAATGACGGTCACGTTGGAGGGAGGTGGCAATTATAGTCTATCGATTGGCCATCCCCCGGGCATGGGGCACCCGCACCGTGCTGATCGCTTTTCGCACAGACAATGCCGGTCGCCTCATCGTCGGCAGCGTCCGCGCTCTCCGCGGTCCTGGAATGGCGATTCATAGTAATTGGGCACGGCGGCGTATCCGTGCGCTCTTCCCGACCGGTGAGGTCGAGTTGGAGCATGAGTGGTACGGTCGGATCGGAATGACGAACGACCATCTGCCTCGCCTTCAGCTCCCAGCGGAAAGCATGATCGCGCTGACGGGTTTCAACGGAAGAGCATCGCGCCGGGCACGGTCTTCGGTCGCGAGCTCGCCCGCCATATCAGCGCGAGCTGCCGCTGAACGGGATGTTCCTGCCCGTGTCGCCGGCGCGGAATGCCCCTTTCGCGCCATCAGAGAAGGCTACTAGAGCTCGTCGCGCAGATCGCGCATTTGCCGCGGTGTGCTGATCGCGGGGGAGGGCAAAAGGCTCGCGACCGCGGCCAAGCGCAACTGAGGGATAAACGCACTATGCGAAGCAGGGAATCGTATCATTGTAGTTGCGGGTGCTTGATCGCAGAAGGTAATTTCGTATCTCCGCATTTACGGGAATCGCCTGGCTACAGGGATGCCGGCGCTGCCCGCACCACGCCTCACGTTCCGCGAGGAGAGACGGCTAGCTGCCGGTGTCATTGTTTCCTGAGCGCGTCATCAGAATTAGTTATTGGGTGTCCCCGATCAGCGTAAAAGAATCTGCGCGCGCGTCTCACCGCTTTTAGGCAGATTTCGGCCCCCCAAAGCCGATTTCCTGCGTGGAGGTAGGACAATTTGCATCAATCGGGTACTTACATACGCTATTGTTCACCAAGAGCATCTGAGCGATCCGATCTGCTTATCGTTTGCAAAGAATAAAGCAACTACGCCTCCTCCCAAGGCGCACCGGCCCGGCAGCGAGCTCAGTCTCCTGCCGGGCGTGCTGAAAGAGGCAGCGTCGAGCCTTAATGAGAGCGGAAAGAATGCTGAACGATCGACGGTCGCATGGGCTTTGGGAGCGGACAGCCCCGCCGCCGCCTGCAACGGAGAAGCTGGGAGGCAACGTCGTCGCCGATGTGGCGATCGTCGGTGCCGGCTACACCGGGCTCTCCACTGCGCTGCACCTGGCCGAGCGGGGCCTGAACGTTGTCGTGATCGACGCTGCCGACATTGGTTTTGGCGCCGCCGGGCGGAGCACCGGATTGGTAAATGCCGGCCTCTGGGTGATGCCATCGGCCCTCAAGGAGACGCTCGGTCCGGTGTATGGTGGTCGTTTGCTGGATTTGCTGCGCGATTCGCCACGCACCGTCTTCGAGATCGTCGACAAACACAACTTGCCGTGCGAGCTGAAGCGGGCCGGCACGATCCACTGCGGAGCCGATAAGAAGGGCGTCGCCGAAATCGCAGAGCGAGCGCGGCAGTGGCAGGCGCTCGACGCCCCGGTTCACATCCTTGATGCCGGCGAAACGCGTGCCAAGACAGGCACCTCGGCCTTCGCCGCAGGTCTCCTCGACCTGCGTGCAGGAACGATCCAGCCGCTCGCCTATGTGCGCGGCCTGGCTGGCGCGGCGATTGCCGCCGGCGCGACCGTCTTCACCGCGAGCCCGGTCGAGCACATCGCGCGCGAGGGCGGCGTCTGGCGGCTAGCCACGCGAAGTGGAAGCGTCCGGGCCAAGTGGGCCGTTGTTTCGACCGACACCTACACCTCGCGCATCCTCCCCGAGCTGCGCCGCGAACAAGTGGTCCTGCCGTTCTTCCATGTTGCGACTGCGCCGCTAAGCCACAGAGTTCGCCACACGATCCTACCTGAAGGACACGGTGCGTGGGATACCCGGACCGTGCTGACGGCTTTTCGCACAGACAATGCCGGCCGCCTCATCGTCGGTAGCGTCGGCGCGCTCCGCGGTACCGGAATCGCCATCCATCGTAACTGGGCACGGCGGCGTATCCGGGTGCTTTTCCCGCAGATCGGTGAGGTCGAGTTGGAGCACGAGTGGTACGGTCGGATCGGCATGACGAACGACCATCTGCCTCGCCTTCACCTGCCAGCGGAAAACATGATCGCGCTGACGGGTTTCAATGGACGTGGCATCGCGCCTGGCACAGTGTTCGGCCGCGAGCTCGCCCGCCATATCAGCGGCGAGCTTCCGCTCGAGGGAATGTTCCTGCCCGTTTCTTCGGCGCGGAGCGCCCCCTTTCGCGCCATCAGAGAAGGCTACTATGAGCTAGGTGCGCAGATCGCCCATTTGCCACCGGCCTGCTGATCTCGGCGGGCACGCCCTCGCGACCTCGGGGCATTAGCTCTTGACCGGGTCTCGTTAGCGGGCCGTTCTATCGGGAGTGTACTCGCTCTGCCGTCGGTGCCAGACGCATGCGCAGCCGCCCACCGCGCTAGGCGTCAGCCCTGCTAGGAGATGCCGCAACCTCGAAAGACGAGCTGCTGAAATCGGCCTGAGATCCACCAACAGCAGTTGACGAAACTAGAAGACCCGAAACGGGTGGAAAGAGTGGCAACCAAACTCAAAAGACGAGCACCGGATTTCCTGCCGCTCATTAGGCTTTGTCGAAACTCTTCCCGCAGGGCTTTTGACGAGCCGTTACCGCCTACAAGCGTGGAACTGGCTCTCGGCGTAGTAGTCCGGCAGCATGACGTGTTTCTGCAGTATTCGCAAACAGTCGCCGTTTTCCCGCCGAAAGGCGGTCTCATTCGCAGTTCTTCGCTTCCGCAGTGTGCTAGCCTGCAGCCGCAGGATGGGGAGGAATAGTTGCTCTTTGACTATATAATTGTAGGTGGCGGCTCATCTGGATGCGTCATGGCGAACAGATTGTCGGCCAATGGCAATAAGGTGTTGCTTATCGAGGCGGGGCCTGACTTCCCCCCGAACGAAATTCCTGACGATATTCTCGACGGCAACCCGACGCGCGCTTACTATAATCAGCGGTACCAATGGCCGTCGCTTACTGCAGCCATCGCCCGAGATGGCAACAGACGCGTGCACTATGAGCAAGCTCGGGTCATAGGTGGAGGCTCCAGTATCAACGCTCAGGTCGCGAACCGGGGCGGCCCTGCCGATTATGATGAGTGGGCGTCGACGGGGGCAACGGGATGGAATTGGGAAGGAGTACTGCCGTATTTCCGCCGACTCGAATGCGATCTGGATTTTCGAGATCACTTCCACGGCAATAGCGGGCCGCTGCCGATTAGCCGGGCCGACAAACGAGAGTGGTCAGGGTTCGTCAATGCGGTATCGACGGCCTTTGAGGATGAAAAAATACCTTATCGGCCAGACTTCAACGGTGAGTTCCGCGATGGCCATTCAGTTGTTCCACTCACAAACCTCAACCGTCGCCGCGTATCGGCCGCGATGGCCTATTTGCCTGAGAATGTCCGTGCTAGGCCGAACCTCAGAATTTTGTCAGAGACTACGGTCATAAAGCTAACCCTTTCAGGTCGCCAAATAACTGGAGTCGATACTGAGAGTAAGGCTGGTCGCCAATCTTATAGCGCCCCAGAGGTTGTTCTTTGTGCGGGTACTATTCATTCGCCTGCGATACTGATGCGATCCGGTATTGGTCCGGGAAAAGTTCTATCAGAGGTCGGCATTCAAGTTGTCGCAAATGTCGAAGGGATCGGAAAAAATCTCCAGGAGCATGCCGGAGTCGCCATCTCGGCGTACTTGAGACCGGAGGATCGGATGTTGCCGACCGCAACCGGATATATCCAGATGCATGCCCGGTATTCATCCGGTCACGGCGGTTGCCCGCCTACCGATATGGCCATCTCAGTTCTGGCGAAATCTGCGTGGCATCCCGTTGGCAAGCGTTTAGGGACACTGAATTTCTGGGTTAATCGTGTCTATTCGACAGGAACTGTCTCGCTCAAGAGTTCGTCTCATCTCATTGAACCAGAAGTGAATTTCGATATGCTGAGCGACCAACGCGACGCTGAGCGATTGAAAAGCGCGTTTCGATTCGTTGCGAGACTGATAAATCATAAGGCCTTGACGCGCACGGCGCTTGACCCCTTTCCTTCTACCTGGACTGGACGAGCAAAGCGGATCGGCAAGTACAACCGTTTGAACTACGGTCTCACCTCTTTTCTCGCAGCCCTTATGGATAGTTCCTCCTCGCTCCGACGGAGCCTGATCAGGTTTGCAATCACTGACGGCCGCAGCATCTCAGACCTTCTAAATAGTGACGAGCTTCTTGATAGCTTCGTACGACAAAACGTTTTTGGGAACTTTCATCCCACTTCAACTTGCAAAATGGGATCTGCGCATGATCCAAACAGTGTGACGGATTCGACTGGGCGCGTTCATGGACTATCCGGTTTAAGAGTCGCCGATGCTTCGGTGATGCCATTCTGCCCACGAGCAAATACCAACATTCCAACGATTATGGTCGCCGAGAAACTGTCTGACGCCATACTTCGTGAACGGGGGCGGCAATGAAGGTGACGTTTTCTCGAGCGGGGTTCTGCGCTTGCCGAATAACCAAGAAACTAGCCGACCGCCGATAATCCAGAGGTCCGTCGCAAACGCGGGGATTTTGCTTCATCTCGAAGCGAGATGGGGCCGATACACACAATGCATTGGACTGTAGCGGTTCATCCCTGGAAGCTTCCCAGTGATATAACACACTACACGAACCGCACATCTAGGATGCCCCCGGGAGCGGCGGCGCAAATGTGGCTAGAGCTGGCAGACGCGAGGCGCGGGTCTGCTCAATTTGGTAGGAGACAAGAATGCGCAGCGTCAATGATTTCCGGGATATTCATGATGAGGCTATCGCTTGGCGTCGTCACCTCCACCAGAATCCGGAACTTGGATACAACGTGCACAATACCGCCCGCTTCGTCGCCGAAAAGCTTGCTTCCTTCGGGATAAATCATATCGAGACGGGCATCGCCGAGACCGGTGTCGTCGCGGTGATCCAAGGTGCAGGCGGGGATGGACCGACGATTGGCCTGCGCGCGGATATGGACGCGCTGCCGATCGTCGAGGCTACCGGCAAGCCCTGGACTTCGCAGGTCGAGGGGAAGATGCACGCCTGCGGTCACGACGGCCACACCGCCATGCTGCTGGGTGCCGCTAAGCATCTCTCCGCCACGCGGAACTTCAAAGGTTCGGTGGCGCTCATTTTCCAGCCCGCCGAGGAAGACGGGCAGGGCGCCGGTCGAATGGTGCAAGAAGGCTTGATGGACAGGTTCAATATCTCCCAAGTCTTCGGTATGCACAACATGCCAGGCATTGACGTGGGCAGGTTCGGTATTCGCGACGGATCGATTATGGCGGCCCTCGACGAATTTGACATCACCATTACCGGCCGGGGCGGACACGCCGCAACGCCTCATTTCACTATAGATCCGGTGGTGGTCGGAGCACAGATCATCACGGCCCTCCAGACCTTGGTTTCCCGAAATCTGGATCCGACGGAAGCGCTCGTTGTGTCAGTGCCGAAATTCACCGGAAGTGAATCCTACCACATCATACCTGACTCCGTGACGCTGGGCGGAACCGTTAGGAGCCTATCGCCAGCATTGCGTGATTTTGCGGAAAAACAAATCAAGGTCTGCGCGGAAAATATCGCGGCAGCTTTCGGGGCTAAAGTGGAATATCGGCACAGGCGTCTCGAGCCGTTGACGTTCAACCATACAGCATCGACCGAATTTGCCGCCGCAGCCGCGCGGGCTCTTGTGGGGCGGGAGGCCGTCAACGAACAGGTCAAGCCGGTGATGGTCTCGGAGGACTTCTCTTACATGTTGCAGGCGCGACCTGGCGCGTTCCTATTCCTCGGCAACGGACCAACCGCGGGCTTGCACAATCCGACCTACGATTTTGATGACAATGCAATCCCTTACGGGATCGGCTACTGGGTCAACTTGGTGGAAGGCGGCTTGGCCGGTTAACGCTGAATAGTCTCTTAAACTCTGCCCGCTCGCCCGTCAGATCGGTACGCAGCTTCGTGGCCACGCAGTTATGAGGCATGACAATCCGGCTCCGTCGTCAAACTGAGCAATCTGAGTGCCGAGCAAGTAGCCGGTCCCTCCACGCACCTGGCCGAGTATAGTCAGTGTGCGACCCGAAACCGGATCATGGTGCCAGACAAGCCCATGGTCTGCCGTTCGACCTACTCAAACCAGAGCACAGTATCGTTCCCTCCATAGCTGAGGGCCGTTGAGTACGTTGGCGGAAACATGCGTCTATTTCGACCTATCGAGATCCGATGCCAGAAAGCCAGCATTAAGCTGGCCTATAGCACAACAACATCCTTGCATGTGGGCAGCTCTATCCCGCGACCCGATGCAACGCGCGCCAGCGACAGGAGCGCTCCAAGATTGCGCGGTCTAGTCTCAGGCCTTGAGGAGCTCTTTTGCGACCAGCTCCTCCACAGCACGCCACTCGCCCCTCACGCGGCTGCGCCCCGCGTCATAGAATGGCCGCAGAGAAGCTATGGCGGAATAGCGTTCGCCAGCGATCTCGATTTCGAATGACCCTCCGGAAAGCCAATCAGCCGTCACCCCTTCTTGTGCCGTGAGATACCCCATCCCGATACCACAGCCCACAGTGTGGCCAAAACCAGCTGAGCGAAGGTAACCGACAAGGCTGCCGTTACGCCAGACAGGCTCGGTTCCGAACATCAACGATTTGGCATTTGGGGCAGCGAACTGGACCAGCCGCCGGCGCAGGGGTTTGCCGCGCTGGGCCTCCAGTGCAGCGCTTCCAATGAAATTATCAGGCTTGTCCCAGGCAACCGTGAATCCCAGTCCCGATTCCAATGGGGTGTCCTCATCCCCGACATCGGCACCCCAGTCACGGTAGCCCGCTTCCAGGCGCAGCGTGTTGAGAGCAACATATCCGGCGTGGCCTAGGCCGAGATCGGCCCCGGCTGCCACCAGAGCGTCGTAGACCCCTAGTGTTTGTTCGGTCGGGATGTGAAGTTCCCACCCCAACTCGCCGACAAAAGTCATCCGGAATGCGAGCGCGAGGCTATACCCGACCTCGATTTCACGAGCCGTTGCGAAGGGAAATGCCTCGTTTGAAAAATCCGCAGGACTGACGCGCTGAAGTAACTCACGCGATCGCGGACCCATCACGGAAAGGGTGGTATATCCGGATGAGACATCTGCAACCGAGACGTGGCCGGCTCCCTTGGCATGCAACCGCAGCCAGGAGAGGTCACGGGTGCGTTGGATTGCTGCTGTTACGACAAGAAATTCCTCCTCGCCTATGCGTGCGATGGTGACGTCGGACTCCATACCGCCTCGCTCGTTGAGCCAAGGCGTATAGACGACGCGGCCGACGGCTACGTCGACTTCGTTCGTGGACAAGCGCTGTAGCAACGCCAAGCCATCCGACCCCTGTACCAAAAGATGCGCGAAGGAGGTTTGGTCGAACAGAGTGACCCCGGAGCGAGTGGCCGTATGCTCCGCGCCGCTCCGCTCGAACCATTCGTCCCGGCCGAAAGTTGCCTGGTTTTCTTTTGATGATCCAGGCGCACCAAACCATTGGACGCGTTCCCACCCGGCGCTTTCACCGAAATTCGCCCCGACTGCGGACAGGCGGTCGTGCAGGGGGGACACGCGAACGTTGCGTGCCGTCTTGGCTGACTTATGCGGCAGATGAAGTGCCCAGAGGTTGCCGACCGCCTCCACCGTGCGGTCGTACAGATACCGCCTGTTCCGCTGGAAGGGCATTGATCGACGGACGTCCATTTCCCAGCAGTCTCCAGCCGGCAAACCTGTCGACATCCATTCTGCCATGACCTTTCCCGCACCACCCGAGGATTCGATACCGCAGGAATTGAATCCAGAGGCGACATACAGGCCTTGAATTTCAGGTGATGGCCCGAGGTGGAAGCGGTTATCAGGCGTGAAGCTCTCAGGGCCATTGAAATTCAGCTGAAGGCCGACATTCGCCAGGACAGGCATGCGCTCGATGGCCGCAGAGAGATATGGTTCGATGTGGTCGAAATCTTCGGGCAACGAATCGAAACTGAAATCCTGCGGTATGCCGTTTATGCCCCAAGGTTTGCCCTTGGCCTCGAAGAAACCCACGAGCAGTTTACCGGCGTCCGCTTTTGCATAGACGCGCGCGTCCATATCGCGGATCGTCGGCAGATCATGGGGTAGGTCGGGAATTGCCTCAGTGACAACATAGAAATGCTCGGCCGCCTGCAACGGCACCGACCAGTTAAGTTCAGCAGCCACATTCCGCGTCCACAAGCCGGTGCAGATGACCGCGTGTTCAGCACGGACCGTTCCCTGACTGGTTTCCACGCCGACAAAACGGCCCTTCTCGACGAGGATGCGTGTGACAGGTGTCCGCTCGAGGATCGTTGCTCCACCCTGCCTCGCCCCAGTTGCGAAAGCACGGGCGGTATCGATAGCGTTTGTCATCCCGTCGGAAGCGATCCATGCCGCCCCCAGGACGTCAGTGACATCGAGCAATGGAACGCGGCGTTGGGCTTCCGCAGCGCTTATCATCTCCACGTCCAGGCCAAACGAGCGGCCCATCGAAGACCCCCGCTTAAGCTCTTCAAGGCGGTCCTGGGTCGCGGCGACAGTGATGGAGCCGGTTTGCCGAAAACCAGTTGCCTGACCGGTTAGATTTTCGAGGTCCCTGAACAGATCCGCAGAGTATTGAGCGAGCTTTGCCATGGTTTCGTTCGCGCGGAGTTGCGTCACCAGGCCCGCAGCATGCCAGGTTGTGCCGCATGTCAGTTGGTCGCGCTCCAGAAGCAGAACGTCCCGGTGGCCGAGACGTGTCAGGTGATAGGCTATCGAAAGGCCGATAATGCCGCCTCCGATGACAACGTATTCGACATGCGATGGTACCTTGTTGGCCATTTGAAACCTGTTGGAGCTTGGGCGAAAGCGCGGGCTAAGGCGGGCTGGTCGTGGCCAATAAAATATTATCAGGTATGCTCTGATTTCCGCTGATCTGCATACCAGGAGTGCAGTATTTCTGCGCCGCGAGGCAGCCCAATGCAGCGTGACTCCAGCAGAATGCATCAGGGTGAATGTGGTGATGACTTGAAGGGCCGCCGTGCAACATAATCGGATGGTGACTCTAGAGCGGGAACGCGCCGAGATCCGCACCCGAGCGGTGGGTGTGCTCAGGGGGAGTAAGGTCCTAGCCGACCTCGGCCATGGTCTTCGCTGGTAAGCGCTACGCCTCGAGAAGCGCCTCTTGACCACCGCCAGGGGCAAGCGCTTTTCCGCCTGAGCCAGCACGTGCCGACAGGGTCGAGGGAACCCGGCGCCCTTATAAATATCAGGATCTTGGGGAGTGGTTCCCAGCATACCGGCTGCCCGCGCCGCCAAGATTGTCGCAAGCGCCGGGTGCCCAAGCCGAAGACAAAACCATATGGGCACGATGGGTGCAGATGGCCCAGCGTCAGGTGACATGGGCGTCTTTCGTCGAAGCCAACGGCATTCTACAAAGCGCAATTTCTTGTCTGCAGGCCCCGGCATCTCGAAGCGAGATGGTGCCGATATAAACACTGCATTTGACTGAGAATGCCTTGAGACAAATGCTCGCCTGAGCACCCGCAACCCAAGCAAACTGGGACCTGCGAGAATGGGGATCAAGATTTCCGGGCGTCGCCTGCGGTTGTCCTGGGCCGCACTGGGCGAACTCAAGAGCGCACAGGCTCAATTTCGAGAAGGATCATACGGATGAGCTACCAAAAACCTTTTCTGCGTGAGGAGTTCGACCGGCGCGTCCAGGACACGAAGAAGCGGATACAAAAAGCTGGTCTTGATCTCCTCATCTGCCAGGATCC
>NZ_JAIUIQ010000078.1:0-12266 GCF_020165735.1 Mesorhizobium sp. B283B1A
CGCTCGGCTTCGTCGTCATTGCACGATCCCCTGTTCAAAAACAGGGAATCACATCCACCCAATTTTGCAACAATCCCCTTGCGGGAGAAGGTGCCCGAAGGGCGGATGAGGGGTGTTCCAGGGAACGCCAACGCCTCACTCCGCTGGAACACCCCTCATCCGACCCGGCGCTGACGCGCCGTGCCACCTTCTCCCACAGGGGGTGAAGGAAGAACGGCGCTGGCGTTCGGCCGCTAGCGCGATAAGCTCCCTGCCAACCAAAGGAAGCACCACCATGAAAAAAGAAGTCATCGAAGTACCGGTCATGTCGGACAAGGTGCGCTCGCTCGGCCTGCCCTGTTCGACCGCGGTGAAGGCCAACGGCTTCGTGTTCATCTCGGCGACGCCGCCGGTGGACATGGTGACCGGCGAGATGGTGCGCGGCGACATCGAGGTGCAGACCGAGGCGTCGCTGAAGGCGCTGAAGCATTGCCTGGAAGCGGCCGGCACCTCGTTGGACAATGTGGTGATGGTGCGCATCTACGCCGTCAATTCCGGCTTCTACAACGCCATCAACCGAGTCTATGCCCGGTACTTCAGCGTCAACCCGCCGGCGCGGAGTTTTGTGCCGGTGGCGTCTTGGCCGATGGAGTTTGATATCGAGATTGAGTGTGTGGCGGTGGCGTGAGGGTGGCTGCGATGGCGTTGACCGTCTGGCGTGGGTCAACTAATTAGTGTGGTGATACGTGCTAGAGACACGCATCACCACTGCCGGGCTCCCCGGCTGCTTGCTGCGAACGACTAGTCATGCGCAGCCAGGATTGTTGCTAAGGCGGCTGCATTTGAGGCCTCCTTGAAGTTAGAGAAAACCGATCGCTAGGGCTTCAATCATTCACGGTCGGTAGGGTCTGGGGCATCTTCGGATGCCCCATTCTCGTTGAGGCTGGGTGAATTTGCAGCCAGATTGCGATCCGGTGCCAGTATCCAGCGGTCACCCTCCCTGTAGAGGATTCCGTCGCCTTTAAGGCGAGAAAGTTGAGGGCTTAAACTGGATCTGGGGTAGTTCGTTCCTAATTTATCGTTGACAACCTTAAGTATATCGTTGGTTGTCATGCCGGATGCTTCGTCCTTAAGTGCCTCTACCGCTGCTTCCTTCATAGTTTGTGGCAGTTTAGATTGAGACGAAAAAGCTATAGCTTTTGAACGCCTGCCAACTTCAGATATCTCTAGGCTTATATTCGCGGCTTCTGCTGCTCTTTCGATCTGCTCGATCTCCTCCTCTATAGAGGAAAGTCGGTGCCGTGTTTCAGCGAGCGCTCTTACTAAAGCCCTGTGCCTTACGGCGAGAAATTCGTTTAACGAAGCCATATATTAAGTCTACGGCAAGTCCATCGCCTTTGCAAGCAAATTCGGACTCGAAGTCATGGTTGACGAGTCCTTAACAAATTTGAGTCCCTGCCGACTGGCACGCCTTTTGCTACGCGCAGTAGCTCTCCATTGGCCAAATTCGTTGTGCTTGAGCGAGTCATAGTTAACGAGTCCCTAGCTAAGTCGATCGATGAGAATGTCAGAATGACGCATCATTTGCGCAACTTCGGCGCGGTCACGCTTCCAGGCCGGGCGGGGCACCTGAGTCAATTCGCCACATCACCTTAACATTTATTTAACTATATGATTCTGTTATCGTTTCTGCGCCAGCGGAGTCGAATCACTATGGACGCGACGTATAATCTCAACGGCGGCTTCAAGCCGACAATGAAGCGGTTTGCCGATCTCGCCGGTCCGGATTACTTCCCAACGCCCGCTTGGGCGACGCATGCCTTGATGGAAAATGAAAAATTCTCAGGCGAGATATGGGAGTGCGCATGTGGCGACGGCGCAATGTCTCGGGTTCTGGAGAGTCGTGGCAATCCGGTGCGAAGTTCCGATCTATTTAATCGTGGCTTCGGTGAAGCTGGGATTGACTTCAACATAGCCCGCACACCGGCGGAAAATATCGTGACCAATCCTCCTTATAATAGCGCGGAAAGTTTCGTGCGCTCCGGAGTGAAACTGGCGCGCAATAAGTTCGCACTGCTTTTGAGGCTGGCTTTTTTGGAAGGGGCAAATCGAGCGAATACGATCTTCGCTGAATGCCCACCCGCGCGCGTCTGGGTCTTTAGCGAGCGCATCACCTTCTATCCGGCAGGTGCTGTTCAAGCCGGTTCCGGCACCACGGCATACGCTTGGTTTGTCTGGGACAAGAATGCACCAGCGCAAACTGAATTGAAATGGTTTCCGCCGGGATATAAGGCGAAGTTCGCTAGGGCCGCTTAAACCCTCTATAGATACCCTGCAGATGCCCCTCATGGATGAGGTTTCCGGGCTGGTCCTTGTGCGACTTAATGTTGCGGACGATCTGGGAGAATCGATCGTCTTGTCGACCCTCTAGCTGCTCTTCGTCCTCAGCGCTTAGTGGAATACGCTCCCTAAGCTTCGCAATCAATCTTGTGGTGGAAATCTCCTTTTTGGGTTCGGCATCTATAATCGCTATGACGTCTTTTGAAATATCTGCTTCCCCAATCCTTCCAGATTTCTTTGCCATTCTTCCCCTCCCAAAGTTGACGAAGGAGAATGGCTCTGAAGAGGGCCAAATGCAACCGGCTGTTTTGTTGATCCGACAGAGACGCTGGCGCTGCCCCTCATCCGCCTGCCGGCACCTTCTCCCCGTTGAACGGGGAGAAGGGAGCTAGTCGCCTAAGCAAAATATTCCTGCAGCGGCCGAACCTCCAGGCTCC
Source organism: Mesorhizobium sp. B283B1A (assembly GCF_020165735.1). Lineage (NCBI taxonomy): Bacteria > Pseudomonadati > Pseudomonadota > Alphaproteobacteria > Hyphomicrobiales > Phyllobacteriaceae > Mesorhizobium > Mesorhizobium sp. B283B1A. The sequence continues at coordinate 2,757 of NZ_JAIUIQ010000078.1, forward strand.
CCGCTTTCAGCGCCGCGATCGCCTCCGCCACAGCGGCAGCACCCGACAGCGTCGTGTAATACGGTACCTTCTGCATCAGCGTCGCCCGCCGCAGCGATTTGGAGTCCGACACCGCCTTCTGGCCATCCGTGGTGTTGAAGACGATCTGGACCTGGCGGTTGCGGATGGCGTCTTCGATGTGGGGGCGGCCTTCGAGGACCTTGTTGATCTTTTCGGCGACGACGCCGTTTTCGGCGAGGAAGCGTTGGGTACCCGAGGTGGCCAGCACCTTGAAGCCGAGGCCGGCGAGGCGCTTGACCGCCGGCAGGATGCCTTTCTTGTCCTCGTCGCGCACCGAGACGAACAGCGTGCCGGAGCGGGGCAGGTCGACGCCGGCCCCTAACTGGCTCTTGGCGAAGGCCAGCGCGAAGTCGCGGTCGAGGCCCATGACCTCGCCGGTCGAGCGCATTTCCGGGCCGAGCAATATGTCGACGCCGGGGAAGCGGGCGAAGGGGAAGACGGCTTCCTTGACCGCGATGTGGCCGGGGTTCCTGGGGTCGGGCATGGCGCCGTAATGGGCGAAGGCGTCTTCCAGGCTCTCGCCGGCCATGATGCGGGCGGCGATTTTGGCGATCGGACGGCCGATGGTCTTGGCAACGAAGGGCACGGTGCGTGACGCGCGCGGGTTGACCTCCAGCACATAGACCGTGCCGTCCTTGATCGCGTACTGCACGTTCATCAAGCCGCCGACATTGAGCGCACGGGCAAGAGCCGCCGTCTGGCGCTCCAGCTCGTCGACCAGTTCCGAAGGCAGCGAGTGCACCGGCAGCGAGCAGGCACTGTCGCCCGAATGGATGCCGGCCTCCTCGATGTGTTCGAGAATGCCGGAGACGAAGGTCGCCTTGCCGTCGCAGAGGCAGTCGACATCGACCTCGATGGCGCCCGAGAGATAGGTGTCGAACAGCAGCGGGTTCTTGCCCAGGAGCGTGTTGATCTGGCCGGTCTTGTCGTTGGGGTATTTCTGCTTGATGTCCTCCGGCACCAGGCCGGGCACGGTGTCGAGCAAATAGGATTGCAGCATGCTCTCGTCATGGATGATCTGCATGGCGCGGCCGCCGAGCACATAGGACGGGCGCACCACCAGCGGGAAGCCGAGCTCGCCGGCGACGAGGCGGGCCTGCTCGACCGAATAGGCGATGCCGTTCTTCGGCTGGCTGAGGTTGAGCTTGTGCAGCAGCTTCTGGAAGCGGTCGCGGTCTTCGGCGAGATCGATCATGTCGGGCGAGGTGCCGAGGATCGGGATGCCGGCCTTCTCCAGCGCATCGGCCAGCTTCAGCGGCGTCTGGCCGCCGAACTGGACGATGACGCCGACCAGTTCGCCCGAGGCCTGCTCGGCGCGCAGGATCTCCAGCACGTCCTCCGCCGTCAGCGGTTCGAAATAGAGCCGGTCCGAGGTGTCGTAGTCGGTCGAGACGGTCTCGGGGTTGCAGTTGATCATGATCGCTTCATAGCCGGCATCGCGCAGCGCGAACGCCGCGTGGCAGCAGCAATAGTCGAACTCGATGCCCTGGCCGATGCGGTTCGGCCCGCCGCCAAGGATGACGACCTTCTTGCGCGACGAGACCTGGGCCTCGTTGGCGAGGCTGCCTGCGAACGGCACTTCATAGGTGGAGTACATGTAGGCGGTCGGCGAGGCGAATTCGGCGGCGCAGGTGTCGATGCGCTTATAAACTGGATGAACGTCGAGCTTTTCGCGAATCTTCTGAATCACTTCGGCGTCGGTCTTCGTCAACGATGCGAGGCGGGCGTCGGAGAAGCCCATCGCCTTCAGCATGCGCAGATTGACGGCGTCCTGCGGGATGCCGTGCTCGCGGATGCGGGCTTCCATGGCGACGATGCCCGCGATCTGTTCGAGGAACCACGGGTCGATCTTGCACATGGCGTGTACGTCTTCCAGCGAGGTGCCCATGCGGATCGCCTGCGCCACCATGCGCAGCCGGTCCGGCGTTGGGGTGCCCAAGGCGGCGCGGATGGCGTTGCGGTCGTCGACATGGCTGGCAACTGCCGCCCCGTGGCCGAGGCCGGGGATCTCGATCTCGTCGAGGCCGGTGAGGCCGGTTTCCAGTCCGCGCAGCGCTTTCTGCAGCGATTCCTGGAAGGTGCGGCCGATGGCCATCACTTCGCCGACCGACTTCATGGCGGTGGTCAGCACCGGCTCGGCGCCGGGGAATTTCTCGAAGGCAAAGCGCGGGATCTTGGTCACCACGTAATCGATTGACGGCTCGAACGAGGCGGGCGTGGCGCCGCCGGTGATGTCGTTCTCCAACTCGTCCAGCGTGTAGCCGACGGCAAGCTTGGCGGCGATCTTGGCGATCGGGAAGCCGGTCGCCTTCGAAGCCAGCGCGGAGGAGCGCGAAACGCGCGGGTTCATCTCGATCACCACCAGCCGGCCATCGGCCGGGTTGACGGCGAACTGCACGTTGGAGCCGCCGGTCTCGACGCCGATCTCGCGCAGCACCGCCAGCGAGGCGTTGCGCATCATCTGGTATTCCTTGTCGGTCAAGGTCAGCGCCGGGGCGACGGTGATCGAATCGCCCGTGTGCACGCCCATCGGGTCGATGTTCTCGATCGAGCAGACGATGATGCAGTTGTCCGCCTTGTCGCGGACGACCTCCATCTCATACTCCTTCCAGCCGAGCACGCTTTCCTCGATCAGCACTTCGGTGGTCGGCGAGGCGTCGAGGCCGGACTGGACGATGTCGTAGAATTCGGCGCGGTTGTAGGCGATGCCACCGCCGGTGCCGCCCATGGTGAAGGAGGGGCGGATGATGGCGGGCAGTCCGACATGGTCGAGCGCCTGGGCGGCGATCGCCATGGCGTGGCTGATATAGCGCTGCTTGCGGTCGCCTTCGCCGAGGTTCCAGCGTGTCTCCAGCGCATCGAGCGCGGTATCGAGATCGGCCGGCTTCTCGGCCTTGAGCGCGGCGCGCTCGGCCTCATGGGTCTTGCGGTCGGCGTTCTTGACGTCGGTGGCGTTGGCCAGCATCGACTTCGGCGTTTCCAGGCCGATCTTGCTCATCGCCTCGCGAAACAGCGCGCGGTCCTCGGCCTTGTCGATCGCCGTGGCGTCGGCGCCGATCATCTCGACATTGTAACGCTCGAGCACGCCCATGCGGCGCAGCGACAGAGCGGTGTTGAGCGCGGTCTGGCCGCCCATGGTCGGCAGCAGCGCGTCGGGCCGCTCCTTGGCGATGATTTTGGCGACCACTTCCGGCGTGATCGGCTCGATATAGGTGGCGTCGGCCAGTTCCGGGTCGGTCATGATGGTGGCCGGGTTGGAATTGACCAGGATCACGCGGAAGCCTTCTTCCTTGAGCGCCTTGCAGGCCTGGGTGCCGGAATAATCGAACTCGCAGGCCTGGCCGATGACGATGGGGCCGGCCCCGATGATCAGGATCGACTTGATGTCGGTGCGTCTTGGCATGGGTTCGGATTCCGTTCGGCGAGCGGCTTACACGAAAAACCGGGACGGGAAGACCCGGCCGGTTGTGCTTGCGATTCTGGTATCAGGCTAGGAGGGCCTTATAGGGAAGAGTTTTGTCGGATGTAACCCCGAAAATGAGCAGTAGGGCAGTAGGGCAGTAGGGCAGTAGGGCAGTAGGGCAGTAGGGGGAGCAGTCAAGGCAACTTCACATACTGCCTTACTGCCCTACTGCCCTATTCCCTTTGTTCCAAACGCCACCGCATCCGTGATCTCGAAACGCTCGGCCTCGCCGATGCGGATCATGTTGAGGCTGCCCTCGCGGGTGAAGCGGAAATTGCCGTCGGCGTCCGAGCCAGCCGGCCGGCCGGCGTCGAAGGCGATGACGCGCGTGCCGCCATCGGGCCAGGTCACGGTCACTTCGGCCTTGTCGGTGCCCTTGTGCACGACGGTTGCCGTGCACCGCGTCATCGGCTGGCCGACCTTGCGGGCGCAGGGAATATCGATGCCGCCGCCAGAGGCAAGAGCGTCGGGCTGGGGCGGGAGTTCCGCCACGGTCTGCTTATCGACGGGTGCAGCCGCCGCGGGGTCAGGAAGCTCTCCGGTCGGCGGGGTTTCAGCAGCCAGAGCCAGGCCATAGGCATCCTGCATGGCGGTTTCGGCAACGGATTTCACCGGCGGTTCGGCAGCGTGGGCCGCCTCGCCCAGCCGTGCCGTCAGATCAGGCGTCGGCGGAGGGGCGGCATCGCCGGCAGGCGTGTCCGCCGCCTGGTCCAGATCGGACACGGTCGCCGGATTGAGAGGCACGAGGTAGCGCGCGGGGGCCCAGCCGGTGGCCTTGGGATTGTCGGACTCGACCTTGCACCAGGGGTGCCCGTCAATGTCGTTGCAGCCAAGGTTGCGTACGCTTGCGCCGCCGGCCAGGCGGGCCTCGGTCTTGCCGATCGCCGATGGCTTGGCTCGGATATTGAGCAGGTCGTCGGGGGCAAGCCCGGTGACGACCGAAATGAAGTCTTCGGCATGGGCAGGGACAACGGCCGGCCAGGCCGCGATCAGCAGCGGAACGGCAATCAGCGCCTGCAAGCTTGTTCGGAGCGTAACTGTGCGCCTCATCATTTGGCCGTGCGCCGATATTCGAAACACCATGCCGCGACAGTCCCGCCGCATGCCCGGCCGGTTTTATAGGGGACGACGGGCCGCCATGTAAGTCCGAAAATTGTGGCGAAGCTGGTGCCGGTTGATGGCTGGTAAGCTGGTGGCGTGGTTTACGGCATGAAGCCGGTGCGCAAGCCGTGGGCCCATTCCGGCCGTCCCGCCTGCTCGGCCTGCCGTGCGGCCGCTTCGTGGTCGTAGTCGACGGCGATGGTCTCGAAACGGTCGGGCAGGCCGGCGCCGCCCAAGGTGACGATGCCGTAGCGGGGGTGCGGCGAGCCCTGTTCGGAGACATGCGCGGGCGGCGTTGAATCATCATAGGCGGGGCAGCCGATGCTGCCCGGGTTGAAGATGACCGGGCCATCGGGAACACGGACCAGCTCGGCGCGGTGGCTGTGGCCGCACAGCGCAATACGGCAGGCCGGGTCGAGCGCCGTCAGCCGGCGCCGGATCGCCGCCAGCGGCGCGCGCACCAACTGGCCATCGACGATCGCATCGGTGAGATATTTCTCGTCATGATCGGGACGGGCGTGGAAGGCGACGACGCCGGGAGCGACCTCCAGGCTGAGGGGTTGCGCGAAGAGTGCCTCGCGCTGCGGCTGCGTCAGCCGCTCCTGCGCGTAGACGTCCGAGGGCCACATCTCGTCATTGACGGGGTCGGCCGCGACGCGGCGGTCATGGTTGCCGCGCACCGTCGGCAGGTTCAGCGCCTGCAGCCTGGCAAAGGTCTCGCGTGGCCAGAGCGGGCCGGAAACGCTGTCGCCGAGGTTGACGGTGAGATCGGCGCCGCCACGCCGCGCCAAATCCTCCAGCACGGCATCCAGTGCCAGTATGTTGCCGTGAATATCGGCGAGGACGGCTATGCGCATGCGGCGGGCTCCCTTGGCGCGGCCCCGTTGGAGGCCTTTCCGGCCCGTCTTCGTTATCAAGCCCCCGCCTTAACTATCAAGCCCCGGTTGTTGCTATCAGGCTCTTGAGATCGTTAGGGCTGGGACCACTGGGCAGCCCACCCGTGGCTATCGCGGAAGCACGCCATCTGCTAGCGTCCACGTCGTCCCGAAGTTAAGATGGGAATATCCGCTTAGACAGCCTCGAAAGGCACCAGGCGATGACCCGCGACCGGATGTTCGCCCACCTGCGCGCTGCCAATGACGTCGCGCGCGACGCCGCCGCGCACGGGCACCATCCTTTCGGCTGTGTGCTCGTCGGCCCCGACGATCGCATCCTCATGCGGCAAGGCAACATCAGCACCGTGCGCCACGCTGAAACCGAACTCGCCCGGCGTGCCGCGGACGCCTATCCGCCGGAATTCCTCTGGTCCTGCACGCTGGTCTCGACCGGCGAGCCCTGCGCGATGTGCACCGGAACGCTTTACTGGGCGAATATCGGCCGGCTGGTCTACGGCTTCGAGGAGACCAAGCTTCTGGCGCTAACTGGCGACCATGCCGAGAATCCGACGATGAACCTCGCGTCGCGCACGGTCCTGCCTCCGGGCAGAAACCGGTCGAGGTCCACGGCCCCTTCCCAGAGATGGAGGAGGAGCTTCTCGCGCCGCACATTGGTTTTTGGCAGCGCTAGGGGGACTGAATTTTGCTTCGGAACCTGCGGGCTACGCCGGAACTTCGATGTCGGGGCCGCCGACCGCTGGAAGGGCAGAGTTGCCAGCCGCGGCGATGACACTGTCGAGCAGGCCGGGGAAGCGGGCGTCGAGGTCGGCGCGGCGCAGCGTGATCATCCGGTTGGTGCCGACCACTTCGGTGCGGGTGACGCCGGCCTCGCGCAATTTGGCGAGGTGATAGCTCAAATTCGTCTTCGACCCGAGATCGAGGAACCGGCTGCAGTTCAGCGGTACGCCTTCCTTGCTGGCGAGATAGCGCACGATGGCAAGCCGTGTCGGGTCGCCGAGCACGCCGAGCACGATGGGCAGGCTGATCTGGTCCGTATTGGGGTGAGGCAGCGTCATGGCTGGAAACCTAAGCGCAGTTCGGGCCGATTTCAACGCATCCGTCCTCGCCTGCCCGTACACATTGTTTCTCCCGTTTCGACCCGTGCTGACCTTTTGTGCTGACACAGGGCTGTCAGGATGGTTCAGCTATTTTCCGCTGGCTTTATTGACATCATGCTCCGGTATGTCCAATTGTTCAATAACTTTTGAACTAAGGACACTTCCCCATGGATAAGCGTCTCTTCTGGCTCGCGCTCGGATCGTTCACGATCTCGACCGAGGGCTTCGTCATTTCCAGCCTTCTGCCCGACATCGCTGGGGATGCGGGCATTTCCATCCCGCTGGCGGGCACATTGATCACCGCCTTCGCGCTCGCCTATGCGATCGGCACGCCGATCCTGGCGACGCTGACCGGCGAATGGGACCGGCGCCGCGTCATCCTGTGGACGCTGGTGTTCTTCGTCGTCGGCAACATCACCGCCGCCTTGAGCTCGTCCTTCGAGGTGCTGCTCATCGCGCGCATCATCATGGCGCTGTCGTCGGGCCTGTTCGCGGCGACCGCGCAGGGAACGGCGGTGGCACTGGTCGATGACCACCACCGTGCCCGCGCCATCGCCGTCGTCGTCGGCGGCACCACGGTGGCCGTTGCGCTCGGCGCGCCGCTCGGTGCGCTGGTGGCCACGGTCGCTGGCTGGCGCGGCACCTTCTTTGCCATCGCCGGGCTCGGCGCGCTGGCCGGCGCGATCTTGTGGTATCGGCTGCCGCGCGGGATCGTCGGCACCAAACTGCCGCTGAGACGGCGGCTGGCGGCGGCACTGCGTCCCGGCGTCATGCCGATCCTGCTGACGACGGTCTTCGCCCTGATCGGCGCCTTCACCGTCTTCGCCTTCATCGCGCCCCTGGCTATCGAAGGCGGTGGGCTCAGCCCGGTGGCGCTGCCCGGCATGCTGCTCGCCTTCGGCGTCGGCGCCGTCATCGGCAACGTCGCCGGCGGCCAGGCCGCCGACCGCTTCGGCGCGACGCGCACCGTTGCCTGGTCGCTGGCCTTGAGCGCGGCGATGCTGGTCACCTTCTCGCTGATCCCGACCTTCCTGCCGCACAACATTGCCGGACCGGCGCTGATGGGCATGATGGTGCCGTGGGGTATTGTCGGCTGGGCGTTCCCGCCGGCGCAGGCCAGCCGCATCATCAAGCTGGCGCCAGATGCCGCCCCGATCGTGCTGTCGCTCAATGCCTCGGCGCTCTATCTCGGCGTGGCGCTGGGCGCCGTGGTCGGCGGCGCCGTGCTGCGCTATGGCGCGCCGGCCGACCTCGGCCTGGTCGCGGCTGCATTCCCGATCGTCGGGCTCGGCATCGTGCTGGCCGGCCGGATGTTGGCCAAGCCAGTGGCGATGCCCGCGGAATAAGGTCTGCGAAAAGCCGTCGGCTGCCTCAGGTGGCCGACGGCAGATCGAAATCCAGCGCGGCGATGTCATCCAGCACCACGCGCAGGCGCTCCGCCTGCTCCTTGCCGACCAGATCCTCGAATCGCCGCTGGGCGACTTCCCAAAGCTTCACGGCCTCATCGAGCTTGACAAGGCCCAACGGCGTCAGCCGGACGCGCTTGATGCGGCGGTCATCCTTGTCGGCGAAGGTTTCGAGGAAGCCGTCGCGGATCAGCGGCTTCAGCGTATGACCGAGCGCCGACAGATCCATCACAAGGGCAGCGGCAAGGGCGCCCATTGCCGGCTCGTTGCCGACATGGATCTGGTAGAGCAGACCCTGCTGTGTTGCCTTGAGCCCCGAAGGGGCCAGCACATCATCATAGAATTGGCCGAGCTTGCGCGTTGCACGCCGCAGCATGGCGTTGTTGCAAAGGTTAAGGCCGGGCAGGGCGTCTTTCGGCATGATAGGTCCTCGCGGCAGAGACATGATGTCCGTCGCAGCCTGACAAATAATCCCCGTTGAGATCATTGACAAGATAGTGGCATATGCCTACTTCGTTGATAGTGGCATATGCCACTATTGAGTTGAGCGACTTTGGTGAAGGCGAGTGCGATTGCCCACGGAGCCCGGCAACACGGGGTCGAAACGAACCAATTGGTCGAAACAAGGAGCAGGATAATGAGTGCAGAAAACAACAAGGGCACGGCGGTCGTCACCGGCGCCTCGTCAGGCATCGGCGCCGTCTATGCCGACCGGCTCGCCGGCCAGGGCTACGATCTTGTGCTGGTGGCGCGACGCGCCGACCGGCTGGAAGAATTGGCTGAAAAGTTGCGCCATGCCTACGATCGCACGGTCAGCGTGATCAGCGCCGATCTTGCAAACGACGATGATGTGCGCCGCGTCGAGCAAGCTGTAACAGCCGACGAAAGCATCACACTGCTGGTCAACAATGCCGGCATCGGCGGTCAGGCCGTCGTGGCCACCGCCGACGTCGACGCGGCCGAGCGCATGATCAAGGTCAACACCATCGCCTTGACGCGCCTAACCCGCGCCGTGCTGCCGGGGCTTTTGGCACGCAACCGCGGCGGCATCGTCAACATCGCCTCGGTGCTCGCCTTCGACACCTCCTTCGGCGGCATCTACAGTGGCACCAAGGCCTATGTCGTCAACTTCACCGAGGCGCTTCACCGCGAGGTCGCGGGCACCGACGTGAACGTGCAGGTGGTGCTGCCGGGCGCGACCCGGACCGATTTCTGGGAACTTGCCGGCACCGATATCGACAACGTTCCGAAGGAGATCATCATGACCGCCGACGACATGGTCGATGCCGCCCTTGTCGGCCTGGCCAGGGGCGAAGCCGTCACCGTGCCCGCACTTGCCGATACCGCCAAGCTCGACACGTTCCTCGGCGCCCGGCAAGCCTTCTACGGCAGCCTGCACGCCGACAAGCCGGCAGCGCGCTACGGGGTTTGAGGGCTGGTTTGAGAAGCTGGTTTGCTTTGCAAACCAGGACCCCCACCCCCCGCGG
>NZ_JAIUIQ010000079.1:0-10944 GCF_020165735.1 Mesorhizobium sp. B283B1A
GTCTTGCCATGATCGACGTGGCCGATCGTGCCGATGTTCACATGAGGCTTAGTGCGCTCGAATTTACCTTTTGCCATAGTCTCTTTCCTTGGACGGCCTTGACCTTCAGTTCAGTCGAATGCGGGGCGATTAGCGACAAAGGCCAAAAAACACAAGCGTCTTTTGGCCGGGTGCCGTCTCACCCAGTCCGAACCTGCGATCCGATTGCGGGGATGTGGCGCTGATATAGGTAGGCCCTGGACGGAATGAAATGGGTGAAAGCCGGATCGATTGAGCCGCCGCGGCGGCCTTGCCCGCCAGTCCGTGTCCGCTTCACGGCCCGTCGATGGCCCATTGCGGTCGTCATCGAGCTCTGATCTCCTGACCCGATGCATTTCCTTCCGACGACCGTTCGCGGCCCACTGTTCATGATCATCTCGACCGGGTCGTATCTCGTCAACGATACGATGATGAAACTCGCGACCGCCGGGCTGCCGTCCTACGAGGTGCTGTTCCTGCGCGGCGTCGCGGCGGCGTTGTGGGGGTTTCCGCTGCTGTTCGCGCTGGGCTACGGCAAACAGATCCCGCTGATCTTCGACAGGCGCGTGCTGGGCAGGAACCTGCTCGAGATGGCGGCGATCCTCTGTTATGTCGTGGCGCTCGCCAACATGCAGATCGCGGATTCCACCGCGCTCGGACAGATAACGCCGCTCCTGATGCTGGTCGGCTCGTCGATCCTGTTTGGCGAGCGAATCGGCGGCCTGCGCATGGCGCTGATCGGGCTCGGTTTCATCGGCGCGCTGATGGTGGCGCAGCCGACGATGCAAGGCATTTCGGTCTATGCTCTGCTGGCGCTCGGCAATGCGGCGTTGGCGGCCGCGCGCGACCTTGCCGGCCGGCGGGTCTCGGCCGAGGTGCCGGGGATGATCGTGGCGATCTCCGCCGTCGTGGTGGTGCTGATCGGCGCCGGCGCCGCGCATCTGGTTTCCGAGCGCTGGGTGATGCCAGAGGCACGTCATCTGCTGCTGATGGCCGGCGCCGGGTTTTTCCTGATCTTCGGCCATTTCTTCATCTTCATGGCCTATCGCGTCGGGCCGACCAGCGCGGTGGCGCCGTTCTATTATTGCTTCACCGTCTGGGCCGTCATTTCGGGACTGCTGGTGTTCGGACAATTCCCCAACGTGCTGGCCGTCTGCGGCATCCTGCTGGTGGTGGGCAGCGGGCTGACCATCGTGTCGCTGGACCAACGCAAGCGCCGGCTGGCCGTGGTCGCCTAGCCATTGCTCGCTTTACGACGCTAGGACGCCGGTCACCGGCCCCGAACGAGCCGGTCACCGGCAAGCAAAAAAGGGCGTGCGTTCCGGCTAAAGCGTCCTGCGTCCGCTGAACTGGTGGTAGGCCCACAGCACGACCACGGCGCCGACCACGGCGACGATCAGGCTGGAGATGTTGAGACCGGTGACACCCACGCCAAAGATCTGGCTGCAGATCACGCCGCCGACGATAGCGCCGACGATGCCGAGCACGATATCCATGATCAGGCCCTGGCCGGTCTTGTTGACGATCTTGCTGCCCAGGAAGCCGGCGATGGCGCCGAGAATGATCCAGCTGATGATACCCATTTTTTCCTCTCCATCCCTCGCCGACGCGACATTTTCATATGATTGTCAAAAGCTCAAGCCAACTTGAAATTCCGCCCGAATGCGCCATTGTGCAATGGGCTGGGCTTGGTTGAGATGGAGGATCCACTATGGGACTTTTTGACAACGCCGTTCCCGGGGGCAACATCACCAAACCGCTGATGATCGCGCTCGGCGCGTTGCTGGTCGGAAAGATGCTGAGCGGCAGAAGCGAACAGCCGGATCAACCCGAAGCTGCCGCTCCGCCCGCCCCCGCGCCGACAGAAGCCACCGCCAGTGACGGCGGCCTGCTCGGCGGCCTCGGCGGCCTGCTCGACAAGCTCAGGGATGCCGGTCACGGCAACACCGCCGACTCCTGGGTCGGCACCGGGCAGAACCAGTCGATCAACGCCAATGATCTCGGCAACGCGATTGGACCCCAAATTATCCGCGAGATCGCGCAACGGACCGGCATGAACGAGCAGGAACTGCTCAAGCAACTGTCCACGGCCCTGCCCGGCATCGTCGACAAGCTGACGCCGAACGGCCAGGTGCCGCAGCAGCACCAGGTTGCATCCGCGTTCAACAGCTGACGCGGCGCGGAGACAATCGGAGCGCTGCGCGCATTGCGCAGTGTCCCGGCTTACAGTTCGTTGCGATGGAATTCTGGGCGATGGAATTCTGGGCGATGGAAATCCGGGCGATGGAGATTTGGAGCGGGTAGCGGGAATCGAACCCGCATATTCAGCTTGGAAGGCTGCTGCTCTACCACTGAGCTATACCCGCGCCTTGCACTGAAGTACCGGATTCAACCGAAAAGCGCCATGCGCTTTTCGCCTCCGATGCTCTTCGCGTTTCAGGGCTTCCGGGCCGGCAGTGGTGGAGAGGGTTGGATTCGAACCAACGTAGGCTAAGCCAACGGATTTACAGTCCGTCCCCTTTAACCACTCGGGCACCTCTCCAGTCTGCCGCCGGAGCCATGCAACGAGGCATTCTTGCCGATCCGGACCCGAGATAGATGTCTTCTCCGAAATCAGCGAAGCGCCTTATGGCGGCAAGGCCAGTGGGTGTCAACCGCGCAGCCGGGCTTTTTCGAACTTGTTCGCCGACTGCGGCGACGGGCCGTATCCCTGACCGCCGCAGACGGCTATAGAAGCCGACCATGAGCAACAAGACCAACACTCCGAAAGACACCCATTACGCCAAGCTGCGCCGCGCCTTTCGCGACGAGAAGAGCGGCGGCGCGCCGGCATTCAAGCCACGTCAGCCTGTCCCCCCGGGCGAAAACGCAGGCGATGGCCTGGTGCGGCTCTATGGCCTGCACACGGTGCGGGCGGCGCTCGACAATCCACGGCGCCGGATCAAGAAAATGCTGGTGACGCGCAATGCGGCCGAGCGTCTTGAAATTGCCGATCTCGCCGCCCTGCCGTTCACGGCCGAACTGGTCGAGCCCAGGGATATCGACAAGATCACCGGATCGGACGCCGTGCATCAGGGTGTGCTGATCGAGGCGGAGCCGCTGAAGCCCAAACGCCTCGACGCGCTGGGCGACACGAAACTGGTGCTGGTGCTCGACCAGGTCACCGATCCGCACAATGTCGGCGCCATCCTGCGCTCGGCGGTCGCCTTCGGCGCCGGCGCGCTGATCACCACGGCACGCCACAGCCCGCAGGAATCGGGCGTGCTGGCGAAATCCGCTTCCGGCGCGCTGGAGCATATCGACCAGATCGAGGTCAAAAACCTCGCCGACGCGCTCGGGCAGCTGCACGAGGCCGGCTTCCAGACCATCGGGCTCGATTCGGATGGGCCGGCGGAACTCGAAACCAGCTTTGCCGGAGACAGGGTCGCGCTGGTGCTCGGCGCCGAAGGCAAGGGCCTGCGCCAGAAGACGCGCGAGACGGTGACGACGCTGGCCCGGCTCGATATGCCCGGCGCAATCAGATCGCTCAACGTGTCGAACGCCGCGGCGGTGAGCCTCTACGCGGCACGGGCGTTCCTGAAGCGCGACTGAGCCGGAGGCGACAGTTCCGTCGCCGATCTGAACGAGAAACGGGTCCCGGCGATGGTCGCGGGAACCCGTTCTTCGACAGGAAAGGGAGCTGGCGGCCTGGGAACGTTATACCGCCCTCTCCCGACCTATGCCGCTTTGCCTTTGGCCTCGGCCGCCTCGCCGCCGACCTCGAAATTGGCCATCCGCTCAAGCGCCCTGACCAGCGCCGAGTGATCCTCCTTCGCGCCGCCATTGGCGGCGCAGGAATTGAACAGTTGCTGGGTGGTCGAGGTGTTGGGCAGCGACACGCCAAGCGCCTTGGCGCCTTCCAGCGCCAGGTTGAGGTCCTTCTGGTGCAATTCGATGCGGAACCCCGGCGCGAAGCTGCGCTTGACCATGCGCTCGCCATGCACTTCGAGGATGCGCGAGGCCGCCAGACCGCCCATCAGCGCCTGCCTGACCTTGGCCGGATCGGCGCCGGCTTTTGAAGCAAAAACAAGAGCTTCGGCGACGGCTTCAATGGTCAGCGCGACGACGATCTGGTTGGCCACCTTGGTGGTCTGGCCGACCCCGTTCGGCCCGACCAAAGTGACGTTCTTGCCCATCTTCTCGAACACCGGCCTGGCTCGTTCAAAAGCCTTTTCCTCGCCGCCGACCATGATGGTGAGCGACGCCGCCTTGGCGCCGACCTCACCGCCCGAGACTGGCGCGTCGAGATAGTCGCAACCGAGCGCATTGATCTTCTGGGCGAAGGTCTTGGTCTCGATCGGCGAGATCGAACTCATGTCGATGACCAGCTTGCCCTTCGAAAGGCCGGAGGCGACGCCGTTGTTGCCGAACAGCACTTCGGCCACCTGCGGCGTGTCGGGCACCATCAGGATGACGATGTCGGTCACCTTGGCCACGGCTGCATGTCCGGTCACGGTTTTCAGGCCCTTGGCCACGAGGTCGGTCGGCGGCTTGGAGCGGTGATCGCTGGCGATGACCTTATGGCCAGCATCCAGCAGATGCCCCGCCATCGGCGCGCCCATGATGCCGAGACCGATGAAGCCTATGGTTTCCATTGTGGTTCTCCTTTGTGAAGGCAGCGTTCTGTCGCGCCCCCTCTGGCCTGCCGGCCATCTCCCCCACAGGTGGGGAGATTGGCTGTTTCGGCGCCTCGCTCATCTTGCAACGTTGGAGATTGGCGAAAGCCGAGATGACATTCGATCTCCCCCCTTGTGGGGGAGATGGCCGGCAGGCCAGAGGGGGGCGCCAAGGAACAGGACTTCGACTGCGATAGTCGTTAAGCCGCCGCACTGCCCTGCCCGGCCAGGTCCCGGAACCAGGCCAGCCCGGCTTCCGTGCCGGCCTTCGGCTTGTATTCCGCCCCGATCCAGCCGGAATAGCCGATGCGGTCGATGTGGTCGTAGAGGAAGGGATAGTTGATCTCGCCCGTCCCCGGCTCGTGACGGCCGGGATTGTCCGCAAGCTGGATATGCGCGATGCGGTCGAGGTTTGCCTCGATTTTACGGGCGAGATCCCCCTCCATGATCTGCATGTGATAGATGTCGTATTGCAGGAACAGGTTTTTCGAGCCGATGCGATCGATGAAATCGAGCGCCTGATCCGAATAGTTGAGGAAGAAGCCTGGAATGTCGCGGGTGTTGATCGGCTCGATCAAAAGCCGGATGCCGGCGTGCTCCAGCTTTTCCGCCGCGAAGGCGAGGTTTTCGGCGAAAACATCTTCGAGTACCTTGCGATCGGCGCCGACAGGCGCGATGCCGGCCAGGCAGTTGACCTGCGGACAACCGAGCGCCTGCGCATAGGCTATCGCCTTGGCTATGCCCTGGCGGAATTCCGGCACGCGGTCCGGCAGCACGGCAATGCCGCGCTCGCCCTTTCCCCAGTCGCCGGCCGGCAGGTTGAACAGCACCTGTGACAGGCCGTTCTTCTTCAACCTCGCGGCCACCACCTCGGGCGCATGATCGTAAGGACCGATATATTCGACGCCTTTGAAGCCGGCGCGGGCGGCGGCATCGAAGCGGTCCAGGAAATCGTGCTCACCAAAGAGCATCGAAAGATTGGCTGAAAAACGCGGCATTCTTTTTCTCCTAATCCAGCATCACGATCGCGGTCGGGGCATCTTCCTGGTGCTCGGCAAGGTCCTCGAATTCTGTAATCTTGTCGATCTCGGTGCCCATGGAGATGTTGGTGACGCGTTCGAGGATGAATTCGAGCACGACCGGCACCTGATGTTCCTTCATCAGCCGCTGCGCCTGCTTGAAGGCGCCGGCGAATTCTTCCGGCTTGCGCACCCTGACCGCCTTGCAGCCCATCGCCTCGGCGACCGCGACATGGTCCACACCATAGCCGGCCTCGGGATCATCTGAACGGTTGATGTTCTCGAAGGCCAGGCTCACCTCGTAATCCATCGAGAAGCCGCGCTGCGCCTGGCGGATCAGGCCGAGATAGGCGTTGTTCACGACGACGTGGATATAGGGCAGCCTGTGCTGCGCTCCGACTGCCAGTTCCTCGATCATGAACTGGAAATCATAGTCGCCCGACAGCGCCACGATGGTGCGGTCCGGATCGGCGGCACGAACGCCAAGAGCTGCCGGCAAGGTCCAGCCAAGCGGGCCGGCCTGGCCGCAATTGATCCAGTTGCGCGGCTTGTAGACATGCAGGAACTGCGCGCCGGCGATCTGCGACAGGCCGATCGTGGTGACGTAGGTGACGTCGCGGCCGAACGCCTTGTTCATCTCCTCGTAGACACGCTGCGGCTTCAGCGGCACCTGGTCGAAATGCGTCTTGCGCTTCATCGTCTTCTTGCGGGCCTGGCATTCCTTCGCCCAGCCCGACCAGTCGCGCAGCTTTCCCGCCGTCTTCCATTCGGTGGCGACGTCGAGCAGCATCTTCAGCGCGGCACCCGCGTCCGAGACGACGCCAAGATCGGGCGCGAAGACACGGCCGATCTGCGTGGGCTCGATGTCGACATGGATGAATTTCTTCCCCTTCGTGTAGACGTCGACCGACCCGGTATGGCGGTTGGCCCAGCGGTTGCCGATGCCGAAGACGAAATCGGCTTCCAGCATCGTCGCATTGCCGTAGCGGTGCGAGGTCTGCAGTCCGCACATGCCAGCCATCAGCCGGTGGTCGTCGGGGATCGCGCCCCAGCCCATCAGCGTCGGGATGACCGGCACGCCCGATATTTCCGCGAATTCGATCAGCAGATCGGACGCATCGGCATTGATGATGCCGCCGCCGGCGACGATCAGCGGCTTTTCGGCCGCGTTGAGCATCGTCAACGCCTTTTCGGCCTGGGCCCGCGTCATCGCCGGCTTGAACGGCGTCATCGGCTCATAGGCATCGATGTCGAACTCGATCTCAGCCATCTGGACGTCGACCGGCAGGTCGATCAGCACCGGCCCCGGCCGCGACGAGCGCATCAGGTGGAAGGCCTTCTGCAGCGCCATGGGGACGAGATAGGGTTCCATGACCGTGACTGCCCATTTGGCGACGGGCGCCGCGATGGCGGCGATGTCGACGGCCTGGAAATCTTCCTTGTTCAGACGCGCGCGCGGCGCCTGGCCGGTGATGCACAGGATCGGAATGGAATCGGCGGCGGCCGAATAGAGACCGGTGATCATGTCGGTGCCCGCCGGACCCGACGTGCCGATGCAAAGCCCGATATTGCCGGACTTGGCGCGCGTATAGCCTTCGGCCATATGCGAAGCGCCCTCGACGTGGCGGGCCAGCACGTGGCGGATGGTACCCCTCGCCTTCAGCGCCGAATAGAGCGGATTGATCGCCGCGCCCGGCACTCCGAAGGCGCAGGCGATGCCTTCCTTTTCGAGAACAAGAACCGCGGCATCGACAGCGCGCATCCTGGCCATTTTCCGGCCCTCCTCAGGGTTGTCATTGTTGGATGGCCGAGAATGTCAGCAAGCCGGCTATTTTTCAATTTTTCCAGAATATTTTTTCATTTCGAGAAAACGGCGGCTCTTTATTGATTTTTTTGGATTTTCCGTTTTCCAGGAATTCTGCCGCCCATACGAGTGAAAAACTTTTTCATTGCTTGTTTGGCGAAACGGCGGAGAATGGCGCCCATGGACATGACCGAAAAACGCCAGCGCGGCCGGCCGCGCGCCTTCAACGGGCCATCCGAAGCCAATTCGGTGCAGTCGCTCGACCGGGCCTTGCGCATCCTGGCCATTGTCGCTGAAGGCAGTGGCCTGTCGCTGAGCGAGATATCCGCGCAAAGTGGTCTTGCCGCCTCCACCGCCTACCGCATGCTGACGACACTGCAGAACCACGGCATGGTCGAGTTCGACACCAGCGACCAATTGTGGTCGATCGGCGTCGAGACGTACCGCATGGGCGCGGCATTCCTGCGCCGCCGCAAGCTCGTCGACCGTGCCCGCATCGTCATGCAGGAGCTGATGGAAAAGACCGGCGAGACCGCCAATCTCGGTGTCGCCGAGGACGATTGCGTGGTGTTCGTCAGCCAGGTCGAGACGCATCAGGCGATCCGCGCCTTCTTCCGCCCGGGGACCCGCAGCCCCTTCCATGCCTCCGGCATTGGCAAGGCGGTGTTGGCGCATCTCGAACCGGAGCGCGTCGGCATCATTTTGCGCAAGGCCGGCCTGCAACGCTTCACCGACAAGACGCTTTCGGAAATCCCGGTGCTTGCGCATGACCTGGCTGTCATCAAGCTGCGCGGCTGGTCGGTCGACGACGAGGAACGGCACCCCGGCATGCGCTGCGTGGCGGCCGCTATCTTCAACGAGTTCGGCGAACCGATCGGCGGCGTCTCCGTGTCGGGGCCGACCGTGCGGGTGACGCGTGAGCGGCTGGCCGAGATCGGGCCCATGGTGCGCAATGCCGCGGCTGAAGTGACCAGGATGATCGGCGGCATGCAAGCCGGCTGATCAGCCCGCCCCGGGCAACGCGCTCCTGGTCGCGATATCGAAGAAATCGAGCAGGATCGTCATGCCGACACCGCAGGCAGTGAAGACGAGGCCGGCGATGAAGATGCGGTTGGCGCGTCCAAAGACGCGCCGCTGCAGCGACTTTGTGTCGAGCGGCAGCGACAGCGCCCGCATCTGCAAGGCGATACCGGCCAGGATCGGCAGGACGGCGACCAGATGGTAGGTCTGCCAGGGAATCGGGTTGGCGGCCCAATGGGTGATGAAACCCAGCGAAAATGCCAGCAGGATGCCGACCGTGGTGACGGTGCCATTGGGGAAAACCGTCTCGATCAGGTCTTCTTCCGGGTCCTGTTCGTCCAAGCCACCCTTCCCCAATTGGCCATTGTAAGAGACTAGACAGCTAGACGCTCCGAAAATCGCTGTATAGCGCTCGCTGCAAGGGACTGCCTTGCCGTGGCGTTCGAATGCATGCGAAAGGGCGCGGATGAGGAAACCGATCCAGCTTTTGCTTGTCGCTTCACTTTGCGGGTGCGTGGCGGCAGCGCCTCGACCCGATGCCGGCGACCAACACGTCAATCCCATTCCGATCTCGCCCATTCCGATCTCGCCCATTCCGATCTCGCTCGCGCTGGAGGAGATCATTACCGGCGGCATCCGCCAGCATCTGCCGGATCCGGCCTCCGCCAAGTTCGGGACGATGCTGGCCGGCGAGCGGACGTCGGGCGGCCGCCAGGAGATCGTGGCCTGCGGCACCGTCAGCAACAGGATCTCATCCGGGGCCTACGGCGATGACAATGCCTTTGTCGCCAAGATCTATCCGGATGCCGGAAGCAGCTTCGAACTCGTCGCGATGAGCGATGGGTCGGCGGATTCCCGGCTTCGAGTTCAGGGCCTCTGCCGCGCGGCCGGTTTGCCGATTCTCGAGGCCGGCGCGAAGCTCTAGACCCGCGACCCTTCAAACGAAGAGAGGGGCTGCCCGCAACCCCTCTTTACGTCGTTGGTTGGCTTCCGCTCAGAGCCGGCAGTAGTGGCTATAGCCGTCGCGGCCGATATAGGTGTCGGACTCCGGATCGTAGCTCGAGTAGCGATCGAAACAGCGGCGGACGTGCCAAGAACCACCATCTTCGTCGATATAGACGGTACGCGGCGGCTGCTGGGACAGCAGGCTGCCGAGGACGAAGCCGCCGACGCCGGCGGCGATGCCGATGCCGATGTCATGGTTGTGGTGATGGCTGTGGGCTGCCGAAGGCTGAACGGTGCCAACCAATGCGGTGGCGGCGACAGTGGTGGCGATGAGGCCGGAAACGAGTGTGCGCGTGAACATGACGATCTCCTTGCTTCGTTGACCGAGGCGATCCATCCGCCTCTTGATCATCTGTCGTTGCGGCAAGAAGAAAGGTTCGAATCTTTTTTCGTCTTTTTGGAACAGGAGAAATCGCGTCCACCGCGCATGGGCGGAATCCGGGTGTTACGAATTCCGGCGGCTGCCGGCGTTCAATGCAAAAAAGGGCGGCCGAAGCCGCCCTTTTTGAGGAATTGGGTCCCTCCATCAAAGGAAAATGATCACCCTGCCGTGCCTGTGGTGATGATGGTGATTGTAGTGCTTCCACCAGAACTTCTTGAAGTGGTGGTGATGATGATGGCCGTGCATGCCATGGGCAGACGAGGTACCGACTGTGCCGGCGAGCGCGCCGGTGGCGACGAAGATGGCGACGAGGCCTGAGGTGAGAGTGCGCTTGAACATGATGATCTCCTGGATCTTTTGATCGAGGCGACCCATTCGCCTCCGAACATCAGTCGGCGCGGCGCCGGAAAAGGTTCGACGGGGCGAGGAGATTTTTTGTGGGACGGTTCCGGGAACGAGCGAATAGCGAATAGCGAGTAGCGAGTAGCGAGTAGTGAATGGCACTCTGGGTGCTCCTGCTTTTTCGCTACTCGCTACTCGCTACTCGCTCACTCATCCCATGCCAGTGACATGGCGAAGCCAGAAGGCGAGCGCGATGAAGCCGATGATGGTGGTCACGCCGGTCCAGTCGACATTGGCCTTCTTCACATCGCTGATGAGCTTGACCAGCAGCATCCAGGCGATGACGACGATAGGGAGAATGATGACGAGCCTGATCATGCGACACTCCAGTCCGAAGCGGTTGCACCTTGCCGATATGTAGGAAGCGCCTTTGCGGATTTCAGCATCCTCGCGCCGCGACGTCATCCACCACGACGAGTAACCGAAAACGGAGTTTTGTCTTTACTGGCGCAACAAATATGCTAATCGGAGCGCCATGCCCTTGTAGCTCAGCTGGTAGAGCAGCGGTTTTGTAAACCGAAGGTCGGCGGTTCGATTCCGTCCGGGGGCACCAGTTCTCATCGGTCCGTTCCGGACACATGGGTTACGGTTTATACCGGAGACATGGGTAACACTTTTGGCCCGAAAGGGTTTTGGAGT
>NZ_JAIUIQ010000008.1:0-198191 GCF_020165735.1 Mesorhizobium sp. B283B1A
CGGATGCAACGGCCTTAACGCCTGGACGGCTTGCGCTTTTTGGGCGCGTGTCCCTGCGTTAAGGCCTCCAGTTTTTTAGGTAGTCGTTCTCCATCCGCAGATGCCTCAGCTCAGCCAGCAGTTCTTCGCGGCTTTTGGCCTCGTCACTGGCTGCAACAGGCACTGCGGGGGCCGGCGGCTTTGACATGGGTCTTCCTCTGGGACGAGGGCCGAGCGCCTCTATCCCGCCCGCATGATAGCGCTTCTCCCAGCCCGCCAGGCAACCGGCATTGCGGATATTGAACAGCGCAGCCGTCTGGCGATACGACAGACCGTCCTCCCACATCCGCTCAAGCACCGACAGCTTGAACACCGCGTCGTAACGGCTGTACTTGCACGATAGCCCGGCATCGCCATGCGCCTGGTACAAAGCAACCCACTTGCGAACAGTCGCAGCGTCAACTCCATGCTTCGACGCCGCACTCGCGTAACTCTCATCCTCGCGTAAATAGCTATCGACAACCAAGCGCTTGAAACGCGCACCATGTCTGGACATGCAAAACCCCCGAAGGTTGTGTCCAACTTTCGGGGGTCAGTTCATCGTCCGGGCTTTTTTGTTATTCCGCGGCAGCAAGCTGTCGGCCCTGGCTGTACTCAGACCAAGCCTGTCTCAGGATCTGAACGGACGAGGTCAGGAATATCCCGGCCATCAGTGCGGCGACGACGAGATCCGGCCAGGCGGTGGATGTGCCCCAAACCCCTATGGCGGCAGCCATCACCACCACATTTCCGATGGTGTCGTTGCGCGAGCAAAGCCAGACCGAGCGGACATTCGCGTCGCCATCCTTGTAGGGACGCAGCAGCAGGACGGAGGCGAGGTTTGCCGCCAGCGCCATGAAGCCGATGACACCCATGACCTCAGCACTCGGAACGCCGAGGATCATGGTCTGGTAGGCCGTCGAGCCGAACACCCACAGCGCCATGACGAACAGCGACAGGCCCTTGAACAAGGCCGCCGTCGCGCGTGTCTGCAGGGTCGCGCCGATCACGGCGAGGCTGAGGCCGTAGGTGACGGTATCGGCGAGGAAGTCCAAGGCATCGGCCTTGAGGGCTTGCGATCCGGCCAGCTGCCCGGCAACCATCTCGGTGAGGAACATCGCGCCGTTGATCGCAATGACAGCCCAAAGCACGCGTTTGTAGCGAATATCCATGCCATCGAAGACGGCCACGCCGCCCGAGCAGCATGAGGCGTTCGCCGAGCCATCACCTGCCGCTTCCGCCTTGCCGATCCCGGCCGGCAGCACCAGAGGCGGCGGGCCTGCGCAGATCGTCGTTTCGTGAGCGCAGCAATCGTGGGCCATTGAAAATCTCCATGTTTCAAGCCACTCTAATTCCTCTAGCCACTAGAGGTTCAAGGGGTTTTATGGATTTCTCAATCGGCGAGCTTTCGCGGCGAACGGCGGTGAAGGTCCCCACCATCCGCTACTATGAGCAGATCGGCCTGCTGCCGGCGCCACCGCGCACCGACGGGCAGCAAAGACGCTACGCCAAGGGCGCCGTTTCGAGGCTGGCTTTCATCAAACACGCCCGCGAACTGGGCTTTGAGATCGACGCCATTCGGACGCTGCTGGCGCTTCAGGACAGACCAGAGCAGTCCTGTGCGTCAGCCGACGCCATAGCCAAGGCCCGGCTGGCGGAAGTCGAGAGCAGGATCGCCAGCCTCAACGCTCTGCGACTGGAGCTGTCACGCATGGTCGATGAGTGCGCCTGCGGCCGGGTGGCTGAATGCCGGGTCATCGAGACTTTGGCTGATCGGAGCCATGAACACGGCCCTTTGGCTCTGGGGTGAAGTGTCCAATCCGCGTGGGCTCTGCTCGGCGGCCAGCCAAATGTCAGCTGCAGCACGGCTTTCCCTCAATTGCCGGTGCAACATGAAACGCTGGCCTTCTGTTGCTCCTCGAGCCATCGGTCGCGCGGCTTGCAGCTCGCTGGTCGCGGTGACAAGTCGACACGCACGGTGCCCGCGACTATTTCGGGAAGAGCCGCGCTGTAGAGTTGCATGGGCCGCACGCCGTCGCTGACCTCGAAGGTCAGCTTGGCCGAATGGTCGAGCCCGACATGCTCGGTTACCTTGCGGATGATGGCCGAGAACCTGGCCGCCGGCATATGCGTGCGTTCGGCCTCATCCACATCAAGCAACTGCACAAAAATCTCCGACCAGGATTCGGGATTGGCGCCGCAATCGAGGGCGGCGAACTGGCCGGCCTTCACCTCGGTCACGTGATAGCCAGACCGCACCGCGTGTCCGTCATAGACAAACACCAGGGCTTTTTCCCCGTGGGCGGACAGGAACCCAAGCAAGCCCTCTATGGTGATGTCGGCCGAGCCTGGCGGCAGGACATGGTCGAATTCGGGGTTGTCGAATTCGGTGTTGTCAGGGCCGACCATCTGCGGTAATCCTTATTTTGATATTTTTAGGATTATTGAAATATGGATGAACGTCAAGCCCTTTCCGCATTCGGGGCGCTGTCGCAGGAAACGCGCCTGAGGCTCCTGCGGCGGCTGGTCATTGCGGGGCCCGACGGCATCGCCGCCGGTGTCCTGGCCGAGCAGATGGAGGTCTCGCCCTCCAACGTCAGCTTTCACCTGAAGGAACTTGAACGCGCCGGCCTGGTTGCCGCACGGCGAGATTCCAGATCGATCGTCTATAGTGCCGCGTATGACGCGCTGACCGGCCTTATCCGGTTTTTGATGGAGGATTGCTGCTCCGGCCGGCCGGAAATCTGTTCGCCGGCGCTCAACCCGACATGCTGCGTCCCGAACGATGGAAGCCGTGCCGATGCCTGAATACAGCGTGCCGCGCCGTGTCGCGGCCGAGGCGCTCGGTACTGCTTTCCTCGTCGCCACGGTGGTCGGCTCCGGCATCATGGCCGAGACGCTGACGCCGGACAAAGCTGTTGCGTTGCTCGGCAACACGCTGCCGACAGGCGCCATTCTTGTGGTCCTCATCACCATCCTGGCGCCCATCTCCGGAGCGCATTTCAATCCGGCGGTCACGCTGGTCTTCACAGTCCTGCGGCAGCTGCCGATGCGCTTGGCGGGCATGTACATCGTGGCCCAGACCCTCGGCGGCATTGCCGGCACGGTGACGGCGCACGCAATGTTCGGCCAGTCGTTCGTGCAGGCCTCAACGCATATACGCACCGGCGGCGCTCAATGGCTGTCTGAAGGTGTCGCGACCTTTGGCCTGGTCGCCGTCATCCTGGCGGGCGTGCGGTTCGAGCGGAAAGCCGTTCCCTGGCTGGTCGGTCTCTACATCACCGCCGCTTACTGGTTCACGGCATCGACGTCGTTCGCCAACCCCGCGGTTGCGGTGGCGCGTTCGCTGTCCAACACCTTTTCCGGCATTCGGCCTGCCGACCTTCCCGGATTCATCGTCGCCGAACTGGCCGGCGCACTCATAGCCGCCGGCACGATGAGCTGGCTGCTTTCGCCAGCCTCAACCGCCGCACACACCGAAAGGGCAGCGCCATGACTGTCACCATCTATCACAACCCGGCTTGCGGCACGTCACGCAACACGCTGGCTCTGATCGAAGCGAGCGGCGAAACGCCCGAAATCATCGAGTATCTGAAAAATCCGCCCTCGCGCTCTCGCCTTGTCGGCCTGCTCAAGGCCATGAACATGCCCGCGCGGGCGCTGCTGCGTGAGAAGGGCACGCCCTATGCCGAGTTGGGCCTGGCTGACGCAAAATGGAGCGAGGACGAGTTGATCGACCAGATGCTCGCCCATCCAATTCTTATAAACCGGCCGATTGTCGAGACCCTGCGCGGCACGCGGCTTTGCCGGCCGTCGGAGCTGGTGCTGGACTTGCTCGACCACCCCGTGGCCAGCTTCACCAAGGAGGATGGTGAAGCGGTGACCTATCCGGCCCGTTGATGAGCCGAGACCACCCGATGCCGGACCGTCGCGTCATCGTCACGACGCTCGGGCTCACGCAAATCATGGCGTGGGGCTCTTCCTACTACCTGCCGGCGGTCATTGGCCCTGCCGTGTCGGCTCGGACCGGCTGGCCGTTTCCCTGGGTGATCGGCAGCCTGTCGCTCGGGCTGCTTGTCGCGGGCCTGATATCGCCGCATGTCGGGGCGGCAATCGAACGCCATGGCGGCCGCGTGACACTTGCCTTCAGCGCTGTTTGCCTCGGCATCGGCCAAGCGGTACTTGCCGCGTCGCCGAACCTGCCCGTCTTCGTCGCCGGCTGGCTCATCATGGGTTTCGGTATGGGCACAGGCCTTTACGATGCGGCCTTCGGCACGCTCGGACGGCTGTATGGGCGCGGTGCCCGTTCGGCGATCATCAGCCTGACGCTGTTTGGCGGCTTCGCCAGCACGGTGTGCTGGCCGATTTCGGCTCTTCTGCTCGATGCGTTCGGCTGGCGCGGCGTGTGCCTGGTGTATGCGGCAATCCAGCTCCTGGTGGCGTTGCCCGCCTATCTGCTCGTGCTGCCGCGTGGCGTTCCCGCCGAACCCCCGCTCGCGGCGGCCACCCCGCCGGAAGCCGGCCTGGCGCCGCGCAGCCTGCCCCTGATGGCCACGCTGGCGGCAAGCATCACGCTGTCGGCGGTCATATCGTCGACATTGTCGGTGCATCTGCTGACCGTGCTGCAGTCGACTGGCCTTGCGCTCGCTGCCGCGGTTGGCCTTGGCGCGCTGGTTGGCCCTTCGCAGGTCGGTGCCCGGGCCGTAGAGATGGCCATCGCCCGCTATCATCATCCGATATGGACCAAACTGGCCTCGGTGGCATTTGTCGTCTTCGGCGTTGCTGCGCTGTGGACCGGACTGCCGATGCTGCCCGTCGCCCTTGCGCTTTACGGCGCCGGCATCGGCCTGGAATCCATCGCGCGTGGCACGTTGCCTCTGGCGCTGTTTGGCGCCCCCGGTTACGCGAAACTGATGGGTCGGCTTGCCATGCCAAGCTTGATTGCCCAGGCCGCCGCGCCATCGCTCGGCGCTCTCTTGCTGGAGCATGTCGGCGCGTCGGGCTTGCTATCGGTGCTGCTTGGGCTCGCCCTTGTCAATGTCCTATTGGTCGCCGCTCTGCTCGCTTTTAAACGCAACTCCTCGCGACCTGTCCGCACCATCGTACCATCTTAGTCCAGATCGGATATACGGGTTGCGTACCACTATTGCACGATAGCATACCTCCACCGGCCGCTTTTTTTTGCTGGTTGGCAACGTATGTTGCTCAGTACGTTCAATATTGAGTCCATGGACAGGGTGGGAATGAGTGGCTTTCGCATCCGCATCGATTGGTTATCATCGTTTCGGACTCGGGCCGCGATCCCGCGATCTGTCTCTATTGGATGGCGATCCACGCACTGTTCTTCTCAATGAGCTGGATGAGCCGGATATTGCCCTCCTTACTGGTGGGGGTCTCCTGTCCGCCGCCGAAATCATCACGCAACGACATCGCCAGGATCGCCTTCCGCGCGGCTATCTCGCGGCGGCGATCCGCCGCCTCACCTTCTTCGTGCCGATCGATCGCCGGGTGCTCGAAGCGGAAGTGCGGGCCCGGATAGACCGCGCCCTGATCGCCAGGACAGGGCTCGTCGAGCGGCTGGTGACATTCTGGATGAACCATTTCGTGGTCGAGACCAGTGCCAATGGCACTGTCCGGCGCACCGCGGCGGCATTCGAGCGGGAAGCCATCCGGCCTTTCGTGCTCGGGCGGTTCGAAGACATGCTTGTCGCTGTAACCCGGCACCCGGCAATGCTTTCCTACTTCAACAGCGCCAATTCGGTCGGACCGAATTCGGTGATCGGGCGCCGGTCCGGGCGCGGCTGCAATGAAAACCACGCGCGCGAGTTGCTGGAATTGCACACGATAGGGGTCGAGGCCGGGTATTCGCAGGCAGATGTCAGCGCGCTGTCGAAAGTGTTGACCGGCTGGAGTTACAGGGGCGCCAGCGAGGATGATGAACTCGCCGATGACTATGGCTGCTTTTGTTTCACCGCGGATGCACACGAGCCTGGCGGCCAGCAGGTCATGGATGTCGACTATCCGCAAACCGGCCTGAATCAGGGCGAGGCGGTTCTGTCCACCCTGGCGGGCCATGAAGCAACGGCAAGGCGGATCGCCTGGAAGCTCGTCCGTCACTTCATCAACGATGATCCCGCGCCCGACATTGCCGAAACGATCGCGGCAATCTTCCTGGAGAGTGCCGGGGATCTGAAAGCGTGCGTACGAATGCTGCTTCTCCACGACAAGGCGTGGGGCCCGGCGGTGAAGATCAAGAGCCCCAGCGAATTCCTGTGGTCGGCTCTCAGGGCACTGGATCTCCGCACCGATGTCGCGCAGGTCGCGCGCGTGTTGAGTGCGCTTGGGCAGCCATTGTGGAATCCGAACGCTCCCAATGGCTTTCCTGATCACGCCGATAGCTGGCTGGCGGGCAATGCGATGACCGATCGCCTCGATTTCGCCGAAGAGCTGGCGGCGCGCGCCCGTGTCGACCTGGATCCGCTGGCCCTGGTCGATGCGGTGCTGGGCACGGCCTGTTCCGCAACCACGCGGGAGCATATCGCGCACGCCCGAAGCAGGTCCCAGGCGCTGGCTTTGCTGCTCATGAGCCCGGAGTTTCAACGCAGATGACGGGGACGCCCCCTATGCCTGCCTCAAACGGCAGTTTCGTCGCCTGGTCGAGAATGCCACGCATGGCCCACGCGGCGCCGCGCGATCCACGGATGGTGGTCGTGATCCTGCGCGGAGCTTTGGACGGCCTGGCCGTTGCGCCACCCATCGGGGACCCGGATTACGCGCGGTTGCGGGGCGAGCTTGCGATTGGCGTGGCCGGCATCGGCCGCATCCTGTCATTGGACGGCTTTTTCGGCTTGCACGACGCGATGCGGACATTGCACGATCACTACGTGGCCGGCGACACCCTGATCGTCCATGCCGCTGCCACGCCCTACAGGGATCGATCCCATTTCGACGGCCAGGATGTCCTGGAAAGCGGCATGCCCGGACCGCGAGATACAGCATCCGGTTGGCTCAATCGTGCGGTGCTGGAACTTCCGGTCGGCGACCGGATCGAGGTTGCCCGGCCGGTCGGGCTGGCCGTCAGCCCCACTGTCCCGCTGATTTTCCGCGGTGCCGCACCCACATTGACATGGACGCCGCCAAATTTCCGGTCAGCCTCGCCGGACACGCAAGATCGCCTCATGGGGCTTTATGGCGAAATCGATCCGGCGCTCTTGCGTGCCTTTATCGAGGGCCGCGAGATAGACAGCCTGTCGGCTCATGGCGACGATCCGGTGCCGCGCACAAGAATGGCCGGGCCTTCCTTTCGCGAAGCTGCGGAGGGCGCGGCGAAATTGCTTGCGGCCGAGTCGGGCCCGCGCATTGCCGCACTTAGCTTCGACGGCTGGGACACGCACGCGAAAGAGGGCGCCAAGGACGGGAAGCTGGCAAGGCTGTTGGCGGCCCTGGACGGCGCTTTGGAGGGTTTGGTCAGCGGCCTGAAGTCCGTCTGGCACGATACCGTGATCGTGGTCATCACCGAATTCGGGCGTACGGCGCGGATCAACGGCAATGAGGGGACCGATCATGGTACCGCCACGACGGCCTTCCTGATGGGTGGCGCCGTCAACGGCGGACGGGTGGTGGCGGACTGGCCGGGACTTGGAACCTCGCAATTGTATCAAGGCCGGGACCTGATGCCGACCACCGATCTTCGGGCGGTGCTGAAGGGCCTTCTGCGCGACCATCTCGGCATCTCGGAACTCGCTCTGTCACAGCGTGTATTCCCGTCCAGCATCGCCGTCAGGCCTTTGAACGGGCTGATCGGGTAGCGCGCGCTGAACATCTGCGCCCGACGCCGTCTGTCGGCACCTCGTATCGCTGGCCTCGCCTCCCGGCCAGGCATCAAACAAACCGCTTCAAACCCGGCGCCCGCTTCGTTACGCTCAAGACCACGTCTCAATCCAGCAGGTCTCAATCCAGCATGTCTCAATCCAGCACCGCGATCTTCGGCGCCCGTCGCGACCAGGCCTTTCCAACGCTGGCCGAGGTGGACATCGACCGGATGCGCCGGTTCGGCGAGGCCGCCGCCTATGCCGCCGGCGAGCCCATCATCAAGGCCGGCGACGTGGCGCCAGGCCTGATCCTTGTGCTGTCGGGCAAGGTCGATATCACACAGGATGGCGGGCTCGGCCGGCGCGAGACCATCGTCACCCATGGACCCGGCAGCTTCGTCGGCGAACTGGCGCAGCTTTCGGCCCGCCCCTCGCTGGTCAATGCCGAGGCCGCCGAACCGGTCGAGGCGTTCGTCATCCCCTCGCAGCGTGTGCGCGACCTGATGGTGCAGGAGGCCAATCTCGGCGAGCGCATCATGCGGGCGCTGATCCTGCGCCGTGTCGGGCTGCTGGAAAGCGCCACCAGCGGGCCGATCATCATCGGACCATCAGACAACGTCGACGTGTTGCGGCTGCAGGGCTTCCTGGCCCGCAGCGGCCAGCCGCACCGCGTGCTCGATTCCGCCAGCGACCCCTGCGCCAAAACCCTGGTCGAGCGCTTCGACGTCGATCCCCACCATCTGCCGGTCGTGCTGTGTCCGAACGGCAGGCTGCTGATGAATCCGAGCGAGAAGGACCTTGCCCGCTGCATCGGCCTGCTCAGGCCGATCGATGCCGATACGCTGTATGACGTCGCCATCGTCGGCGCCGGGCCGGCTGGGCTGGCGGCCGCGGTCTATGCGGCGTCCGAAGGGCTGTCGACCATCGTGCTCGACTGCCGGGCGTTCGGCGGGCAGGCCGGCGCCTCCTCGCGCATCGAAAACTATCTCGGTTTCCCGACAGGCATTACCGGCATGGCGCTGATGGCGCGCGCCTACAACCAGGCGCAGAAATTCGGCGTCGAAATGGTGATCCCCGACGAGGCGAAGCTGTTGAGCGCCGCGACCGACAATTCAGGCGCGCGCTATTTCCTCGATGTCGGCGACGGCGAGATGGTGCGGACGCGCAGCGTGGTCATCGCCAGTGGCGCGCGCTATCGCCGCCTCGATGTCGCCAATTTGGGGCAGTTCGAGGGCACCTCCGTGCATTATTGGGCCTCGCCCATAGAAGGGCGGCTTTGCGCCGGCCAGGAGGTGGCGCTGGTCGGCGCCGGCAATTCGGCGGGCCAAGCGGCTGTCTACCTCGCCAGCCATGCGCGGAAAGTGGCGCTGCTGGCGCGTGGTGGCAGCCTCGAAGCCTCGATGTCGCGCTATCTGGTGGAGCGCATCAGGGCGCAGCCGAACGTCGAGGTGCTGACCGGGACCGAAATCGAGGCGCTGGAGGGCGAGGGCGGCAATCTTGCCACGGTGCGCTGGCGCAACCGGGTCAGCGGCGAGGAGACGACACGCCCGATCCGCCATCTCTTCCTGTTCATCGGCGCCGACCCCAACACCGACTGGCTCGCGCAGTGCAACGTGACGCTGGACGCCAAGGGGTTCATCCGCACCGGATCGGAGCTGGGACCGGCGCACGGCCTGATGGAGACCAGCCTCGGCGGCGTGTTTGCCATCGGCGACGTGCGCTGCGGCTCGGTCAAGCGCGTCGCAGCGGCCGTCGGCGAGGGTGCCCAGGTGGTCGCCGCATTGCATGCCTATCTTGCGCAAACGAAGAGTTGAGCCTCAACTGGCAGGGAGAGTGTGATGGCGGATGAATGCAAGCATGCGGCCGGGATCAAGGACGTGACGCCGAGCGCGCTTGGCTGCGAGGAGTGCCTGAAAAGCGGCTCGTGGTGGGTGCATCTGCGGCTCTGTCGCACCTGCGGCCATGTCGGCTGCTGCGACGACTCGCCCAACCGCCACGCGACAAAACATTTTCATGCCACCAGCCATCCGATCATCGAAGGCTACGATCCGCCGGAAGGCTGGGGCTGGTGCTATGTCGACGAGGTCTTTCTCGACCTCGGCGACCGCACGACGCCGCAGAACGGTCCCATCCCACGGTTCTATTGAAGGGCGCCGAGATCCAAAGAAAAGCCCGGGTCGTCCGCCAGCCCCTAACTAATATATGGAGCGGCTAGAATCCGTCGGCTCCACATTCTTTCCCGTTGGGATCTAATAGGCGTATGGACAAACCGGAAGCCTATCATTCGCTCACGGTGTGTGCCGGACTGTCAAAGCGATGGGAAAGCTGCCGCACAAATCGGTCATTGGCTCATACTGCGAATAGAATCGCATAACACCAAACGCATAGGAATTGCGCGCATCCAAATAAGAGAAAAACACGATATTTTGGAATTTTAGAATTCCACTCGGCAACAAGCGCCGGAGGGATGGATTTATTATCTAAATTTACGTGAGTTTGATTCCTATAACCAAGTCTTGCAAATTTCCCAAACCCTTTGTGTTTGCTCACAATTCTGACCTTCATATACAAGAAGGTGTGGACGCTGATCATGAATACCGCTGTAGAGATCATCGTCGCAAATTTCATGTGAAATAGATTACCTCCCCGAACCACACAGGACCCTTGGCCAGTCCCAGCCGCATGGCTGGCGTCGTCCCATCCCTGCCGCGCTTCTTTCCCCACCCATCTTCAAGTTCCGCAGCCTTCCCGAAGTTCGAGCACAACGGGTCTTGCAGAAATTGACGTTCACCCCGTTGAAGGGGCGGGGAAGGTGCAGTTTTTCGTCTGTTTCAGATTTTTCCAGCAAGAGAAAACCCCGCAAGCCGTTGTGACTTACGGCGTTCGCTAGGAACTTCAACCAGAAGTCCACATTTTGGTTAAGGGCTGGGGGTCGTCCGGGCCTTTATTGGTCGACGCATCGTGCCATCCGATACCCTGTTGTCAGCGAACTGACAGGTTGCCTGTTCCAGTGTTCATCGAATCACGATCATCACGGCCTTGTCCTTGGACGCTCTCTTGAAAGAGGGGCTCGTCCTCGAACAAAGCTTTGACATGGTCGCGGCTAGTTTAGAAACGTTCAAAACTGGAAGGCACGCATGAATCCTACCTATACGAGCGCGCAGAAGGCCATTCACTGGGCAGTGTTCCTGCTGGTCATCGGCCTTTATGGCCTGACATACGTCGAGGAGCTTTTTCCGCGCGGGGATCCGGGACGAGCGCTCGTCTGGTGGTTGCATATTTCGTTCGGTCTGCTGCTTTTCGCGCTGGTCGTCGTCCGAGTCGGCCTGCGCCTGACGCTTGGAACGCCCGGGTTGCCGACGGAAATGTCAGAGCTTGAGCGATGGGCGGCCAAGGTCGCGCATGTGTTGCTTTACGCGCTGCTGGTGGCCATTCCGATTCTTGGCATCCTGCTGACCTGGTACCGGGACGATGCCTTGAGCTTCTTCGGCCTCTTCACCATCCCGGCCCCGGTTTCGCCGGATCGCGACACGGCCCGGTTCCTCAGGGAGCTGCACAGCCTATCCGCCAATTCCATCCTCATCCTGGCCGGTGTGCATGCGGCGGCGGCGCTGTGGCACCATTATGTCCGCAAGGACGACGTGCTCAAGCGGATGTTGCCGGAAGCTGCGCCCTGACAGGCGCAAGCCATCTTCCTTCGACCAGTCCGATTGGCGTCACCGGTGCGGATGTCGGATTGTCGACGCTGTTCTGATTAACCTGGAAGGCCTTTCCTTCGACCTTCTTTTTCGTCAGGTCGTCGCCGTCTGCGGTGGCGGCGGGCGCTCGGATCATCATGTTCTCCAGGGGGATTGCTCTGGAGCACAATGGTCAACGCGACGCGGGGGTTCCGCTGAAGGCTCGACCACTGGTGCCGAGCACTGCCGGATGATCTATCGCACCGACCCGGTGATCGTCCGGTCGACATCGGGAACGGATTTGCGCTCGTTGCCGGCAAGGGCGGCGATGGCGAGCAGGCTGGCCACCACCGGAACGAACAGGATGGCGACGCGGGCCTGTACATAAAGAATGGCGCGCCATTCGCTGCGCTTGTCGGGGCTGTCGCTCATCATACTCACTTTGCCATGGACCCCCCGGGCGTCACATAGCCGCGAACGGTTAAACAACTCCTTCCGGCTTTGTTAACGAGTGGCGCGCGCAGCTTCAGTTCAGGCCGATGCGCCTGGCGCCTTGCCGGAACAGCGCCTCGGCATCCGGCTCGAAGCGGAAGGTGCCGATGAAATCGTCGGCGCGGTAATCGGGCATTGTCTTGCGGATGGCGGCGGCGAAACCGTGCGCCTCGTCGAGCCGACCGGCCAGCGCCAGGCAATGCGCGGCGATCGCCAGGATGATGGCATGGGCGTTGGGCCGTGCCGCCGCCTTCAGCGCCCATTCGGCCGCCTCCTCGAATTGGCCGAGCCGGACATGCGACATCGCCCGCGCGCCCAGCATGCCGAACAGCAGCGGGTCGAAGGGGCTGAGATGCCGCGAATGGTCGGACGAACTTATCGCCGCCTGCGGGTCGCCCGACTGGGAATGCACGAAGGACAGCGCGTAGTGGCCGAGCGCGAAATTCGGGCTGAGGTCGACCGCGCGTTCGAGTTCGGAGAGCGACCCGTCCTGCTCGCCGCGCAGCCACAGCGCCCGTCCCATCGCCCAGTGCGCGGCCGGATTGTGGTCGTCGACCAGCACGCTCTGGCCGGCGCTTTCGAAGGCCAGCGCGCTTTCGCGGTCGCGGTCGCCCCAGCGCTGGAAGGCGGCCTGCCAATGGGTGAAGGAGAGGCCGGCATGGGCGCGGGCAAAGGTCGGATCGAGTTCGACGGCCGTGGCAAAGAGGTTCCGCGCCTGCTCGTTTTCCGCCTGCGTGAAACGGTACATGTGCCAGAGGCCGCGATGATAGGCCTCCCAGGCATTGAGCGAATTGGGCGCCTTCAGCATGGCGCGGTTGCGCTCGACGGTTTCGATCTCGGCCGAGATCGACGAGACGATGCTGTCGCCGATATCGTCGAGCACGGCGAAGATGTCGTCGGGCCGGCGTTCGAAGGTCTCAGCCCAGACGATCCTGGCCGTGCGCACCTCGATAAGCTCGACGCTGACGATGAGGCGGCCGGCCGGGCTGCGCACCGTGCCGGTGGCGACGTAGTCGACATTCAGTTTTCTGCCGGCTTCGTCCGGCGCGATGTTCATCTGCGCCAGCGCGAACACCGATCCGCGCGCGATGACGAAGAAATCCCTGAGCTTGGCGAGACGGGTGATGATGTCGTGGGTGAAACCATCGGCAAGCCCGCCGCGCGTGCCGCCGGCTTCCTCGACAAACGGCATCACCGCCAGCGAAGCGTGGCTTGGTTCGACCGCGCCGGCATCGCCCGATGGCGCCAGCGGCTGCGACAGCGCGGACACCGGCGGCACCCGGAGCGAGACCGCCGGCGCCTGATCGCGGATCGTCCGCCAGGCGGCGCGAAGCGGTGCGAAATCCAGATCCTCCGACTGGAACAACTGTTGCGCCGTCGCCAGATGCCGCTCGGCCGCGCCAACCTCGCCGCGCCGGGCCATGCTGGCCAGCAGCGCGGCGTGCGCGCGCCCGTCGAACGGCGCCAGTTCCACCCATTTGTCGAGATGGCCGATCGCCTCGTCGCCATCCGCCGGCAATCTTTCGACAAGCTGCTCCAGCACCGCCGCATGGCAAGCGCCGAGGCGGCGCCGCTGCGCGATCAGCCAACTGTCGAAAAGCGGGCTGCGGTCGAGCTCCAGCCCATCGAGGAACGCGCCGGTGAAGAGCCCGGCCAGCGTTCGCAACGGCTCCAATTCAAGCGTTTCGATCCCCTGTGTCGCGGCGTGGCTCACCTCCAGCGCGTCGACAGGACAATCGTCGAGATCGAGTGCGACCGTGTCGCCCTGCGTCAGGACCCGGCGCCGGTCCGGCGTGTCGAGCACGCCGCGCAGCTTGCTGAGGCACCAGCGCAATTCGCCACGCGGGTCGTTCGGCACATCCCACAGCATTTCGCACAGGCGACCGCGCCCGACCGGATGGGGCGCCAGTGCCAGATAGGCAAGCAATGCGCGCACTTTGCGCGACGCCGGCAGCACCACCGGCACGTCATCGCGCACGACCGCCAGCGATCCGAGCGTGCGCACGGAGAGGATCGGCATGTCGCGATCCAGTCTCGATGGTGCGGATTCCACGGCTGTTTCCACGCCTGCTCCCACGCTGGCCTGTCGGCCCCTGCTGTATCATCAAACACGATACGGCATCCGGCAGCGCGTTTTCGCGCCGGCCGCGGCCATTGCCGCAGTGCCGTCCGATCAATCCTAGCGCGGCAAGGTCTCCAAACCTCGCCGCCCAAACCGTCGGTTTGTAACCGGCCTGTGAAGGCAGACACGACGACGAGACACAACGATCGAGGAGATCAGAGATGTTGAACAAACAAACGATCAGGACCACCGCCGGGCGCGGCCGCCTGTTCGACAGCATTCTGGATACCGTCGGCGACACGCCGGCGGTGCGCATCAACAATCTCGGACCGGCTCATGCGACCATCTACGTCAAGGCCGAGTTCTTCAACCCGGGCGCCTCGGTGAAGGACCGCCTGGCGCTCAACATCATCGAGGAAGGCGAGCGCAGCGGTACACTGAAGCCCGGCCAGACTGTGGTCGAGGCGACAAGCGGCAACACCGGCATCGGGCTCGCCATGGTCTGTGCGCAGAAAGGCTACCCGCTGGTCGTCACCATGGCCGATAGCTTTTCCGTCGAGCGCCGCAAGCTGATGCGCATGCTGGGCGCCAAGGTGGTGCTGACGCCGCGCGCCGAAAAGGGCTTCGGCATGTACAAGAAGGCGGTGGAACTGGCCGAGGCCAATGGCTGGTTCCTCGCCCGCCAGTTCGAGACGGCGGCCAACGCCGCCATCCACGAGGCGACCACCGCGCGCGAGATCATCAACGATTTCGCCGGCTCGCGGCTCGACTGCTTCGTCACCGGCTATGGCACCGGCGGCACCGTCGTCGGCGTGGGGCGCGTCCTGCGCCGCGAGCGGCCGGACACCCGCATCGTGCTCGCCGAACCGGCCAACGCGCAGCTCATAGGCAGCGGCAAGGCGCAGCAGCGCGGCGCCGATGGCGCGCCCGCGGCCAGCCATCCGGCCTTCGAGCCGCATCCGGTGCAAGGCTGGACGCCGGACTTCATCCCCAATGTCCTGCAGGAGGCGATCGACACCAGCCTCTATGACGAGGTGATGCCGATCGCCGGGCCCGAGGGCATCAAATGGGCCAAGGCGCTGGCACGCCAGGAAGGCATCTTCACCGGCATTTCCGGCGGCGCCACCTTCGCCGTGGCGCGTCAGGTCGCGGAGAATGCGGCGGCCGGCGCGGTGATCCTGTGCATGCTGCCCGACACCGGCGAACGCTACATGTCGACGCCGCTCTTCGACGGCATCGAGGCCGAGATGGACGCCGACGAGACGGCGCTGTCGCGTTCGACGCCGGGCTGCCAATTCCCCGTGGCTTGACGGGAGGAGGCTGTCATGGACGTCGCGCCGGAAACCCTCGGCATGGTGACCGAGGAAACGCTTGACCCCTTGGACTGGGCCGAAGTCCAGGCCCTGTCGCATCGGGTCATCGACGAGGCAGTCGACTATCTGCGCGACGTGCGCGGCCGCCCGGTCTGGCGGGAGATGCCGGCTGATGTGAGAGAGGCTTTCACGGCACCCCTGCCGCGATCGCCGGCGCCGCTGGACGCGGTCTATGGCGAGGTCTCCCGCACGGTGATGTCCTATCCGATGGGCAACGTCCATCCGCGCTTCTGGGCCTGGTACATGGGGTCGAGCAATTTTACCGGCGCGCTTGGCGATTTCCTGGCGGCGATCCAGGGCTCCAACCTCGGCGGCGGCAACCACGCCGCCGGGCTGACGGACAACCAGGTGGTCAGCTGGTGCAAGGAGATGCTGGGCTTCCCGGCTTCCGCCTCCGGCACGCTGGTCAGCGGCGGCTCGATGGCCAACATCATCGGGCTGACGGTGGCGCGCAACACCAAGGCCGGCATCGACGTGCGCGAACACGGCGTCGCCGCCATTGAAAAACCGCTGCGCTTCTATGGCTCCGACCAGATCCATTCCTGCCACCGCAAGGCGATGGAAGCGCTCGGCCTCGGCAATCGCGCGCTGCGACGCATCCCGTCCGACGCCGGGCTGCGCATCGACATATCGGCCTTGCGGGCAGCGATATCGGAAGACCGTGCGGCCGGCTTCAAACCGGCCTGCCTCATCGGCAATGCCGGCACGGTGAACACCGGCGCGATCGATGATCTGCGGGCACTCGCCAAACTCGCGCATGAGGAAGACCTCTGGTTCCATGTCGATGGCTGCATCGGCGCGCTGATTGCGATTGCTCCGGACAATGCGCATCGCGTTGCCGGCATCGAATGGGCGGATTCGATCGCGCTCGACCCGCACAAATGGCTGCATGCGCCATTCGAGGCCGGCTGTGCCCTGGTCAGGGATGCCATCGCGCATCGCCGCACTTTCGCGGTCACGCCGGAATATCTGGAATCGACGCCGCGCGGCCTTGCCTCCGGCGACTGGCTGCACGATTACGGCCTGCAGACCTCGCGCGGCTTTCGCGCGCTGAAAGTGTGGATGGCGCTGAAACAGCACGGCATCGACAAGTTCGGCCGCCTGATCGACCAGAACATCGCGCAAGCCGGATATCTCGCCGGGCTGATCGAGGCCGAGCCGTCGCTGCAACTGGCCATGCCGCCCACCATCAACATCGTCTGCTTCCGTTATCAGCCCGGCGTCAGCGGCGAGGCGCTGAAGGCGCTCAACACCGAGATCATGCTGCGGCTGCAGGAGCAGGGCATTGCCACCCTCTCCGACACCACCGTGCATGGCGAGCATTGGCTGCGCGTGGCAATTGCCAACCATCGCACAAGGCGCGGCGACCTCGACCTTCTGGTGCGGGAAACGATACGGCTGGGACGGGAGATCGCGGGTTCAGCGTCTTCCTAGCGACCACGTCTTCCTGGTGATCGAGTCTTCCTAGTTCCCGGCAGGCATGCGATTCTGCCGCGATGATTCGGGGAGGTCCGGCGGTGACGCTGTTTCGCATGGCAGCATTTGCGGCATTGGTCTTCGCCACTTCGGCGCAGGCCGCCGACATGGCCTTCTTCGTCAAGAACCTGCGCAAGGAAGCGGTTGCGGTCGAGCTGTTCAGCCGCGACCGCGAGACGGTCTGGCCGGGCAACGACAAGGTGTTCCTGATCGATCCGGGCTCCCAGAAATCGGTGCCGCTCACCTGCAATCAGGGTGAGCACATCTGCTACGGCGCCTGGGTCGACGGCAATGATCAGATCTCCGCCGGCGTCGGGCCTGATAACGACCAACCTTGCGATACCTGCTGCTTCATCTGCGTGGAACACTCGACCGAAACGATCGATCTGGTGCCGTGATCGGCGCCTCCGACCCTGCACGGGCGATCGCGCAGGCGCATCAATCCGGAAGGCCGGCCTTGCGGAAGCCGTCGACGAAATGCTCGAGCATCGCGTCGTCGCGGAAAGGCTCGGTCCAGACCCAGTGGCTGGTTGTGAAATGCGGGTTGCTGACGAGGAACAGTTCGACCTCCGCGCGCGCGTCGTCGAGCCGGCCCAGTTGGGCCAGGCTTGCCGCCAGGAAACGGCGTGAACTCGTGCGATAGGTCTCGTCCCGGCGCAGGGTCTCGACGGCCGCCTCATAGTCGCGCGCCGCATATTGCGCCTGGCCGAGGGTGAGATAGTACCAGCTTGCCGGGAACGGATTGAGCCGGAACGCCTTGCGGATTTGCTCCATGCCCTCCTCGACCCGTCCGGCGAGCACCGCGATGTCCGACAATGTCGCCCAGGCGTCGGCCTCGTTCGGGTCGAGTTCGAATGCCTTGGCGAACTCCGCCTCCGACTCGGCGAAACTGCGCTCGTAGGCAAGCAAATTGCCGAGCACCCAGCGGCAGCCGGCATCATTTGGGTCGATCGCCACGGCCTTGCGCGCCAGCTCCAGGGCGACGCGGCGGTTGGGCTCGACGGGTTCGCCCCAATGCACCCACCCCATCCAGTGGTTCATGGCCAGCCAGCGGTAGGCTTCGGCATAGTCCGGATCGAGCGCAATCGCGCGCGTCAGCATCAGATGCGCTTCCCGCGCCGTCTGCGGCGTATCGTCGATCAGTTTGCGCGCCCGCACGCAGAGATCGTAGGCCTCGAGATTGCTGGGCCGGTTGCGCGGCGGCGGCGCGCGCAGCCGGCCGAGCAGCGCCTCGACGATCTTGGCGATCACCTCGTCCTGGACGGCAAAGATATCGTCCAACCGGCGATCGAAGCGTTCCGCCCACAGGTGTTCGCCGCTCATCGCGTCGACCAGCTGGGCGTTGATGCGCACGCGTTCCGCGGCGCGCCGTGCGCTGCCTTCCAGCAAATAGCGCACGCCAAGCTCCCTGGCGATCTCGCGCACGTCCATCGCCTTTCCCTTGTAGGCAAAGGTCGAGTTGCGCGCGATGACGAACAGGCCGGAGGCCCGCGACAGGTCGGTGATCAGGTCTTCGGTCAACCCGTCCGCGAAGGCTTCCTGCCCGGGATCTTTGCTGAGATTGACGAAGGGCAGGACGGCGATCGATGGTCTGTCGGGCAGCGGCAAGGTTTTTCGCTTCGCGCCGGCAAGCTGTTCGATGGTCCCGGTAAAGCGGTAGCCGACGCGCGGAACCGTGGTGATCCATTCACCGCCATCGATGGCCGGACCAAGCAGCTTGCGCAACTGCGCGATCTGGACGGTGAGGTTGCCTTCCTCGACGGCCGTGCCCGGCCACGCCGCATCCATCAACGCCGCCTTGGCCAGGATTTCCCCCGGCCGTTCGACAAACGCGGCAAGCAGCTTCAGCCCGCGGTAGCCGACGGCAACGGGCTCGTCGTTCCGAAGCAGCGTCCCTGCGTCCGGATCAAGCACGAACGGACCGAAGGCAAAGCGCGATCCCTGCATGGAGCGCATCTATAGAGCAATTCCGCGAAAAGTACGAAGCGCTTTTCCGGGCGGAAGCGGGGTACGTTTTCCCAGCGGGAATTGCATTGAAAACAAATAGTTAGAGCCGGTTTGGAACTTTTGAGAACTATTTGGGAGGCTTTAATTACGGCGTCGTCCGTATCCGGCAGAATTCAACCTCATTCATTCAGGTCGAGGGTCTCCCAACCCTTGGAACCCCAACCCTTGGAACCCATGGAGGTTGTCATGAACAATACCCTTGCATCGGTCCGGCATCAGGCAGCGCGGCCTGCTGGGCGGACGTCGCGTCGGCATTACAGCCTGGCGGCCTTGCGCGGCGCGATCGCGGCCTGGCGGAACCGAGCCCGCTTTCGCTGGGAGCTCAAGCAGATGTCGCTGGCCAATCCGCATTTGATCGACGACATCGGCCTGACGAAACGGCAGGCCGAGGCGGAGATCGCCAAGCTGCCCTTCTGGCAACGATGACAGCCGAAAGCATGAGGGAACCTTGAGGTCCGGGGTCGGATTATTGAAGGGCGGGGTCGGATTATTGAAGCAGATTATTGGAGGGCGGGGTCGGATTATTGAAGCAATTGTCGCCATCGTCCCTTTAGCGATCGCCCGCATCATGCCATGATCCCGGGGTCGGCCGTGGGGCCGATTCTTCATCGGGGGTTTTCATGTCTTTCACTTTCGCGCGCCGGTTCGCCGCCGCGTTTTTGCTTGCCGTCCTTGTCGCACCAGCCGCCCATGCCGGCGACGTCACCTTTGCCATCAAGAACAGCCATCCCAACGCCATGCGCGTCGAGCTCTACAGCCAGGACCGCGATTATATCTGGCCCGGCGGTGGCAAGGACTTTTATCTCGACGATGGCGAGACCAAGCAGCTGCCGATCTCCTGCAACGAGGGCGAATCGATCTGCTACGGCGCCTGGGTCGATGGCGACGAGGAGACCTACTGGGGCGTTGGCCCCGGCAACAAGGAAAAATGCGAGGATTGCTGCTACACCTGCAGCGGCGGCGAGACCGAGGAAATCAATCTGGTCCCCTGACCGGCTTGCCAGCTTGACGTTTTTCCCGCCGACGCCCTAGCCTGCGTCGAGACGATCACCCAGAGCGCGCCGTACAGCTCCCTTTTGAGATGCGGCGTGCTCCAGGCAACAGGAGCACGGCAATGGCGGGCACGGTCGAGGGCGAGAAGATCGACGTCGGGTTCTCCGGCAAGCGCTGCATCCACTCACGCAACTGCGTGCTCGGCGATCCGCATGTCTTCGTGCCCAACGCGCCCGGCCAATGGATCCATCCCGAGGCGGCAAGCGTCGAGAAGATCGTCGCCATCGCCGAAAGCTGTCCGTCCGGCGCCATCACCTACACCAGGAAGGATGGCGGGCCGCAGGAACAACCGCCGGTGGTCAACACCGTGCGGCTGCGCGAAAACGGCCCGCTCGCCGTTCACGCCGAGATCGTGCTCGCCGGCGAGACCTTCCACCGCGCCACGCTCTGCCGTTGCGGCGCTTCGCAAAACAAGCCGTTCTGCGACGGCAGCCACACCAAGGCCGGGTTCACCGCCACCGGCGAACCGGCGCTGAAGGACACGCCGGCGCTCGACGCGAGGAATGGCCCGCTGACGGTGACCCCGACGACGAACGGCCCGCTCAAGCTCGAGGGCAATATCGAGATCGTCACCGGCACCGGTCATACCGTCGACCGCACGCAACGCACCTTCCTCTGCCGCTGCGGCCATTCCGCCAACAAGCCGTTTTGTGATGGGTCGCATAAGAGGGTTGGGTTTGTGGGGTAGGTTGGCGCTACCGCCAACGCCAACGCTGCCAATCTCCCCCCTCGTGGGGGAGATGTCCGGCAGGACAGAGGGGGGCGCCGTAGGGCACTAACTTCAACAGCCACCGAGCATCGCAATGCCTCATACGCCATTGCCGCCAAGGCACCGCGCAAACGCCAGATCGATGCGCAAGGTCATGACATCAGCCGAATTAAAGCTCTGGAACGAGCTTCGCGCGCACCGTCTGATGGGGCTTGGCTTCCGCCGACAATTTCCGGTCGCTGGTTACATTGTCGACTTCGCTTGTCCGGACAAGAAACTCGTCGTCGAAGTCGACGGCTCGCAGCATGCGGAAGCCGGCGCGGTCGCCATCGACGAAACAAGGACATTGCGCTTGGAGCAAGACGGCTGGACTGTCTTGCGCTTCTGGAACGACGACATCATCCGCGACATCGACAATGTCTGCCAGCATATTGTGATTGCGGCTGGGCTCGATGGAACGTCTTGAATGGATCGGCGGGAGGAACTGTAATCGTGGTAGGCCGGCGGGACAGCGCCCCCCTCTGTCCTGCCGGACATCTCCCCCACGAGGGGGGAGATCGAACTCCTCCCTTGGCCCAGCGCTCGCGGCTTTATCGGTCGGCCCGTATCGGCTAAGGGCTGAGGCAGAAAATTCGCCATCGGACCGCCAATGACCGTCAAGACCAAGCCAAGACCGCTGTTCCTCGGGATCGATACCGGCGGCACTTATACCGATGCCGTGCTGTGGTCCGAGACCGAAGGCCCACAGCAGGAGCCGAACAAGGGCAAGGTGCTGGCCAAGGCCAAGGCGCTGACCACGAGGCACGACCTTGCCGTCGGCATTTCCGGCGCTGTCGATGCGGTGCTGGACAAGGCCGGGACCGATCCGGCTGCGATCAAACTGGTCTCGATGTCGACGACGCTCGCCACCAACGCGCTGGTCGAGGGCCAGGGCGGCCGTGTCGCGCTGGTCATGATCGGCTTTTCCGAGGCAGATCTCGCCCGCGACGGGCTGAAGGCAGCACTCGGCACCGATCCGGTGGTGTTTTGTCCGGGCGGCCACGATGTCCACGGCAATGCCGCCAAGCTCGATCTGTCCGGGCTTGAGGCCGCCTTGCCGGAACTCGGAGCCTCGGTGTCCGGCTTTGCCGTCTGCGCCTATTTCGCCACGCGCAATCCGGCTCATGAGGTCGCCGCCCGCGAGCTGATCCGGGA
The DNA here is from genome assembly GCF_020165735.1 of Mesorhizobium sp. B283B1A. Lineage (NCBI taxonomy): Bacteria > Pseudomonadati > Pseudomonadota > Alphaproteobacteria > Hyphomicrobiales > Phyllobacteriaceae > Mesorhizobium > Mesorhizobium sp. B283B1A. The sequence continues at coordinate 21,873 of NZ_JAIUIQ010000008.1, forward strand.
AAAAACCGGCCTGCCGGTCACATCGAGCCACGAACTGTCGGCCAAGCTCGGCGGCCCGCGCCGGGCGCTGACCACCTTGCTCAATGCCAGGCTTATCTCCATGATCGACCGGCTGGTGGCGGCAACCGAGGGCTTTCTCGCGGAGCGCAACATCGCCGCCCCCTTGATGGTGGTGCGCGGCGACGGCGCGCTGGTCTCGGCGGCGTTCGCCCGCCAGCGGCCGATCGAGACGATCCTCTCCGGCCCTGCCGCCAGCCTGGTCGGCGCCCGCCACATGACCGGGCTCGACAACGCCGTGGTCTCCGACATCGGCGGCACCACGACCGACGTTGCCGTGCTCGATGGAGGTCGTCCACGCCTCGATCCGGAAGGCGCCACCGTCGGCGGCTTCCGCACCATGGTCGAGGCCGTCGCCATGCGCACCTTCGGCCTTGGCGGCGATTCCGAAGTGGCGCTGGAGGATGGCGCGCTCAACCCGAGGGTCCTGCTTGGGCCGCGCCGCCTGGTGCCGCTGGCACTGGCTGGCATGGCGCATGGTGACGCCGTGAGATCGGAACTCGAGCGCCAGCTGCGGGCACCCAATACCGGCCGCATGGATGGCCGCTTCGCGGTGCGCACCGGCGTGCCGGACTGGCTCGCCGCCGGACTGACCGCTCCGGAGGCGCGGCTCTACGAGGCGATCGGCGCGACCCCGCTTGCTCTTGACAGGCTGCTGACGTCGAATGCCCAGAATGCCACCTTGAACCGGCTGGTCTCGCGCGGGCTGGTGCACATTTGCGGCTTCACCCCCTCGGACGCGGCGCATGTGCAGGGCAAGCAGTCAAACTGGGATGCCGCCACCGCCCGCCTCGGCGCCGAGCTGTTTGCCCGCAAGCGCGACGGCCGTGGCCAACCAATCGCCGCGTCGCCCGAGGTGATCTCGGAGCGGGTGCTGGTGACGCTGACGCGCTGGTCGGCCGAATACATTCTCGAAACCGCCTTTGCCGAGGACGGGCTCGACGGCGCGGCCACGGTCGCGCACGCGCTGGTGCAACGCGCCGTCGACGCGCATCCCGGCATCGCCCGCCTCAGCGTCGCACTCGACCGACCCGTCATCGGCCTCGGCGCTTCGGCGCCGCTGCATTATGCCGGCCTGGCGCCCCTGGTCGGCAATGAGTGCGTTGTGCCCGATGATACCGATGTCGCCAACGCGCTCGGCGCCGTCGTCGGCCAGGTCAGGGTCTCGGCCGAGGCGCGGGTCAGCCAGCCCAAGGAGGGGCTGTTCCGCCTTGCCTCGGGCGAAACCGTGCGCGATTTCCTCGACGAGGCGGCGGCGCTCGCGGCCGCCGAGGCCGATGTCCGCGCCATCGTCGCCCAGCGCGCCAGGGATGCCGGCACCGACAGCGCCGAGATCGACGTGGCGACCGAGTTCCGGGTTTCCACAGTCGAAGCCCAGCGCATGTTCATCGAGGCGCATGTGGTCGCGGTGGCCTCGGGACGGCCAAGGATCGCGGTGTGAAGAATAAGAGCGATCTCCCCCCTCGTGGGGGAGATGGCCGGCAGGCCAGAGGGGGGCGCTGTCCCGCTGACCTATCCGTTCTGCCTTGCTTCGACATCCAATCGTAGTGATGTTCCGACGGCAGAAGGGACAGAGGCGATCCTTCGCGCCCCCCTCTGCCCTGCCGGGCATCTCCCCCACGAGGGGGGAGATTGGCAGCGTCGCCGGCGGCTAAATACGCTCGCCTTCAACCTAAGCTGAATTGACCCTGCAATCCCAACATGTCAAACGCCCCGCAAAGCCTTTCATCTGGAGTAGCCTGATGACCGATCGCGTCGAAATCGCCGGATTGCGGATTGCCCGCGAGCTGCATGATTTTGTGGCTGCCGAGGCGCTGCCCGGCACCGGCATCGAAGCGGCGGCGTTCTGGAACGGTTTTTCTGCCATCGTCCACGACCTCGCGCCGAAGAACCGGGCGCTGCTGGCAAAACGCGACGCCATGCAGGAGAAGCTCGACGGCTGGTATCGCGACAACGGTGCCCCGATCGACATGGAGGCCTACAAGGGCTTCCTCAAGGAGATCGGCTATCTCGTGCCCGAAGGACCGGCCTTCAGCGTGTCGACGGACAATGTCGACGCAGAGATTGCTGTCGTCGCCGGACCGCAGCTGGTGGTGCCGGTGATGAATGCGCGCTATGCGCTCAACGCCGCCAATGCGCGCTGGGGCTCGCTCTACGATGCGCTCTACGGCACCGATGCCATTCCCGAGACCGACGGCGCCGGGAAGGGCAAGGGCTTCAACCCGGCGCGCGGCGCCAAGGTCATCGCCTGGGCCAAGGACTTTCTCGACCAGTCGGTGCCGCTGACCACGGGAAAATGGGCCGGCGTCAACGGCCTTTCGGTGGCGCACGGCGCGTTGAAACTGGGTGAGGGCGCCGGCGTCACCACGCTCGCCGATCCCAAGCAATTCGTCGGCTATCGCGGCGACGCCGCCAACCCGCAAGCCGTGCTGCTGGTGAAAAACGGCCTGCATGTCGAAATCGTGATCGACCGCGCCAACCAGATCGGCCGCACCGATCCGGCTGGCATTGCCGATGTCATCCTGGAATCGGCGCTGACCACCATCCAGGACTGCGAGGATTCGGTCGCCGCGGTCGATGCCCAGGACAAGGCCGTGGTCTACCGCAACTGGCTCGGCCTGATGAAGGGCGATCTGGCCGAAGAGATCACCAAGGGCGGCAAGAGCTTTGTCCGCAAGCTCAATCCGGACCGTGTCTACACCGCACCCGCCGGCGGCCAGCTCACCGTGCCCGGCCGTTCGCTGATGCTGGTGCGCAACGTAGGTCACCTGATGACCAACCCGGCGATCCTGGACCGCGACGGCAACGAAGTGCCGGAAGGCATCATGGACGCGGTGATGACGGCGCTGATCGCGCTGCACGATGTCGGGCCGAAGGGGCGGCGGATGAATTCGCGCGCGGGCTCGATGTATGTGGTGAAGCCCAAGATGCACGGGCCGGAGGAAGTCGCCTTCGCCGTCGAGATTTTCGACCGCGTCGAAGCCCTGCTCGGCATGCCCGGGAACACCATCAAGATGGGCATCATGGACGAGGAGCGGCGCACCACCGTCAACCTCAAGGAGGCGATCCGCGCCGCACGCGAGCGCGTGGTGTTCATCAACACCGGCTTCCTCGACCGCACCGGCGACGAGATCCACACCTCGATGGAAGCCGGCCCGATGATCCGCAAGGGCGACATGAAGCAGGCCGCCTGGATTTCCGCCTACGAGGCCTGGAATGTCGACACCGGGCTCGAATGCGGGCTGGCCGGCCATGCCCAGATCGGCAAGGGCATGTGGGCGATGCCCGATTTGATGGCGGCGATGCTGGAACAGAAGATCGCCCATCCCAAGGCCGGCGCCAACACCGCCTGGGTGCCGTCGCCGACGGCGGCAACGCTGCATGCCACGCATTACCACAAGGTCGATGTCCACGCGGTGCAGGCGGCGCTGAAGAGCCGCCCGAAGGCGAAACTCGACGACATCCTCTCGGTGCCGGTCGCCGTGCGGCCGAACTGGACGCCCGACGAGATCCAGCGCGAACTCGACAACAACGCGCAGGGGATTCTGGGCTACGTCGTGCGCTGGATCGACCAGGGCGTCGGCTGCTCCAAAGTGCCCGACATCAACGATGTCGGGCTGATGGAAGACCGCGCCACGCTGCGCATCTCCTCACAGCACATCGCCAACTGGCTGCGCCACAAAGTGTGCTCGCAAATCCAGGTGCGGGATTCGCTGCAACGCATGGCGGCCATCGTCGACCGCCAGAATGTCGGCGACCCGCTCTACCGGCCGATGGCGCCGGATTTCGACAGTTCCATCGCCTTCCAGGCCGCCTGCGACCTGGTGTTCAAGGGCACAAGCCAGCCCAACGGCTACACCGAGCCGGTGCTGCACGCGCGGCGGCTGGAGCTGAAGGCGGAGGCCTGAGCGCCCCTCCCCCTTGAGGAGAGGGCGGCCGGAAAGGCGGAAGGGTCCGGCGTGAGGTGCGCCAACTCCCACCCTTCGCCGATGCTCGGCTCGTCCAGAAGAACTCCGAGGGGTCGTACTGCCGACCCCACCCACGCGGTCACCTCCGTCAAGGGGAGGGAGCGCTACTACGCCCTGTACTCAGGCGCTTGTAGGTAGCCATTCCAAAGAAAACGCCGACTCCCACGGCCGTTGGGCTGATCCACCACCCATCATGGTCGAACCCCCCTAGAAGCCATGCAAGGAGAACGGCCACGGCAGCCGAGATAAATCCACCCGCGGCTAGAGACACGGTGGTTCTACCGGTTGCGGCTTGGGTTGGTCTACCTGTGCTATACTGGCTGTCCGGGTTCGCCCAAAAGTTACGCTTGATCTAGCCTTCAGTAAAGGAATGCGCCAAGGCGGTAGTGTCTCAGTTTGAAATTTGATCAAGATGGATGAGCGAAGAAGACGGTAACAAGTGCGAGCCCACCGAAACTGCAGATAAAGACAAGGGCGCTATACGCGATCACTCGGCGCGCGGTCAGGAAACGGGGCGACCAAAAGTCAGCATACCGACGTGCATCTCGCTTCCCCCATCGTTCACTCCATGGGAGATTCTGTTCATCAATCGATCCATAAGAATCGTCCCGCAAAAAAATGCTCAGCATTGCAGTGATAATGGCTGCGCCACTGAGCAGAGCGACCGCGGCGCAGAAAGTTACTGGAACAAACCGATGAGGATTGTTCGCCCACTCGTACTTCAAATTTCATCACTCCGCTTTTTGTAAGGGCCGCACTTGCAACCGAGACACTACCACCAAGGCCGCTGCATCCGCCCCGTAAGACAAGACGGTCCGTCATCTCGCTTCTGGCCACACCCTTCAAGCCGCCTGCGCCATCCGCTCCGAACTCATGCGATAGGAAATCGCTTCGGCCAGATGGATGCGGCCGACGGTTTCGCTGGCGTCGAGGTCGGCGAGCGTGCGCGCCACTTTCAGCACCCGGTGGTAGGCGCGCGCCGAAAAGGCGAGCTTTTCGCTGGCGTCCTTGAGCAATGACAGACCGGCGGCATCCGGCATGGCGATCTCCTCGATCATCGCCGGCGCGCAATGCGCGTTGGTGGTGGCGCGGGTGGCGCCGAGCCGTTCGAAGCGTTCGCGCTGGATGGTGCGGGCGCGGGCAACGCGCAGTGCGACCGCCGCGCTTTTCTCCGCCCGGTCGGGCCGGATCAGGTCGCTCGCCGAGACCGCCGGCACTTCGATCCTGAGATCGATGCGGTCGAGCAGCGGACCCGAAATGCGCGCCTGGTAGTCGGTGCGGCAGCGTTCGCCGCGCAGGCAGCGATAGCCCGGCTCGCCGGCCATGCCGCACCGGCACGGGTTCATCGCCGCCACCAGTTGGATGCGCGCCGGATAGGTGACGCGGTGGTTGGCGCGCGCGATCATGCAGTCGCCGGTCTCCAGCGGTTGGCGCAGCGCATCGAGTGTCTGTGGTGTGAATTCCGGAAACTCGTCGAGGAACAGCACGCCGTGATGGGCGAGCGATACTTCGCCCGGCCGTGCGCGCATGCCGCCGCCGACCATCGCCGCCATCGACGCCGAATGATGTGGCGCGCGGAACGGCCGCCGGTCGGTCAGCTTGCCTTCGCCGAGTTCGCCCGCCACCGAGGCGATCATCGAGACCTCGAGCAGTTCCTTCGGCGCCAGCGGCGGCAGGATCGACGGCAGCCGCTGCGCCAGCATAGATTTGCCCGATCCCGGCGGCCCGATCATCAAGAGATTGTGTCCACCGGCGGCCGCCACCTCCAGCGCCCGCTTGGCGGTCTCCTGGCCCTTGATGTCGGCGAGGTCGGGCAGGTCCAGCGCCGAAGCGTGGATGCCGGCCTCCGGCCGCGACAGCACCTGAGTGCCGCGGAAATGGTTGGCGATGGCAATCAGGCTGCGCGGTGCCAGAATGTCGAATTCCCGCCCCGCCCAGGCGGCTTCCGGTCCGCAGGCGAACGGGCAGATCAGCCCCTTGCCCTCGGCGTTGGCGCCGATCGCCGCCGGCAAGGCACCGGCCACGGCGGTAATCGTGCCATCGAGCGAGAGCTCGCCGAGCACGACATAGCCGGCCAGCATGTCTCCGGGAATGGCGCCAAGGGCGGCCATCAGGCCGAGCGCGATCGGCAGATCGTAGTGGCTGCCCTCTTTCGGCAGGTCGGCGGGTGCCAGGTTGATGGTCACCTTCTTCGACGGCATCGACAGCCCGGACGCATGCAGCGCCGCCTGCACCCGCTCGCGGCTTTCGGCCACAGCCTTGTCGGGCAGGCCGACGATGTGCATGTTGACCTTGCCAGGCGCGATCATCACCTGCACGTCGACCGGCACGGCCTCGATGCCCTGGAAAGCGACCGTGCGAACCCGCGCCACCATTTTTAAGCCCCCGGGCCGCAACCCCTACGATTGACCAAGAATGACCCCTCGCGGAGACAATCACAATTCTTCGGTCAAATCAAGAACATTACGAGAACAGGCAAACGCTGCGGTTGCAGGCGGATCGTGGCCGGTTGCAAAAGCGGAACATGGTTAAGACAAAATGAAAACGGCCGCTTCCGCTTGCCGTCTAAGCGGTGATGAAAGCATCGACCGTACCTGAAAGGGATCGATCGATTGCGATCTGGGGTGGAAGCCACTCCATGACAGGATATCGGAAAGGCCAAGGCATGGCGATCCGGCGCAAAGAGCCGCTTTCCAGAAAAATCTCATTTACAAGGTCTATGAACCGCCCGCGGTCCCGTTCAACTCGTTTCAAAGTTTGCGAACGAATATAGGTCCGGGGGATTCGCCGCTCCTTCAGGGCCAAGACAGCCTCCGCGATGGATCGAGGATCGGGTGGAACCGTAAGGCAATAGTCGTCATCCAGATAAAGGTCTCGGCCACCATGGTTCGGCGTCGTGACCACAGGAAGCCCCGCGAGAAGATATTCCGTGCTGGCGAACATTGGCCCCTCCACTTCGGAGAGACAAATTCCCACGGCTGCACGGTTTAGATGCATGTTCACTTGAGCCGGCGCCAATCGGACAGGCTTGCCGGTGCTGTCGAACTGATTGACAAACACGTGGCCCGGCGCGAGCTCCCTGTGCCGATTTATTCGTGCTCTTTCCGACTCCGCCGTCGATGACTCGATTGAATCGCGATAAAAGACAAATGCGCAACTCTGGATGCCAACCGACAGGTCGTGGCGTTTCCACGAAGCCAGTTGCGCGTTGTAGATTGCATCAAATTCCACAGCGATGTCGTCGAGCGGCCTGAATATGTATTCGGAGGTGGTCGAGGTCTTGTTGTGCAGGAAAGCGGCCTCACCGGACTGGTTCAACAGATCCACCTCGGCTTGTGTGTTGCACAGGAAGATCAGCGAGTGACGGGGGTTCCTAAGCCTATGCAGAACGGCATAGGTCCGGATCGTTTTGACGCTGGAATTGTTTTCGATGGACCAGGTTGGCGAGATGAGAAACCAGGCGCGATGGCTGCGTGGAAGGTGAGGCATATGACTTGCCAATCCGAGGGGCGTACCGGACATTCCCGAATAGGATATGAACGGATCGTCCGACAGCAAGCTTGCCTGAAGAGCAGGTTGCGCCTTCGCGGAAGGACGCCCTTTCCGGAGGTTGCGGCGATGGCGCAGCATAGCTCCGACAATCTCGAATCCGGTAGGAGGGCGGTACCCGCGCCGTAGAGTCAACATGCGGCGATTACGCGGCCGACTTCAGCCGCTTCCCCTCGACCGCATCCCAGAACAGGCTGGCGATGTCGGCGCCGCCGAAGCGCTGCACTTCGCGCACGCCGGTCGGCGAGGTCACGTTGATCTCGGTCATGTAGTCGCCGATGACGTCGATGCCGACCAGGATGAAGCCACGCTCCCTGAGCGACGGTCCGATGCGGGCGCAGATCTCGCGCTCGCGTTCGGTCAGTTCGGTCTTCTCGGCGCGGCCGCCCACATGCATGTTGGAGCGGGAATCGTGTTCCGCCGGCACCCGGTTGATGGCGCCGACCGGCTCGCCGTCGATCAGGATGATGCGCTTGTCGCCCTTGCGCACGTCCTTGAGATAGCGCTGCACGATGTAGGGCTCACGGAACATCTGGCCGAACATTTCGAGCAGCGAGGCGAGGTTGCGGTCGCCCTCGAGCAGATGGAAGATGCCGGCGCCGCCATTGCCGTAGAGCGGCTTGATGATGATGTCGCCGAACTCCTTGCGGAAAGCGGCGACTTCGAGCGGATCCTTGGTGATCAGCGTCTCCGGCATCAGGTCGGGAAACTCGGTGACGAAGATCTTTTCCGGACTGTTGCGTACCCAGGCCGGGTCGTTGACGACCAACGTCCCGGGATGGATGCGCTCGAGGATATGTGTCGTGGTGATGTAGTTCATGTCGAAGGGCGGATCCTGGCGCAGCAGGATCACATCCATCTCCGAGAGGTCGGTGCGCACCTTTTCGCCCAGCGAATAATGGCTGCCCTTCTCGTCACGCACCTGCATCGCCTCGATGCGGGCAAACACCTTGCCATCGCGCATCGACAGCCGGTCGGGCGTGTAGTGGAAAAGCTGGTGGCCGCGCCGCTGCGCTTCCAGCGACAGCGCGAACGAGGTGTCGCCGGTGATCGACACGGTGGAGATGTGGTCCATCTGGACGGCGATTTTCAGCTTCATGGCAAGTCCCCAGCACAGTCGACGAGAGCGATATAAGGGTCCCGGCGCCTTCTGCCAATCGCCACATCCGGAAGATCGACAACAGCAAGACGCAAACCCGCACACCCGATCCCGACAAGGCAAGTGCCTGCGTCATCGTTTTCTTAAGCCTTCCCATACAAGAATAGGCCTCGAATATCCCAACGGCAGGCGCCGGACGGGGATCCCCGATGGAACAACGACCATGAACGCGCTCACCGCCATCCGCGCCGCCTCGACCAAACAGCTTGAACTCACCATCCTGATGCCGTGCCTCAACGAGGCCGAGACATTGGCCGTCTGCATCGGCAAGGCCAGGGCTTTCCTCGACAAGGCCGGAATCCTGGGTGAGGTGCTTATCGCCGACAATGGCAGCACCGATGGCTCGCAGGAGATCGCTGCCCAAGGCGGCGCCCGCGTCGTCCCGGTGGCGCAAAAGGGCTATGGCGCCGCTCTTCTGGGCGGCATCGGCGCCGCCAGGGGCCGCTTCATCATCATGGGCGATGCCGACGACAGCTACGATTTCGGTGCGCTTGATGCCTTCATGGCGCGCTTGCGCGACGGCGCCGACCTAGTGATGGGCAATCGCTTCCAGGGCGGCATCGAAACCGGCGCCATGCCGCCGCTGCATCGTTATCTCGGCAATCCGGTGCTGAGCTTCGTCGGCCGCCTGTTTTTCCGCATCAGGACCGGCGACTTCCACTGCGGCCTGCGCGGTTTCAACGCCGACAGCATCCGCAAGCTCGACCTGCAGACGACGGGCATGGAATTCGCCAGCGAAATGGTGGTGCGCAGCGCGCTTGCCGGCCTGCGCATCGAGGAAGTGCCGACCACGCTCAAGCCTGACGGCCGCAGCCGGCCGCCGCACCTCAGGACCTGGCGTGACGGCTGGCGGCATCTCAAATTCCTGCTGGTCTACAATCCGCGCTGGATGTTCTTCATACCGGGCACGGTGCTCGCCAGCCTTGGCCTGTTATTTGCGGCTTTGCTGGTGTTCGGACCGCTGCGGGTGATCGACAATCTTTCGCTCGACCTCAACACCTTCGTCGCCGCCTGCTTCATGATCATCACCGGCATCCAGCTCATCACCTTTGGCGCCATATCGCGATACTATGCCGAGATCACCGGCATCCTGCCGCGCAGCCGAGGCTCAGATTGGCTGACCAGGACCATCAGCACCGATCGTCTTGCCGCCAATGCCGGCATCTGTTTCGCCGGTGGCGTGCTGTTCGTCGGCTATGCCGTGCTGCGTTGGGCACATCTTGGCTTCGGCCCGCTGAACGATTCCGAAATCCCGCGCATCGTCGTGCTGGGCTTGAGCCTGATCGTCATTTCGTTCCAGGCCTTTTTTTCGGCATTCCTGCTCGGTGTCCTGGAGATCCCGGTCAAGCGGCTGAAAGCCGGCCAGCCCACCGGATCAGGCGAATCCGTCGCGACTGCTGAAAAATGAACCAGCTCGTGCGAAAATTCGCCGCGGTACGGCTTATCCGGTTCGCCGTCGTCGGCATTGGCGCGGCGCTGCTGTTCTTCGTACTGTCGTGGGGCTTGGTGTCGGCCGGCTTGCCGCCGTTCGTCGGCAGCGTGATCGCCTATATGCTGGCCTTTGTCGTGGCCTATTCGGCACAGCGTGGCTGGACGTTCGAGGGACAGCACGACCATCGCCGTGCATTGCCACGTTACCTCGTCAGCCAGTTGGCCTGCGCAGTGTTTGCGGGCCTATTGGCCCATGTCGCGGTGTCGGTATTTTCCGCGTCGCCGCTGGTGATGTCGGCCGGTATCACGGTCGCTGCGGGCGCGGCGAGCTATGTGCTTTCATCGGTTTGGGTTTTTCGCGACGAAAAAAGAGCCGCGTGAGAGTGTTCGCTCTAGCGAAGCGACGCGACGAAGTGCAAACCCCTGTCGAACAGCAGGTTTGCCGGGAAGGGATACAGCGACAGGTTTTCTCGCCAGCTTTGGGCTTTGAGTCCGATCCCGTCGAAAATCGCCTCCCATTCCTGCCTGGACAGGTAATTGTAGGGCAGCCTCACATCGTGGCCCTTGTTTCCCACCCAGTCCATGAACCGGAGCGAGCCGTAGGCGAAGAGCCCGTCCCGCAGGTGATCCTTGATGACAACGCCCTTCCGGGCGACCCTTGCGGCTTCGTCGACAAGATGGCCGGGATTGTCCGTGTGGTGGAGAACGTCGACTATGGTCACCCAGTCGAACGATTTCGATGCTGCCGGAATCGTAACGCCGTCGAAAATCTCTACGGGAATGGCCGTGCGCGGCCGGACAAAAACATCGATCCCGCGAAACGTCAGCCCCGGTTTCCGGTCCATCACCGCCTTGGCCAGCGAGCCATCGCCGCAACCGAGGTCGAGAACCGTGCCGCCATCGCCCAGCACGGCGCCGATATGGTCGGAGAGGACCCGGATGCGGCGTTGAAACACCGCCCGGCCGTGGGCGGCATTCAGGATCTTTTTTTCGATCGTCACAACGCTCATGCCCAAGGTCCAGATCGAATTGCCCGTTCATTCCCTGATCCGGGACCATATTTGCCAATAGCAAACAAAGCGTTTCGCGGCAGGGAGTTGCCGGTGCAACACCGGTTTAAGGTTTGCGCAGTGAGTTCGCGATAGGTTCCTTCGCAAAAGAGAGCGCCAGAGGCCGTCCCGTGACTCCCGCCGACACCATGATTTCCGTCAAGGCCACGCGGCCTGCGTCACGGCGCAACGACCTCGCGGTTGCGGTCGTCGCCACGCTGGCGATGGTTGCCGTCAACGCTCTCGGCGGTTTCCCGAGCTTGACCGATGCCGGCGGCGACAATGACAGTCTGCTGCGTCTGGTCGAGGTTCGCGATATGCTGGCTGGCCAGGGCTGGTTCGACCTGCATCAGTACCGGATGGGCGTTGAAGGCGGCTTCGTCATGCACTGGTCGCGGCTGGTCGACGCCCCGCTCGCCGCCATCATCTTCGTGGCCTCGGCGCTGACCGGCAGCATGGCCGTGGCCGAGACCATCGCGGAGGTGCTCTGGCCGGCGCTGCTCTTCTGTCTGGCTCTGCTCTTTACCATCCGCGCGGTGCGCAGTTTTGCCGGCGCGGGCGCCGTGCTGCCGGCTGTCGTCATCGGTGCCGCGGCGCTGCATTTCATCGGCATCTTTTCGCCCGGCGCGCTCGATCATCACAACGTCCAGCTGACGCTGACCATGGCCAGCTTGAGCCTGCTGCTCGAGGCGCCCGTGCGGCGATGGGCCGCCCTGCTTGCCGGCTTATGCGCGGCGCTGACGCTGGCGGTCGGCATGGAAACGGCGCCCTATGTCGCCACCATCGGCGTCTGCGTCTCTCTGCTGTTTGTCGCCGATCCCAGCGGCGAGCGGCGGATCGCCAGGGATTTCGGCCTCGGCTTTGCCGGCGTTTCGGCGCTGGTCTTCCTCACAACCATCGCCCCATCGGTTTGGGGCCAGCCGCAATGCGATGCCTTTTCGACCGTGCAGTTCGTGGTGGCCGCTCTCGCCGGATGCGGCCTCGCCGCCGTGGCGTCGCTCGACATGGCCAACTCCACGCTCGGTCGGCGCCTGATCGCGCTCGGCCTGCTTGCGCTCGCGCTGGCGGCAGTCCTGGTCGTCCTGTTCCCGCAATGCCTGGCTGCGCCCTATGCCAGTCTCGACCCGCGCCTCAAGCAGATGTGGCTCGGCCATATCGAAGAGGCGCAGTCGATCTTTAGACTAGTATTCGATAATCCGGCCATGGTGGTGGCGCGTTTTGCCACGCCGCTGGTGGCGATCGTCCTGATGGCGCTTCGCTTCAGCCATGGCGGTTGGCGGCGGCAGGATAGCCTCGTCGCAGCGCTGCTGGCGGTGGCGTTCCTGGTCAGCGCCTGGGAAGTGCGCGGTTCGACCTTCTCCATCGCCTTCGCGGTGATCCCGCTTTCCGCCTGGATCGCCAAATGGCGGCAGCGGGCCGAGACCAACCCGTCCCGTGGCTCCATGCTCAGGATGGCTACGGCCTGGCTGATCTCGGTCAACGCGGTCTGGTCGGGTGCCGCCGAGGCGGCATCGAGCGCCTTCGAAACCAATGCCGCCGCCAAGGACGCCAGCGCCGATGCGGCCTGCCACGGCAAGGCCTCGTTCGCAGCGCTCGGCCGAATGCCTGCCACGACCGTGCTTGCCATCTCCAATCTCGGCTCGCCGATCCTCGCCTTCACCGGTCATCGTGTGTTCGCCGGACCCTACCATCGCAACGTCGCCGGAAACCTGCTCGTGTTCGATGCCTTGCTGGGCTCGGCCAGCGACGCGAAAGCCGTCGTCGACAACCACCATGTCGGCCTTGTCGCGCTCTGCCGCGGCAATCCGGAGAGCCGGCTGTTCGCGTCCACCGCGCCGGACGGCTTTCTCGCCGGGCTGATGCGCGGCAGCGTGCCGGATTGGCTGGAGCCGGTGGCGGAGACCCGTGGCGCCCCGCTGGAGCTCTATCGCGTCCGTCCCACCGATTGAGCCGGTTGAAAATCGGCGTGAAGGCAAGGCCTTTTCAAGCGCCACGGACACCTTCGCGGAGGCAATGCATTCTAGCCGCGAAAAATCGATTTTCGGGATACGTTTCCTAAAGAGTTTCCTGCCAGTCTCGAACATAAATTCCGACGTCAAGAAAACAGGGACACCGATGCAAACTCCGTTTGGCACCGGTCAGGCAAACAGGGAGAGCACGGATCTGGCATTCACAGATCCGTTGACCGGGCTTGGCAACCATCGCCGCTTCTTCGACAAGGTCGATCGCCTGATCAGCGACCGTGCCGACGATCCCGCACCCTTCACTGTAGGCATCCTCGACCTTGACGGCTTCAAGCCGATCAACGATTTGTTCGGCCACAAGGCCGGTGACGACATCCTGATCCAGGTCGCGATGCGGCTGCGCGCCTCGATGGACGACCACTCGACGGTCTGCCGCATCGGCGCCGACGAATTCGCCTTCCTCTATCCGCTGGTGTTCTCGGAGGAAGCAGCGGCCGAAAAATCCCGCATGCTGATCGAGATCCTGTCGGCGCCCTACGATGTCGGCGAACGCACCGCCAGGCTGTCGGCCTCGGTCGGCTGCTCGCTGTTCTATTCGGGCGACGAGACCACCGAGATTCTGATCAACAAGGCCGAAACGGCGCTGTACCACGCCAAGCGGTCCGGCCGTGGCCGGGTCGTCGTCTACACCCGCGAGATGGAAGAGGCGGCCAAGCGCGTCACCCGCATCGAGCAGGCGCTGCGCCGTGCCGTCTCGGCCGGCGAGGTGGAGCCGCATTTCCAGCCCATCGTCGACCTCACCACGCGCCGCACCATCGGCTTCGAGACACTGGCGCGCTGGACCGACCGCGACCTCGGCGCGGTGCCGCCGACCGTCTTCATTCCCATCGCCGAGGAGCGCGGCATCATCGGCCCGCTGTCGCAGCTGGTGCTGCGCAAGGCGACCGAGGCGGCCCGCAGCTGGCCGAAGGACCTGTTCCTGTCGTTCAACCTGTCGCCTTCGCAGCTCGTCGACCAGAACACCGGCCTGCACATACTGGCGATCCTCGACCGCACCGGCTTCGATCCGCGCCGCCTGGAGATCGAGATCACCGAGACCGGCCTGATGAACGACCCGGCCTCGGCCGCGCAGATCGTCGAGGACCTGCGCCGCGTCGGCATCCGCGTCTCGCTCGACGATTTCGGCACCGGCCAGTCCTCGCTCGGGCGTCTGCGCGAATTCCATTTCGACAAGCTCAAGATCGACCGCGCCTTCGTCTCCTCCATTCTCGACGACCGGCCGTCCGAGCACATCATCCGCGCCATTCTCGCCATGTGCGAGGGGCTTGGCATGGATGTGGTCGCCGAAGGCATCGAAGAGGAGGCGCAGGCCGACCGCCTGGTCCAGTTCGGCTGTGCCGGCGGGCAGGGCTATCTGTTCGGCAAGCCGGTCGATGCCGATGCCACGCTCGGCTATCTCCGCGATTCCTTTCGCGGCGCCTTGCGCGCCAAGGCGATCTGACCGGCGCAAGCGGCATTCCCCACCATGCGATGATGCCGCTTCGCGGTCCCGTCGCCTTTTTGTCTGACATAAGCCCTTGAATCCGCCTTTTCGCCCTTGCCCACGCGACGTCTCTGGCTAGGATGCGCGCCGATTGAGCGCGGAGAGAAAAGACATGATGCCATCGGCGGATTTTGCCGACCTCAAGGGCGCCTCGGTGCTGATCACCGGCGGCGGTTCCGGGATCGGCGCGGCACTGACCGAGGGTTTCGTGCGCCAGGGCGCCAACGTCGCCTTCATCGACATCGCCGATGAGCCCAGCATCGCGCTTGCCGATCGCATCGAGAGGGATTTCGGACGGCGGCCGCTCTATCTCAGGACCGACCTGCGCGATGTCGAGGCGCTGCGGGCCTCGGCTGCGAAGGCCGCCGACGCGCATGGCGATGTCACCGTGCTCATCAACAATGCCGCCTGGGACGAACGCCACGCCGTCGAAGACGTGACGGTCGAGTTCTGGGACAACAACCAGGCAATCAATCTCAGGCCGCATTTCTTCACCGCGCAGGCCGTGGCGCCGGGCATGAAGCGGGCCGGCGGCGGCTCGATCATCAACTTCACCTCGACATCCTATCTGATCAACCATCCCGACATGCCGGCCTACACCGCCGCCAAGGCGGGCATCCTCGGTCTCACCAAGGGCCTGGCCGGCAAGCTTGGGCCCGACCGCATCCGCGTCAACGCCGTCGCGCCCGGCTGGATCATCACCGAGCGGCAGCAGCAGCGCTGGGTGACCGAAGAGGCGCTTGCCGCCCATGTCGCCAAACAGTGCATCAAGGAGGTTATGCGGCCGGACGACATGGTTGGCACCGTGCTGTTCCTGGCTTCGGATGCCTCGCGCATGCTGACCGCGCAAATGCTGATCGTCGATGGAGGTTTCCTGTGAGTCCAGGGTTTGCCGGCAACGCGCCGGCGGTAGCCGCCGTCGATTGGGGCACGACCCGCATGCGGGTCTGGCTGGTCGACGGCAGCGGCAAGGTGCTTGCCGAACACCGCGGCGACGACGGCCTGATCACGGCGCGCGAAAACGGTTTTTCGAACGTGCTGGAAGGCCACTTGGCCGCCATGGGCGCGCCTGACGCGCTGCCCGTCATCATCTGCGGCATGGCTGGCTCTCGCCAGGGCTGGATCGAAGCGCCCTATGTGAGCGTGCCCGCGCCGATCGGCGCTATCCTGCGCGGCGCCGCTCGCATCGAAGGCGAGCGCCGCGACATCCGCATCGTGCCGGGCCTCGCCCAGCGCCTCGCCGACGCACCCGACGTCATGCGCGGCGAGGAGACGCAACTGGCCGGCGCCGGTCTGCCGGCAAATGGGCGCCATCTCGCCTGCATGCCGGGCACGCACTCGAAATGGGTCGTGGTCGAGGATGGCGCGGTTGCCGGCTTCGGCACCTGGCCCACCGGTGAGCTGTTCTCGGTGCTTGCCGCGCACTCGATCCTGCGCCATTCGCTGGGCGAACATCCCAAGCCGGTCACAGCGGACAACGCGTTCTTCCGCCGCTGGTGCGAAACCGCATTGATCGAAGGCGGTGACGTCACCTCGCGGCTGTTTTCCATTCGCGCCGCCGGCCTGCTGCAGGATTTGAAGGCGGATGATGCCGCGGCCTGCCTGTCCGGCCTGCTGATCGGCGGCGAGATCGCTTCGGCCACGCGCCGTCATGGCGCCGGGACAGCATCCAGCCGTCATGGCGCCGGGGCAGCATCCGTCGTGCTGATTGCCTCGGGCGCGCTTGCCGTGCTCTACCAGGCAGCACTTGGCCTTGCCGGGCTTGAGGTGCGCGCCGTCGACGCCGACGAAGCCGTGCGCGCCGGCCTCATCGAAGCCGCACGCGAAAACGGCATGATCGCCAGAACCGGAGCCTTGGCATGACCGAGACCGCAGCCTTTCCAAAACTCAAGCGCGGGCTGGTCGCCATCCTGCGCGGCCTGAAACCGGCTGAAGCCATCGCCATGGGCCAGGCCTTGTTCGACGCCGGCATCGAGGCGATCGAGGTGCCGCTCAATTCGCCGCAGCCATTCTCGTCGATCGCCAGGATTGTCCAGGTGCTGCCGAAAACGGCCCTGGTCGGCGCCGGCACGGTGCTGACGCCGGCCGATGTCGACGGGCTGCACAAGGCCGGCGGGCGGCTGCTGGTCAGCCCCAACATCGATGCCGAGGTGATGGCGCGCGCTATGCATTACGGCATGGTCACCATGCCCGGCGTGTTCACGCCCACCGAGGCCTTCCAGGCGATCCGGCTGGGGGCTTCGGCGTTGAAATTCTTCCCGGCGAGCGTGCTGGGGGCCTCAGGCATTTCCGCGATCCGGGCGGTGCTGCCGGCGCAGACGCTGGTCGGCGCCGTCGGTGGCGTTTCGGAGAAGGACTTTGCCGGCTACAAGGCTGTCGGCGTGACGGTCTTCGGCCTCGGCTCCAGCCTGTTCAAGCCGGGCATGAGCGTCGACGAGGTGGCCACGCGTGCGCACGCCGCGGTCGCGGCCTGGGACGCAGTGTTCGGAGACGCATGATGAGCGAAGCGATCGTTTCGGTTCTTTCCGATCACGTCTGCCAGCTCGGCGAAGGCCCGAGCTACGATCCCGCCACCGACACGCTGTTCTGGTTCGACATCGTCAACGGCCAGCTTCTGGAAAAGCGTCTGTCCGGCGGCGCGACCATCGTCCACCAGCTCGGCCAGATGGCCAGCGCCATCGCCATCATCGACGACAAGCGCCAGCTGATCGCCACCGAGACCGGCCTTCATGTTCGGGACGTCGCGACCGGCAAGCTGACGCTGCACACGCCTGTCGAGGCCGACAATCCGGTCACCCGCTCGAACGATTCGCGCGTCCATCCCTGCGGCGCCTTGTGGATGGGAACAATGGGCAAGGGCGAGGAAAAGGGTGCTGGCTCCATCTATTGGTTTTTCAAGGGCGAGCTGCGCCGCCTGTTCTCGGACATCACCGTCACCAATTCGATCTGTTTTTCGCAAGATGGCGCGCTTGCCTACTATACGGACACCTCGACCGGATTGCTGATGCGGGTCGCCTGCGATCCGGCCACCGGCCTGCCTGCCGGCGAGCCGAAGATCTTCGTCGATCACCGCTCGGCCAAGGGCTATATCGACGGTTCGGTGCTCGACCGCGACGGCATCCTGTGGAACGCCTGCTGGGGCGGCAGCGTCGTCGAGGCCTATGGCCCCGACGGCAAGCTTGTCCGCACCGTCGCCATGCCGGTGACCCAGCCCTCCTGTCCGGCCTTCGTCGGCAAGAATGCCGACCGGCTGGCGGTCACCTCCGCCTGGTCGGGCAAGAGCGAGAAGCAGCGGCTGCTGGACCTGCAGGGCGGCATGACCTTCCTGCTCGACATTCCCGTCAACGGTCGTTTCGAGCCGCGCGTTCTGATCGCCTGAGCAAGGCCCGGCGATCGGGCGTTCGATTTCCACTGTCACCCAGGCGTCCGGCCTGGGTCGGTTTCGCGAAAGCCGTTTGCGGCTGAAGTGCGATGGTGGGCGATCCTACCGCCGGGAAGCGTCCGTCCTATGTCTAGCACCAAGCCCAAGCTGATCCTTGTCCACGAGCCGGAAAAGGCCTGCTTCGACCGCCTCGTCGCCGATGGCCATGCGAGCGAGCGCGCCGCCGAAATCGCTTCCTACCTGGCGCAGTCGACGGACCTTGGCCAGGAATTCGATGCGCTGGACGAGGCCTGCCGGGCGCGCGGCCTGTCCTTCGCGCCGGTACTGCTCGACGATGCCGTGCATGTGCTTGCCGGCGAGGATCCCGCCACGACGCTGGTCTGGACGCTGACCGACGGCATCGCCTATTTTCGTGGCGGCGCCGCCCCCGCTTTGGCGAGGCTGGGCGGGTTCAAGACGATCGGTGCCGACGATGCTCTGTTCGCGCTCTGTCAGGACAAGTTCCGCTCCGGCGCCGTGCTCGGCGCGTTGGGCCTGCCGGTGCCGCGGGCCGGTCTCGCGCGCAATGGGCAATGGCTGGTCGAGCCGCCGGCCTCCGCCGCCGGCTGGTTCGTCAAGCCCAACCGGCTCGGCGCCAAGATCGGCATCTGGCCGGATTCGCGCAGCAGCGATCTCGGCCACGCGCTGGAGCTTAGCCGGCGTGTTTTCGCCGCCTATCGCGACGATGTCGTGGTCCAGCCATATGTCGCCGGCCGCAACGTGCGCGCCTCCTTCCTTGGGCTGACGCCGGAAGCTGGCGTCGAGGCGCTGGGCATCGCCTTTGTCGATTCAGGCGCCGATTTCCAGACCATGGCCGACAGCCTGGCGCTCTATGGCGAAACCGGCGCGGCGGCGAAGGCGGCGGGGCTCTATGCCGAACCGGAACTCGTTGCCGTTGCCGACGTCCAGCCGGCGGCCGACGCCGGGATCCGTGCGATCGCCGGGCGGCTGATGAGCGGGCTCGGCCTGCGCGACGTGTTTTCCGTTGACCTGCGGGTCGAGGCCGACGACACGCTCCACCTGATCGAATTCGAGGTCTGCCCCGGCCTGCCCTGCTTCGATTTCCGCGCCTATTGCCGGTCGCAATGGGGCCTGGGTCTTGCCGATGCCATGGCCGAAGCCGCTGCCAGCCGGCTGGCCAGTTAGTGTCTCGGCGCATGAGTTTGACGATCGCTTGGATTGACAGATCTCATGCATTGGCGATTGGCAGAAACATCCATCGCTTCGTCATCCACGGGCGGAGCAAGGAGCGAAGCGACGCAGTGCAGACCCGAGGATCCATGCCGCGACTTCAAGGCGCCACTGCGGTGCAGAATTCTGCTCCGTAGCGCTTCACGACTATGGTCCCGGCATGGATCCCAAGGTCTCCGCGACGGAGCTTTGCTCCTGCTTCGCCCAGGGATGACGAAGTTTAGAGGCTTCGGCCAATATCGAATGTCAGTGATTACACCGCTGAAAAGACCGATGAAAGTCTTGCCGCCGACAGGCCTCTCCTGTGCGGCGCTGGTGGTTTACTCGGGCTCGACCGTCGATTGCTCGATGGGCCGCGCGCCGGCCATGTAGCGGATGTTGTCGAACGGCTCCGGCCGCTTGTCGGCCAGGCTCCACAGCTGCCGGCTGGTGCCCGGCAGATCGCCCAGATAGACGTGCAGGGCTCCGGAGCGGGTGCTGCCTGTATTGGCGACCGAGTGAATGGTGCTGGAAGACATGTGCACCAGCGCCGGCGCTGAAAAGTCCTGCCGCTCGGGCTCATCGACCCGGTCGCCGGCGAGCGGGTAGATGAAGTTGGTCTCGCCACCCCAATAGATGCCGACCAGCGCATCCATCAAATGGTTGTGCGGCGGATACTGCACGCCGGGCGAAAGCGTGATGTGGTAGATCGTCAGCTTCGGGCTCGCGTGCAGCAAGAGCTCGTCGTCGTCCTCTTCGTGAACGAGCCGGCCGAGTGCGTGGAAGCGTTTGGTGTAGTCGCCGAGCACGGCCTTGACCTGACCGAAGGGATCGGCACCTGCCGCCGCGTTGACGATATCGCTGATGGCGGGGTAGAGAGGAGAGTCGGCGGATAGAGGCATTCCACAGCTCCTGTCTGAGATGCTCAGAAACAATAGCTAAGATGGCCAATTCGAGTCAATGCCGACGCGACGCGAGAAACGCATGAAGTCGACCAAAGCCAAGCCACCGAAATCGATCGCACCGCCAAGCGGGACAACCGCGCCGTCGACGGCGGATTTGCTGCGCAGCGAGCAGGCCTACGAGCAGTTGAAGAGCGACATCGTCGCTTGCGTCCTGTCGCCCGGCGAAGCGCTGACCGAGAAACAGATCGAGGCCCGCTACGGGATCAAGAAGGCGACGATCCGTTCCGCACTCGCCCGCCTCATGCAGGAAGGTCTGGTCAGGAGCGAGCCGCGCCGGGGCTACGTCATCACCACGCTGACCTTGCGCGACGTCAACGAGATCTTCGACGTCCGTGGCCTCGTCGAACCCGAAGTGTTCAGGGTCGCCACCACGGGGATCACCGGGCGCGGGCTGGACGAGATCCGGCTGGCGGCGAGAAAGGTGCTGAAGCCCGAGACGCTGCGCAGCCCGGTCGCGTTTCTCGCCGCCGACCGCGGCTTTCGCCTGGCGATCGCCGAACTGTCCGGCAATTTGCGACTGGCGCTGCTGCTCAGCCAAATCCTTGACCAGTCGGAACGGGCGCTCCATCTCGGCTTCAAGTCGCGAGATTTCATGCCGCTGATCATCGAACAGCAGAAGCAGTTGCTCCAGGCTTGTGAGAAGAGCGACGTTCCCGGCATCGTCAAGCTTGCCCGCTCGCACTGCCTCGCCCTCAAGCACCAGCTGATCGGGGCCTTGCTCGGCGGGCCAAAGCTACGGGAAGCGAACCTGCAGGACTTCGTCTGAGAAAGCGTCAGGTTCTGCTTCGCGACGCCCTCAGGCCCCTTCGACCAGCACGATCTCGCCGTCGGCGACCTTCTGGCGGATGGCGACCGCGCGCTGGTATTCCGGCGAGTGATAGCAGTCGTGTGCGGCCGCCAGCGATTCGAACTCTATGATGACATTGCGAGCGCGGCCCGGCCCTTCGGCAAGCTCATGCGCCCCGCCACGCGCCAGGAATTTCGCCCCGAACCGCTCGAAGGCGGGTTTGGCGGCGGCGACATAGTCCTTGTAGCCTTCGGCGTCACGCACATCGACGCGGGCGATCCAATATCCCTTGGGCATTCGTCTACTCCCTGCTTCTTGTGTCTACGCCGAGCGCATCTCTTCCAGAATGGCTTCCGCCGCCGCCCGCCTGTCGTTTGCCGCGACGATTGGCCTGCCGACGACGAGATGGCTGGAGCCATTGCGGATCGCCTGCGCCGGCGTCACGACGCGCTTCTGATCGCCATGTTCACTGCCCGCCGGCCGTATTCCCGGCGTCACCACCGCCATGTTGGGCCCGACGATGCGGCGCACCGCTTCAGCCTCTTCGGCCGAGCAGACGACGCCGCCCATGCCGGCATGCAGCGCCTGTTCGGCGCGCCTGAGCACCAGTGTGTGCGGGTCGTATTCATAGCCGGCGTCGATCACGTCCTGCTCGTCCATCGAGGTCAGCACGCTGACGGCGAGCAGGCAAAGGTCACTGCCGCGTGCCGCTTCCACTGCCGCCTGCATCGCCTTGGGATAGGCGTGGATGGTCAGCATGGTCATGCCCATCTTGACGATGTTCTCGACACCCTTGGCCACCGTGTGGTCGATATCGAGCAGCTTCATATCGAGGAAGATCTTGGTTCCGCCATTGGCCAGTTCCCTGGCGAAATCGAGCCCGCCGGCGAAGGCCAGCTGATAGCCGATCTTGTAGAAGGAGACGACGCCATCCAGCTCGCGGACCGCCTGTTCGGCCTCTTTTAGCGTTGGCACGTCGAGGCCGACAATCAGTCTTTCCTGGATGGACTTGGGCTGCATGGTTTGGGCCGGCATGGATACGGTCACGCTTCGATCCGGGTGGACAGCAGGCGCGAGGTTTCGATCAGCGTGCGGCATAGATGCTCCATCGATGTGTGCAGTCTTTCGTCACGGAACTGGCCGTCCTCGCCGAAGGCGTCGCCGCCCTCCGGCACCGAGCATTCCGGCGTCACCACCTCCATCTGGCAGCGCACCAGTACGGCGCGCAGATGGTTGATGCAGCGGATGCCGGCAAAATGACCGTTGGAGGACGAGCATAGGCCGACAACCTTGCCGGCAAGCGGCCTGACCGGCCGGTTATTGTCCCTGCGCACGCGGCTCACCCAGTCGATCGTGTTCTTGAGCAGCGGCGGGATGGAGCCGTTATATTCCGGCGTGGCGATCAGCAGACCGTCATGCGCGATGATCAGGCGGCCGAGTCTGACGGCATTTTCGGGAACGCCCTTTTCCTTCTCCAGATCTTCGTCGAGGATCGGCAGGGGATAGTCGCCGAGCGAGATGCGCGTCACTTCGGCGCCCTGCACCGCAAGTTCCTTCTGCGCCACGTCGGCGGTCCTGCCGCTATAGGCGCCGCCGCGCACCGAGCCGGCGAAGACGAGGATTTTCGGGATCACGGCCATTGCTTCGCAAAGGGGGCAGGCAGTGGGGGATAGGCAGTAGGAGATGAGCAATTCCTGACTATTCCCTACTGCCTATTCCCTTATCCTTCCCTTCGGTAAATCCACAGCTGCGTCGGCGGGATGTTGCGGAAGATGAAATCGAAATGCTTGACCGTGTAGTCGCCGCGCCCGGCCGGGATCGGCGACATCGGGCCGTAGGTCAGCTGCACGATCGGGCGGCCCGCCGGGATGCGGTCGAGCAGGCTTTCGATATAGGCGATGCGCTGGGCGACCGGGAAGTTGAGCAGCGGCACGCCGGAAACGACGGAATCGAAGATCATCCCGCTCCTCTCGCCAAGCGTGGCGTTGAGGTTGAAGGCGTCACCCTCGATAACGTTGACCCCGGGATAGAGCTGGCGCAAATGGCGCACGAAATCGGTGGAATATTCGACCGCGTAGAGGTTTTCGGGCCGCACGCCCTGGGCGAGGATGGCGCGGGTGATGACGCCGGTGCCTGGGCCGACCTCGAGCACCGGCAGGCCGGACTTGGGATTGACGATCGAGGCCATCTTGCGGGCGGTGATCGAACTGGTCGGAACGATCGACCCGACCGTCTTCGGCTTGTCGATCCAGCCCTTGAAGAATTTGAGCTCGTCGTCGAACTTTTCGGCCAGCGCCTTCCGCAGTCCGGGACCACGTGTCATGCAAGCTCTCCTCAGCGCTTCCCCCGCAAGCTACTTAACACCTGAGCGGCGCAAGGCAAGGCGCCGCAACACGCATGGCGTGGATAAGATAGCTTTTGTCGCCTATCAACGCTCGCCGAAAGACTCGAGGAAATCCTTCATGCGGGCAAAAAAGCCGCTCGATTGGGGCGAATTGTCTTGCGAGGAGAGCTGTTCGAACTCCTCCAGCAGTTCGCGCTGGCGGCGCGACAGGTTCTGCGGCGTCTCGACCGCGGTCTGGATGTAGAGGTCGCCGACATTGGGCTGGCGCAGCACTGGCATGCCCTTGCCCTTGAGGCGGAACTGACGTCCGTTCTGGGTGCCTTCCGGCACCTTCACCTTGGTCTGCGTGCCGTCCAGCGTCGTCACTTCGAAGGAACCGCCGAGGGCGGCGGTCGTCATCGAGATCGGCACCTTGCAGTAGAGATCGGCGCCGTCGCGCTGGAAGAACTCGTGCGGCTTCACCGCCAGGAAGATATAGAGGTCGCCGGACGGGCCGCCGCGCAAGCCGGCCTCGCCCTCATTGGCAAGGCGGATACGGGTGCCGTCCTCGATGCCGGCCGGGATGTTGACCGACAGCGACCGTTCTTCGGTGACGCGGCCCTGGCCGGCGCATTTCGGGCACGGATCCTTGATCGTCTGGCCGCGGCCCTGGCATTGCGGGCAAGTGCGTTCGATCGAGAAGAAGCCTTGCGTGGCGCGCACCTTGCCGTGGCCGTTGCACATCGAGCAGGTGACGGGCTGGGTGCCCGGCTTGGCGCCGGACCCAGAGCATTCCGAACACGAGATCGAAGCCGGCACGCGGATCTGCGCCGTCTTTCCCGCGAAGGCTTCCTCCAGCGAGATTTCCATGTTGTAGCGCAGGTCGGCGCCGCGCTCCCGGCCACCCGACGAGCGGCGCTGGCGGCCGCCCATCATGTCGCCGAAAATGTCTTCGAAGATATCGGCGAAACCGCCGGCGCCAAAGCCTTGCGCCCCGCCATTCATGCCGCCCTGTTCGAAGGCGGCGTGGCCGAAGCGGTCGTAGGCCGCGCGCTTCTGCGGGTCCTTCAGCGTCTCGTAGGCTTCGTTGATTTCCTTGAACTTGTGCTCGCAGGAATGATCGCCGGGATTGCGGTCGGGATGGAACTGCATGGCGAGCTTGCGAAAAGCGCTCTTGAGCTCCTTCTCGTCGGCGCCTTTCTGGACGCCTAGGGTTTCGTAGAAATCAGCTTTCATTTTTTCCCGCAGTCCGGATATTCAACGTCTTGAGGCATATATTGCGTCGTTTGCCGGCACGTTGCCTCGATTTAGGAGCGGTGCTGCCCGGATGCTAGGGCCGGCGTGCGCCTGTCCGGGTTTTTCTGTCATTTTTTCAGCAGGGCCCCGCACTTTTTCAGCGAGGGTTGCAAAAAAGCCCGGCTTGGCGCCGGGCTTTCCGCATTATCTTGCCGTCAGGCGGCTCAGGCCGACTTCTTCTTGTCGTCGTCTTCGTCGATTTCCTCGAAATCGGCATCGACCACGTCACTGTCCTTGGCGGCATCCGCCTTGGCGTCGGCTTCCGCGGCTTCCTTCTGCGAAGCCTCGTACATGGCCTGGCCGAGCTTCATCGAAGCCTCGGCGAGCACCTGGCTCTTGGCCTCGATGTCGGCCGCATCGTCGCCCTCGGCAGCGGTCTTCAGTGCCGCGATCGCATCCGATATCGCCGTGCGCTCGGCTTCCGAGACCTTGTCGCCATATTCCTTCAGCGACTTCTCGGAAGAATGCACCAGCGCCTCGGCCTGGTTGCGGGCCTCGACCACGGCGCGACGCTTCTTGTCGGCATCGGCATTGGCCTCGGCGTCCTTCACCATCTTCTCGATGTCGGCGTCAGAAAGGCCACCCGAGGCCTGGATGCGGATCTGGTGCTCCTTGCCGGTGCCCTTGTCCTTGGCCGAAACGTTGACGATGCCGTTGGCGTCGATGTCGAAGGTGACCTCGATCTGCGGCACGCCGCGCGGGGCCGGCGGAATGCCGACCAGGTCGAACTGGCCGAGCGGCTTGTTGTCGGCGGCCATTTCACGCTCGCCCTGGAAGACGCGGATCGTCACGGCCGACTGCGAATCCTCGGCGGTCGAGAACACCTGGCTCTTCTTGGTCGGGATCGTCGTGTTGCGTTCGATCAGCCGCGTGAACACGCCACCCAGCGTCTCGATGCCGAGCGACAGCGGCGTCACGTCGAGTAAGAGCACGTCCTTGACGTCGCCCTGCAGCACGCCGGCCTGGATGGCCGCGCCCAAGGCGACGACCTCATCCGGATTGACGCCCTTGTGCGGCTCCTTGCCGAAGAACTGCTTCACGATCTCCTGGATCTTGGGCATGCGGGTCATGCCGCCGACCAGGACCACTTCGTCGATCTCGCCAGCCTTCAGGCCGGCATCCTTGAGCGCCGCCTTGCAGGGCTCGATGGTGCGCTGGACGAGATCCTCGACCAGGCTTTCGAACTTGGCGCGGGTCAGCTTCAGCGTCAGGTGCTTCGGGCCGGTCGCGTCGGCGGTGATGAAGGGCAGGTTGATTTCGGTCTGCGTCGTCGACGACAGCTCGATCTTGGCCTTTTCAGCCGCTTCCTTGAGGCGCTGCAGGGCAAGCTTGTCGTTCTTCAGGTCGATGCCCTGTTCCTTCTTGAACTCGGCCGCCAGATATTCGACCAGCCGCATGTCGAAGTCCTCGCCGCCGAGGAAGGTGTCGCCGTTGGTCGACTTCACCTCGAACACGCCGTCGCCGATTTCGAGCACCGAAATGTCGAACGTGCCGCCGCCAAGGTCATAGACGGCAATGGTCTTGCCTTCCTTCTTGTCGAGGCCGTAGGCAAGTGCCGCGGCCGTCGGCTCGTTGATGATGCGCAGCACTTCGAGGCCGGCGATCTTGCCGGCGTCCTTGGTGGCCTGGCGCTGGGCGTCGTTGAAATAGGCCGGAACGGTGATGACCGCCTTCTCGACCTTCTCGCCGAGATAGGCTTCCGCCGTTTCCTTCATCTTCTGCAGGATCATGGCCGAGATCTGGCTGGGCGACTGCTTCTTGCCGCCGGCCTCGACCCAGGCATCGCCATTGTCGCCCTTGACGATCTTGTAGGGGACAAGCTTCTTGTCCTTCTCCGTCACCGGATCGTCATAGCGGCGGCCGATCAGGCGCTTGACCGCGAAGATGGTGTTTTCTGGATTGGTGACCGCCTGGCGCTTGGCCGGCTGGCCGACCAGACGTTCGCCGTCGCCCGAGATGGCGACGATGGAGGGCGTGGTGCGCGCGCCTTCCGCATTCTCGATTACCTTCGGCTCCTTGCCATCCATGATGGCGATGCAGGAGTTGGTGGTGCCGAGATCGATACCGATTACTTTTGCCATTTTTCTAGTCTCTCCGCTAAGCAGGCTCTCAGGACCCGGTAAGGCGTTCCGACGAAAGCCCCTGTTCACAAGAAATTCCGTTCCGGCAACCGGCATTCCAGCGCCGAACGGCTTGGCGCGTATATAAGAACAGGCAGCATCGCGCGCAAGCATTCTGCGCAACGCTTCCAAGATCGTCGCAGGCGGAGGCAAAACGATCGCCCCGGCCGGCCGCGAGCGGACACGGCGCGCCGCCTCTGTCGAAGGCCGCCGGGCCGAGGTCGCGCGCCCAACCGCCGATCGGCCCTGGCCGAGCCGGGCTCCCCGATTGCCGTGGGTTCAACCGCGCACGAATTCAATCAGCGCTTCGACCATACGGTCGTTGAATTCCTGGCGGAATCGGTTCTTCTTCAGCCATTCCGGGTTGGAGCCGACCGTCTTGTTGGCGTCGACGACGATGCCCTTGCCGTCGACAATGAAATAGTCGATCGCGCCGAAATCGAGATGCAGCCGCTCCCTGACCGCCCTCACCTCGGGTGGAACGGCGCCCCCGATCTCATTGCTGATGATCTCCGATCCCTTGCAGAGAACGTCGTTATAGGTCTGCCGCATGTTCACTTCGGCACCGAGCAGGAACATGTAGCGGTGCTTGACGATCGGCAGGTCGAGGCTGTCGAAGGCGAATTTTTCGACCATCAGGCGCTCGTCCCCCCAGGCCTCGGGCGGAACCTGCGCCAAAGTGTCGTAGACGCGGTAGCGGGGGCACAGCCGTTCCTTGTAGCCGGGATCGGCAGTTTTGCGGACGAAATGCATCGCCCGCGTCCATCCGTTGCGATACTGCCGCCAGCGCAGTTCGGGCCGGCCCCTGCTGTTGAGAACGGTCTTGACGATGACCGGGCCGGAATGGCCGTCGCCGGCACGGATCCTGAGCGATGAATAGAGCTGCCGGTGGATGGACAGGGCTTGGCCGTTGATGGTGCGCGCGTAGCGCCGGGCGATGTCGTGGTAAAGATGTGGCACCTCGGTCAGGTCGATGTGCAGCAGCGCCGCCGGCGCCAGATGCTCCCGCGCCGGACGATCGAGCACGCGCACCGTCATCCCTGCCTGCTCCAGGCGCGGCAGCAGCGACTGGATGGAATACTCCTCTCCCGAACGAAAATTGCCCAGGCTCTCCACATAGACATCGAGATCGGCGACATCGAGACCGGCTCGCATGGCTGCGCCGCTATTCGCTGATGTCGACATTCGAGAAGTCGTGATGGTCGAACGGGTCCATGACGTAACCCTGGACCCGTTCGCGCATCGGTATCGACACCACGGAATGGGCAATGACCACCCATGGCGTCTGTTCCCGGAAGATCCCCTGTGCCTGCGCATAAAGGTTCATGCGGGCATCGAGGTCGACGATCCCGGCTGCCTGCCGGAGCAGATCGTCGAAGGCAGGAAAACACCAGTTGGCGCGGTTGGTGGCGCCGACACCGGCGCAGCCGAGCGGCACCGAGAGGAAATTGTCGGGGTCGCCATTGTCGCCGGTGAAACCGAACAGCATGGCGCCATCGCGGTCGACGGGTTTGGAGCGGGCAAGATATTCGGCCCATTCATAGGTGACGATATCCACGGTGACGCCGATCCGCGCCAGGTCCGACTGGATCATCTCCGCCATGCGCTGGGCATTGGGATTGTACGGTCGTTGCACCGGCATCGCCCAGACCTTCATGTGCAGATCCTTGATGCCGGCATCGGTCAATGCCTGCCTGGCGGCATCGGGATCGAAAACAGGGTCTGGCGTGGTCTTGTCATAGGCCCAGGAGGTCGGCGGCAGCGGATTGCGCGCAATCTCACCGGTGCCCCGGAAGACAACGTCGACAAGCGCCTTCCTGTCGATGGCCATGTCGATCGCCTTTCTGACCCTTGGATCGTCGAACGGCTTCTGCAACGTGTTGAAGGCGAGATATCCGGTGTTCAGGCCTTCCTGCTGCATGACCTTGATGCCGGGCGCCGTCTTGATCGCCGCCAGATCGGCGGGATTGGGATAGGGCATGACATCGCACTCGCCGGCCCGCAGCTTCTCCAGCCGGACGCTGGCATCGGTGGTGATGGCGAAGATGAGGTCGTCGATCCTCGGCCGGCCGCGCCAATAATCGGGATTGGCCTTGTAGCGGATGACTGCATCCTGCTGGTAGTCGACAAGCTGGAACGGACCCGTGCCGACCGGTTTCGTCGCCAGGTCGAGCGGCCGCTTTTCAGCCAGCAGCCTGTCGGCATATTCCCTGGAAACAACAGAAGCAAAGTCCATCGCCAGATTGGCAAGCATCGGCGCATGAGGCGCCTTGAGCGTCATGACGACGGTGTAGTTGTCGAGCTTGCGCCAACTGGCGACGAGGCGCGGCATGCCCATGCCGTCGAAATAGCCATAGGGGCGGCTGGCATAGTTGTGGAACGGGTTCTGCGCGTCTGCCTGGCGCTCGAAGGTGAACAGCACGTCGTCGGCATTGAAATCGCGGCTTGGCGTAAAGCCATCGACGGTGTGAAACTTCACGCCGTGCCTGAGGTGGAAGGTGTAGGTGAGCCTGTCGTCCGAAATCTCCCATTTCTCGGCCAGGCCGGGACGCACCTTGGTGGTGCCGGGTTCGAACTCGACAATGCGGTTGTAGAGCGCCGTGGCGGAGGCGTCACGGGTGCCGGAAGCGAGAGCCGGGTCGAACGTGTCCGGACTGGCCTCCGTGCAATAGACCAAGGTCTTGGCCATCGAATCATCAACTGGCAACGCGAAAAGAGAAAGCGTCGCCAGGAGCAGAACAGAGCGCTTGCTTGTCATGATGCCCCCCAAGGCATGCCCAAAGGGCTGGGCGGATGCTATCAGAAGAGAGCAGCGCCGGTAAGCCGCCCGGCCAACGATGAACCTTTCCGCTTCCGCCCGCGACTGATGTCCAGGCGCCGCATGGTGCGCGCCTGGAAAGGAAGCCCCCATGACCAGCAACCCCGAGGCTCCGAGGTCCGCGGGAACAACAGGAGCTCGGCGCGACCACCGCCTTCGGGACGGGGTCGATGCGCTGGGCTTCCCGCTGATTCCGTTGACCCTGCGTAAGAGCGGTAGTAACGTAACCGTGAGGAAAGCAGACAATTCGATCAGGGAAAAACGTGCCGGACCACCGCGCCTTGCCCTGATTTGCGCGGCAACGCCGGATGTTTCTCCCGTGGCTAACGGGGGTAGCTTCATGTCTCGCGTCCGCGGCACGCGCGTGTCTTCTTTGATATATTCTCCTTTGACATATTCTCTTGAGGGCCGTTTGCGCCGCGCCGTCCACGCAGGCGGCTTGCTGGCGCTGGCGCTCGGCGCGGGCCTATGGTTTGGCGGTGCCGCAAAGGCGCAGGAAACCCAGATCATCTATCCGGGTTCGATGGCGGTCACCGGGTTTTCCGGCACCATCATCCCGAATTTCGACCCCCCTGATTCCGAAAAAGGGGGCCTGCCGCCCGGCGTCGATCCCGTCGACGAAACCTTCATCGACACCACGCGCGCCACCTTGCGCGTGTTCGACGTTTCGCATCTCGGCGGGCCGGCCTCGGGCCAGCTCGTCTTCACGCCGCAGCCTTTCGAGGTGACATCAGGGCAGATCGGCCAGGTGTTCGGCCTCACCTATGACGACGGCGTGCGCGATGGCGTCCCGTCGGGCATTCCGAACCTCTATGCCGGCGCCAGCTCGCTGCACGGCATCCGCATCGTCACGCCCGATACCGACGAGGACGGCAGGCCGGAGCGGCAGCGCCGCGGCATGGCGGGCGCCACCTTCATGGAGGGCCAGTTCGGCACCGAGAACGGCGGCGGGCCGGGCACCATCTGGAAGATCGACGGCATCACCGGCCAGGTCGCCAAATTCGCCGACATCGACACCAACAGCGGTCCCGGCATCGGCAATCTCACCTTCGATCCGATCCACCGCCAGTTCTTCGCTTCCGACCTCGACACCGGCCTCGTCCATCGCATCGACGCCGGCGGCAGACTGATCGACACCTTCGACCATGGTGTTGCAGGGCGCCCCGCGCACGGGCTGGCTCCCGCCGCCGACGATGGCGCGGTGATGGACATACAAGGTGCCGCCTACGACAGCGAAGATCCCGAAACCTGGGGCTACACGCAGGACGAACGCCGCGTCTGGGCCGTCTCCTATCATGGCGGCCGGCTCTACTACTCGGTTGGCGAAAAGGCCGAAATCTGGTCGGTGGGCATAGCCCGCGACGGCAGCTTCGCCGGCGACCCGCGCTGGGAACTGACGGTCAAGGCCGACAAGGACTACGCCGTCACCGACATCGCCTTCGACAACAGCGGCTTCATGTACCTGGCCCAGCGCGGCCCGGTCGAAAACCGATACGATTACAGCCAGTTCGACGATTCCGGCAAGGGCGAGGTCGTCCGCTACTGGCGCGAAAATCCTGACGATCCGGAGACTGAATCGGTCTGGGTGGAAGCGCCGCAGGAATATGCGGTCGGTTTCCCGCAGGCCAACCGGCAGTCGGCCGGCGGCCTCGACCTGCAATATGGCTACGACGCCGACGGCAATCTCGACACCTCGGTCTGCACCCAGACGCTGGTCAACACAGGCGACAAATTGCGCGACAATCCGGCCCTTGCCGAGAAACTCGCCGCCGGCGGACCGCTCGCCGTGCACGGCGTGCAGATCACGCCCAAGGAACTGGTCAAGCCGGCCAATGTGCCGCCCTTCGGCTCCTGGTTCGTCGACTTCGACGGCTATTTCGAGGATCCCGAAGTGGAAGGCCATGTCGGCGACGTCGCGGTCTGGCATCCTTGCGATGGCCGCGCCGGCTATTATGAGGAAATCCCGGGCGGCTACCTGCCCCCCTTCTATCCGCCGGACTTCCCACCGCCCGGCAACCTGCCTCCCTGTCTCGATGTCGAGGACGTGCAGTATTTCTGCACGCCGCGCGGGCTCGAGGCCGATCTCTATCTCCATGACCATGCCGGCTTCGGCGGCGATTCGATCAAAGCCCAATCCAGGACGCCGGGCGTCGGGGTGACATCACCTCAGTCGCATGCGCCGGGCAAGCCGTACACGATGGATATTACCGGCCATTATCCGGGCGACAGAGTGGATGTCGGGCTTTGCTTCTACAGGCAATCCGACAAGGACAAGGGTGGCTACTACCCTTGCTGCAAGATGACCTTGCCGCTCCGTACCCCAGCCGTCAGCTGCGAACGTTGAGGAGGGGAAGATGAACATTCTTGCCCCGTCCTCACCCGCGATCCCTCAAAAAACCGTCATGGAGACGATCATGAAACCCCTGTCACTCGCCAGGCGCGGTGCGCGCTGGCTGATGGCGGCCGGTATCGCGGTCGCCACCCTGACCCCGCTGCACAGCCTTGCGGAAGACTCCGCCCCGATCACCCCGGAGTTGAGGCTCGACCTCGACAATTCGCGCATCATCAATCCGAGGCCGGACCGGATCGTGCCCTTCTTCACCAAGACAGGCACGCAAAGAGGCTGCGACTATGTCGTCTATTCGCTGAGCTTCGGCTTGCGCGGCGATCCGCAGGGCTTTGCCGATCCAGGTCTCGCGGCCAGGCTGAGCAAGCTCAAGATCGAGTTCAAGGACCAGCTCCCGCACGGCCTTGCCTTCGTCAATGTCAACGTCTCCGGCGACGGCACGGATTCCTCAGCCGGACCGCTGCCGGGCGCCACGATCAGCAATTCGGCGGGTCCCAACGACACGGCGACGGTTTCCGATTTCCGGATTTCCGCCTCCGACCTCGACGGCTCCGGCGCGCCGAATGAACGCGTCATCACCTTCAAAATCACGGCCAAGATCGACCATGCGGCGTTTCCCTCACCGGCCATCGTCGACAACCAGGGTCTGATCAAGGTGACCAACGGAACCGGCACCGGGACCATCATCCCGTCGCAGGATCCGGGCAAACCCGACGATGGCGACTATAAGACCGGCGCCAAGACGTCGATCAGGATCGATCTCACTAAATGCAACCCGCCACCGCCACCTCCTGGCAAGGAATGCTTCAAGGTGGAGCGCGGCACGGTCGATTGCGTGCCAGGCGGCGGCGCCTTCATCTACCACATGCCGGTAGGCTCGGAGATGGGCGGCAAGTGGGTCCAGGTCTCGACGACCACGCCCGGCATCACCATCATTCCCGATACGCAACTGGTGCCGGCGGGGGGCGGGGTGCTCAACTGGAAGATCATCGGCGCATCGCCCGGCGACGTCATCCACCTCATCGTCACCGGCATCGAAACCTATGCCGGCCCGAAGGAGGGTTGGGGGCTGTGCTGCACGCAGACCATCGACATCGTCATTCCGCGTGACCAGAAGTGCCCGCCTAGGGATAAGGAGCCGGACCTCAAGGTCGAGAAACGCGCCGACGTGACCCGTTGCACGATGGGCGGCGGCTGCGACTTCACCATCAGGGTCACCAATGTCGGCACCGCGCCCTATAACGGCAAGATCGTGCTCGACGAGGTGACGCTGCCGGCCGGTTCGACGCTGAGTTCAGGGCCCAATCCGCCCTGGGTCTGCGTACCCGGCACCACCCCGATGATTTGCACCCATCCGGTGACCACGCTCAATCCGGGCGCCTCCGTCGATCTCAAGCTCGGCTTCAAGCCGGCTGGAGGCTGGCAAGGCAGCAGCTTACGCAACTGCGCCACCTACAATTATGGCGCCAGCGGCAAGCCGCTGTTCGGCAGCCAGTCGAACGACCGTGGCTGCGCCTCGATCCCGATCTGCCGCCGTGGCGATCGCGACCGCGACTGCCAGCCGCCGGTGGAGAAGAAGGTCGACCTGATCCTGAAGAAGCGTGCCCGCGTCCCGGTCTGCACGGCCGACGGCATCTGCTACTTCGTGATCGACATCATCAACAACGGCAGCGCCACCTACAATGGACCGCTGACGGTCATCGACAACTACCCAGGCGGCGCGCCGGCCTCCTCGACCTTCGGGCCGAGCCCGCCCTGGACATGCGGACCGAACGGTCCTGGCCAGTTCCGCTGCGACAATGCAGGCATCTCGCTGCCTCCGGGCGCCTCGACGCCGATCGTCGTCAAGGCGGTGATGCCGGCCGGCTACCAGTCGGACACGGTCGAGAACTGCGCGGCGGTAAAGCCCATCCCCGGTGAGGTCGATCTCACCAACAACAGGGCCTGCGCCAAGGAACGCTTCCGTCATCCAAATGGCGGCAAGCCAACCCTGCGCCTCACCAAGGTCTGCAATGGCTCGCTCGCCGGTGCCGCGCTCGTCTCTTGCCGCATCACCGTCATCAGCCTTGGCACTGCTGCCCCCACCGGTCCGGTGCGGGTCAACGATGCCGCCACGCTGGTGGCCGGCGGTGCACCCGTCCAGATCCAGACCGTCACTCCAGACGGCGCGGAATGGGCATGCGGACCGGTGCCTGCCAGTGCGCTGTCCTGCAAGATTCCCGGTGCCGTCATGACACCCGGAACATCCAGGCACTTCGACGTGACGGTCTCGGCGAATGGCGAGTTCGAGAACTGCGCGCGCGGCTCCTACGGGCCGGCGCCCGGCGACGACGTCGTCTATCCGATCGGCCAGGCCTGCGCCAAGGGCGGCGGCTCTTCGACCATCCGCGTCGAAAAGACCGGCGACCGCGAATGCAGGCTCGGCCAGCCCTGCTCGTTCGACATAACCATATCAAATGATGGGACGAGCCCCTTCTCCGGTCCGGTCCGCATCGGTGATGCGATTGGCGTGGAAGGCCTCGGCCGGCTGGACGGTGTCGAGATCACCTCGATCGATCCGCCTTTCGGCTGTTCGCCCGAGCCGGTAACCTTGCCGCTGTCCTGCATCGCCAACCTGTCGCTCGGCGCCGGTGAAAGCCGGTCGCATCATGTCACCGTGGTCATTCCCGACGACGGCCGCCTGGCCAACCTGCAGGGCGACGTCAACGGCCAGAACTGCGTTGGCGTCCTGTCTCCCGACACGCGGGTGCAAGGCGGCGGCGACGTCTTGTCCAAGGATGCGGCCAATGCGCAGGGCGATCGCGGCAAGGCCTATGCGTGCCACCCCTTCATCATCACGCATGAGGTGAAGAAGGAGTGCTCGCCGGGCTTCGTCATGAACGATGCGGGCCGCTGCGTCTGCCCGGAAGGCACCACCTTCCGCAACGGCCAGTGCACCGGCGGCGGCACCAACGTTCTGCCGACGCCACCGCCGCCGAAGCGCTGCGTGCTGCTCGAAGGCCAGATCCGCACCGAGGACGGGCGTTGCGTCTGCCCGCGCGGCACGGCGCTCGAGAACGGAAAATGCGTCAGGACCGACAAGCCCGAGCAGTGCACCATCCGTGGCCAGGTCCACGACGCGGACGGCGACTGTGTCTGCCCGAGAGGAACCGAAGTGCGCAATGGCGCCTGCCGTCCGATCCGGCCGAAGCCCGAGCAGTGCACCATCCGTGGCCAGGTCCACGACGCCGATGGCGACTGCGTCTGCCCGAGAGGAACCGAAGTGCGCAACGGTGCCTGCCGTCCGGTCCGGCCGGAGCCCGAGCAGTGCACCATCCGTGGCCAGGTCCACGACGCCGACGGCAATTGCGTCTGCCCGCGGGGTACCGAGGTGCAAGGCAATGCCTGCCGGCGCAAGCAGCCGCAGTTGGAGCAGTGCGACATCCGCGGCCAGGTCCACAACAAGCGCGGCGAGTGCGTCTGTCCGCGAGGGACCGAGGTGATCGACGGTGCATGCCGCAAGCCCAGGCAACAGACGGAATGCGCTCCGGGCTCGCAGATGATCGATGGCCAGTGCCAGCCGATCATCAGGCGGCGCTGCCCGGAAGGCACGATCGGGCGGTATCCGAACTGCCGGCCGATACGCGGGCAGCCGTCGCTGGAGCTCAACCCGGGACTGCTCCTGCAGCAGGTGCTGCCACGGCTTAGACCGCAGACCGAACAGCAGCAGGATCCGGCTGCAAACAGGATCCTGAAACTCCAGCAGCAATAACCATCTGCTCGATGCCAGACGAAAAACCCGCCGGAGCGATCCGGCGGGTTTTTCGTCACGGCGCCGGGCAGCGGAAATTGGCCGCAACGCCACCCGAGCCTGTGGAGCCGCCGTGCCGGCACCCTCGACAAGTCGCCCGCCGCGCATTAGGCAGTCGATCCAGGGTGACCGGCATGAAGGCGCCCGGAAAGGCCGCGAGATGAGCAAAAAGACCTTGATCGCACCTTCGGTGCTGGCTTCGGACTTTTCCAAGCTTGGCGACGAGGTCGAGGCCGTCGTGGCGGCCGGCGCCGACTGGATCCATCTCGATGTCATGGATGGCCATTTCGTCCCCAACATCACCTTCGGCCCGCCGGTCATCAAGGCGATCCGCAACCGCACCAAGGCCTTCTTCGACTGCCATCTGATGATCGCGCCGGCCGATCCCTATCTCGCCGCCTTCGCCGACGCCGGCTGTGACGGCATGACGGTGCACGCCGAGGCCGGGCCGCATCTCGACCGCTCGCTGCAGACCATCAGGAACCTCGGCAAGAAAGCCGGCGTCTCGCTCAACCCGGCGACGCCGGAAAGCGCTGTCGAATACGTGCTCGACCGGCTCGACCTGATCCTGATCATGACCGTCAATCCGGGCTTCGGCGGTCAGGCCTTCATTCCAGGGATCGTCGACAAGGTGAGACGGGTCAAGGCGCTGATCGGCGATCGGCCGATCCGCATCGAGATCGACGGCGGCGTTTCGGCTGAAACGGCGCCCCTGGTCACCGCTGCCGGTGCCGACGTGCTGGTCGCCGGCGCCGCCATCTTCAAGGGCGGCAGCGTCGAGGCCTACCGTGCCAATATCGAGGCGATCCGGACGGCGGCCGACAAGGCCGCCGGCTAAGCACGGCGCGGTCATCCGTTTCCAGTTGCAAAAGGCCGGCTAAGGATTTGTGCGGATGACTCTCCGGGCCGGGCACGGCCGAATCAGCCAGCCTCGCCAAGGCCGCCTGATAGCGGCGCGTGCTTCGTCGTCTTTGCGCGCGACAGAAAAGATGCTCGCACAAGCACAGAGGAACAGATGATCCTGCGTGCATACAAAACATGTTAAGCTTCCACTGGTTGTAGCGGCATGAAAATCCGCGCGAGCCGGCGGCGGATTGGTATATATTTCTTTGTTCTAAAGTACGATAATGCGATCTTCTGCTTGAGCGCCCGAAGGTAGGCGTTATAGGGTAAATGTACGGAGAGGGACTGTTTCCGGACTCGAATTGCCCAAATTGAGAACTGGGGACAAAGGAGTCGTCTTTTGACCTACGGAGCTGCCAATCTGAACGACGACGGCACAGGACCCAAAAGCACGCTTGCCAGTACGGTCTATCATCAGCTGCGCGATGATCTTCTCGGCGGCGCTCTCGAAACTGAAAGCAAGCTGCGGGTCGAGTGGGTTGTTTCCAAATATGGCGCCGGCGCCTCTCCGGTTCGCGAAGCCCTCAACCGCCTTGCCTCCGAAGGGCTTCTTGGCCGCCACGACCAGCGCGGCTTCTTCATCATGCCGGTCACCGCGGCGGAGCTCGAGGAGCTGACGCGCACCCGCTGCTGGCTCGAGGAACGCGCCCTTCGCGAATCCATTGCCCACCGCACCGCCGAATGGGAAGAACAGCTGGTGCTGGCGCTGCATCGCCTGGGGCGCGCGTCACGGCATGATCTCCCGTCGATCAATCCGGATTGGGAGAAATTGCACCGCACCTTCCATCGGGTGCTGATCTCGGCCTGCCGGTCGCACTGGCTGGTGGGTTTCTGCGATCAGCTTTCCGATCACGCCGACCGCTACCGGCAAATGGCCAATGACGGCGAAGGCATCCAGCGCGACGGTTTCGCCGAACACCGGCTGATCGCCGAATGCGCGCTGGATGGCAATGCCGACGGTGCTGTCCAGGCACTGATCGATCACTACCAGCTGACCGCTTCCATGTGCATGGAGCGCTTCAAGCAGAACGAAACGGCCGCCGCCCCGGCCGAACGCGCCCGACGCTAGCGAGGCCTCGATCGTCGGATCGCCGATCATTCCAATCATTCGGGACAGACGTTGCGGGCTGGATTGCCGTTTGCGGTCTTGACGGCACGGCCAGGAAACGCGAACGCTTCGCCGCCGACGCATGCGGCCAGAAGCGCATGCCCGACGCCGCCATTGCCGTCACCGCAGGAAGAGTTCATGAGCAATCATCTGTTCGATGCGTTCCGGTCCCGGATGCCGGCGCCCGGGCGTCTGTTGATGGAAACCGACGATGGCCGCTCGCTCACCTATGGCGACATGCTGGCGCGGTCGGGACAGCTCGCGCATGCGCTGCTGCAACTGGGTGTCGAGCCCGGCGACCGGGTTGCCGTGCAGGTCGAGAAGAGCCCTGAGGCGGTCCTGCTCTATCTCGCCTGCGTGCGCGCCGGTGCCGTCTTCCTGCCGCTCAACACCGCCTACACGCTGACCGAACTTGAATATTTCTTCGACGACGCGGCACCTCGGGTCATCGTCTGCGATCCGGCAAGGGCTGCGGATGTCGCTGCGATGGTCGAGCCGTCCGGCGCCGTCGTGGTCACGCTCGACCGCAACGGCCAGGGATCGCTGGCGGACCAGGCATCGCGGCAATCGTCCGATTTCCATGATGTCGAGCGGGGCGGGAACGATCTCGCCGCGATCCTCTACACGTCGGGAACGACCGGTCGCTCGAAAGGCGCCATGCTCAGCCACGAGAATCTGGCCTCGAACGCGCGGGTGCTGGTCGATCAATGGCGCTTCACGACGGACGATGTGCTGATCCACGCGCTGCCGATCTTCCACACCCATGGCCTGTTCGTCGCCACCAACGTCGTCCTGATGGCCGGCGCCTCGATGCTGTTCGAACAGAAATTCGACGCCGGTCGCATCGTCTCGCTGCTGCCGCGCGCAACAGTGCTGATGGGCGTGCCGACCTTCTACGTACGCCTGCTGCAGCAGGATGGCCTGGACCGCGAGGCGACGAAGACAATCCGCCTGTTCGTGTCGGGTTCGGCGCCGCTGCTGGCCGAGACGCACAGGGCCTGGCGCGAGCGCACCGGCCACGCCATCCTCGAACGCTACGGCATGACCGAAACCAACATGAACACGTCGAACCCATATGAGGGCGAACGGCGCGCCGGCACCGTCGGTTTCCCCTTGCCCGGCGTGTCGCTGCGCATCGCCGATCCCGACAGCGGCAGGACGCTGGCACAAAGCGAGGTCGGCATGATCGAGGTGAAGGGTCCAAACGTGTTCGGCGGCTACTGGCGCATGCCGGATAAGACCAAGGCCGAATTCCGTGCCGACGGCTTCTTCATCACAGGCGATCTCGGCATGATCGACGCCGACGGCTATGTCCACATTGTCGGCCGGGGCAAGGACCTGATCATTTCAGGCGGCTACAACGTCTATCCGAAGGAACTCGAAAGCGAGATCGACGCGCTCGACGGGGTCTTGGAAAGCGCCGTCATCGGCGTCGCCCATCCGGATTTCGGCGAAGGCGTCACCGCGGTCGTCGTGCGGGCGCCGGCGTCGCGGATCACCGGCGCCGAAATCCTCCGCGCCATCGCCGGGCGCGTGGCGAAGTACAAGCATCCGAAGCAGGTGATCTTCGTCGACGAACTGCCGCGCAACACGATGGGCAAGGTCCAGAAGAATCTTCTGCGCGATGCCTACAAGGATCTCTACGCGTCCTGATCAGGCCAGGCCTTTTTGGGAGACATGGGTGAACCGCTCTAACCACGGTTGGAAGCGCCGGAGCCGGAGCCCCACAAGGCACGCTTCAGCAAGCTGCGTTTGCGCTTGCGCGGGACGAGGTCGATATCGCTGACGAGCTTGGCGCCGCCCTCACGCCTTTCCAGGGTGATCTTGCGGCTGTGGAAGGCTTCGAGCTCCGCGCGATGCGCCACGCTGATGATGGTGACATCAGGCAGTTCGCGGATCACCGTCATCATCATCGTGTCCTGGCTCGTCTCGTCCAGCGCCGAGGTCGCTTCATCCAGCACCACGATATCGGGGCGATGCAGCAGCAGGCGCGCGAAGGCGAGGCGCTGCTTTTCGCCACCCGACAACGTCTGGTCCCATGGCGCCTCTTCCTTGATCCTGTCGGTGAGATAGCCGAGCCCCACCTTGTCGAGGGCAGCCTTGATCTGCTTGATCGTCCACTTGTCCGCCGCCGCGGGATAGGCGACCGCGCGGCGAAGCGTGCCAGTGGGGATGTAGGGGCGTTGCGGCAGCATGAACAGGCGCCTGCCGGCGTGGAAATTGACGTTGCCGCCGCCCCATGGCCACAGGCCCGCAACGGCCCGCACCAAGGTGGACTTGCCCGAGCCGGATTCGCCGGCCACCAGCACCCGCTCGCCCGGTTCGATTTCGACCTTTGTTTCCTTGACCACGGAGGAGCCGTCGTCGAGCGTCACGGAGAGATTGTCGAGGCTGAGCATCGCGCCGTCTTCGGTCTCGCCATGCTTGATGCGTCCCAGCTCGTCGCTTTGCTCGGCGCGCTCGAGCCCATCGAGCGACATCATCAGCGAGGCGATGCGGCGTGCGGAGGCGTTCCAGTCGGCAAGACGTGGATAATTGTCGACCAGCCATCCGAAGGCGCCCTGCACGATGGCGAAGGCCGAGGCCGCCTGCATCACCTGGCCGAGCGACATCGAGCCTTCGAGGAATTTTGGCGCGCACAGCAGCACCGGCACGACCGGCGCGAACAGGCTCGAGCCCTGCGAGACCAGTGCCGTGCGCATATGCTGTCCGGTCAGTTGTGCCCATCGCTTCAACACGCCGGCAAAGGTCCTGTCGATGCCGCTGCGTTCCTCCTCCTCGCCGCCGAGCAAGGCAATGCTCTCGCCGTTTTCGCGCACGCGGGTCAGCACGTAGCGGAACTCGGCTTCCGACTGGTTCTTTTCCTCGGACAGCCGGACGAAATCGCGGCCGATGATGACCATCGAGGTGGAGGTGATCGCGGCATAGATCACGGCCGTGATGACGAGGAAACCGGGCACGGTGAAGGTCGAGCCTCCCAATGTGAAGCTCAAGGCTCCGCCGATCGTCCACAGCACCACGATGAAGGTCGAGGCCGACAGTGTGGCGATGATCACGCCGGAGATGAAATCGACGGGCGACTCGGTGGCGATCCGCAGATCCTCGGTGAGGCGGGCTTCGGGGTTCGAATGGTCGCCCGCGACGAGGTTCAACTGATAGTAGCGGCCATTGGTAAGCCAGCGCGCTATGACCGACGTCGTGAGCCAGGACCGCCAGCGGCGCTGCATCGTCATGCGCAGATAGACCTGCGCGATGACAAGGCTCGCGCTTCCGGCAACGAGGGGCAGGAATATGGCGCTGAGCACATAGACGGTGTGGACGTTGCGCTGCTCGATGGCGTCGAAGAACGCGCGGTTCCAGACGTTGATCCCGTATTGGAAGCCGACATTGATGACGATCAGGATCAACAGCCCGATTGAAAGCGGCCAGGCGAGCTTGTCGCCCTGCCGCCCCCAATAGCCGCGCCCGCCGATCCAGAAGCGCCGCAGCAGGTATTTCTTGCGCGCCTGCTCGGCCTCTTCTGGCGTCAGCTGCGGATCGGGTTCGATAGCTTCCGGTGGCGGCCCCGCCTGACCGTCGACCTCCGGCGCCGCGTCGGCGGGCGTTGGCTTTTCTTCGCGCGGCTTCTCTTCGCCAGGGGTCTGGTCACGCGGCCCTTGCGGCCGCGACTTTCCTCGACGCGGCTTAGGATTGCCGCGCGGTCTGATGCCGTCGGCCGGTGTCGATTTGGGTTTCGCCTCGGACATACGTTCCGACAACGGACTCAAAATCAAAAGGTTTCATGACCTCTGTTCGGGATGCCAAGCTTCCAACGGCACCGGTCATTCCGGGTACAGCAGCGCGACGACATGATCGGCGATCGCCAGGCTTGCCGTCAGGCCGGGGCTCTCTATGCCGAACAGGTTGACGATCCGGCCGAGGCCATGGTCGGCAGGCCCCTGGATCATGAAGTCGGCCGCCGGCTGGCCGGGACCCGACAGTTTCGGCCTGATGCCGGCATAGGCCGGTTGCAGGGCGTCATCGCCGAGGTCGGGCCAATAGCGGCGGATCGCTTCGTAGAAGACGGCGCTCCTGCCGGGATCGACCGTGTAATCCACATGGTCGACCCATTCGACATCAGGCCCAAAGCGCGCGCTGCCGCCAAGATCGTGCGTCAAGTGGACACCGAGGCCGCCTTCGACCGGAACCGGATAGATCAGCCGCGAAAACGGCGACCGGCCTGGAAGCGCGAAATAATTTCCGCGTGCCAGCCACTGCCGGGGGATGAGGCTTTGCGGTAACCCCTCGATCCGGCCGGCCATGGCCTGCGCCTCGAGGCCCGCGGCGTTGACGAAGGCGCGGGCCTCCAAGGCGAAGGTCTCGCCATCGGCATCGCGCGTGTCGACCCGGATCCTGTCGGCGTCGATCGTCGCGCCGGCCACGCAGGTCAGGAAAGCGAAGGCCGCGCCGGCCGCCTCGGCGTCGCCGCGCAGCGACAGCATCAAGGCATGGCTGTCGACGATGCCGGTCGACGGCGACAGCAGCGCGCCGGCGCATGTCAGCGCCGGCTCCAGGCTTTCGGCTTCGCCGCGCGTCAAAAGCTCGAGATCGTCGACCCCGCAGCGGCGCGCATTGGCCTGGATCGTCCGCAACCCGTCCATCTGCCCTGGCTCGCTGGCGACGATCAGCTTGCCGGTCCGTTCATGGCCGACGCCGTGCTCGGCGCAGTGTGCGTAGAGGAGCCGGCGGCCTTCGACGCAGAGCCGGGCCTTGAGGCTGCCCGGCGCATAATGGAGCCCGGCATGGATGACTTCGGAATTGCGCGAACTGGTGACGGTGCCGATCGCATCGGCCTGCTCGATGACCACCACCTCGCGGCCCGACAAGGCAAGCGCCCTGGCGACGGCAAGCCCGACGACGCCTGCTCCGGCGACAACACAGTCGATTGCCTGCATGGGCCCGCTTCCAGGATTACGCGCCGGCGGAAAAAACCTTGTCGCCGCCGATCCAGACGCTTCCTATGCCGAGATCGTCCGACAGCGCAACGATATCCGCCGCCGTGCCGTTGGCAAGGCGGCCAAGCCGGTGCGACTGGCCGATCGCCTGTGCCGGATAGAGCGAGGCCATGCGCAAGGCTTCGGAAAGGTCGAGCCCGACGACGCGGTGCATGAACCGGATGGCCGAGATCATGTCGAGGTCGGCGCCGGCCAGGGTCCCGTCGGCAAGCCTGAGGCTCCCGTCCTTGCGGTAGATGGTGCGGCCGTTGAGCGTGAACGAGCTCATATCGGTGCCGATCGTCGCCATCGCGTCGGTGACCAGCACGATCTTGCCAGGCCCCTGCTTGGCCTCGAGTGCGATCCTGATGGTTGCCGGATGGACGTGGATGCCGTCGGCGATCAGCCCGGCGGACAAGGTGCCGATGTCGATCGCCGTGCCCGCCAGCCCCGGTTCGCGGTTGCCGATCTGGCTCATCGCGTTGAACAGGTGGGTGACCACGCTGGCTCCCGCCTCGGCGAAGGTTTTCGCCGTGGCATAGCCGGTGTCCGAATGGCCGAGGCTGACGATGATGCCGGCCCTGGTCAATGCCGTGACGCGGGCCGGCTCGACGGATTCGGGCGCTATCGTGGTGAGCAGCACCGGCAGCTTCCGCCGCGCCGCGATCAGTATCGCCTGGTCGGCGTCCGTCATCGGCCGGATCAGCGCTGGATCATGCGCACCCTTGCGCGCGATCGACAGATGCGGCCCTTCGAGATGCAGGCCGAGGAAGCCCGGCACCTTCTGCAGCGTCGCTGCTTCGCCGGCGGCAATCGCGGCGGCGGTGATGTCAGGCGTGTCGGTGATCAGCGTCGGCAGCAGCGCGGTCGTGCCGAACGGCGCGTGCGCCCGGCATATGGTCTCGATCGAGGCGACGTCGGGGTGGTCGTTGAGCATGACGCCACCGCCGCCATTGACCTGGATGTCGACGAAGCCCGGCACCAGCATGCCGCCGCCGGTCTCGACGACGCGGACGTCCGAAGGGATGGC
Source organism: Mesorhizobium sp. B283B1A (assembly GCF_020165735.1). Taxonomy (NCBI): domain Bacteria; kingdom Pseudomonadati; phylum Pseudomonadota; class Alphaproteobacteria; order Hyphomicrobiales; family Phyllobacteriaceae; genus Mesorhizobium; species Mesorhizobium sp. B283B1A. The sequence continues at coordinate 65,644 of NZ_JAIUIQ010000008.1, forward strand.
GCCGGTGGGCAAAATAGCCTCGACGAGGCCGTCGCGCACGACGAGCGCCGCGCCTTCATGCCAGTCGTCGCCGTCGAAAATCCGGGCGCCAGTCAGGGCAAAACGATCGCTCATACGGTCTCCGTCACCTTGCGAAGGTTGCGCGGCGTGTCCGGATCGAGGCCGCGATGGCGCGCGAAGGCCTCGACGAACATGTAGAAGGAGACGATCAGCGTCAGCGGGTCGGTCAGCGGGTGACCGGTGGCGACATGCGGCAGGCGCGTGGCGCGGTTGGCAAGCGCGGAGGTGACGAACACCGGCGCGCCCTTGGCCGCCAGGCTGTCGGCGGCTTCGGCGACGGACGGTTCGGACGCATCGCGCGCGGCCAGCGCCAGCACCGGAAAATCCGGACCGATCAGCGCCAGCGGGCCGTGCATGACTTCGGCCGCGCTGTAGGCCTCGGCATGCATGCCGCAGGTCTCCTTGAATTTCAGCGCTGCCTCGTTGGCCATCGCCGCGGACGGTCCACGGCCGAGGATGAACAGCGACTTCTGCTTTTCGATCGTTTCGGCCAGCACGCTCATCCAGTCGCAGGCGATCGCCTTGCCGAAATGTTCGGGCAGGCGGGCAAGTGCGGCAAGCAGCGCGGTGTCGCCGGTGGAATGTGCCATCAAGGCGAGGCCGGCGACGGCGGAATTGATGAAGGTCTTGGTCGCCGCGACGCTGCGCTCAGGCCCGGCCAGGATGTCGATCGCATAGTCCGAGGCGCGCGCCAGCGGCGAATCGGCGGTGTTGGTGATGGCGATGGTCAGGGCCCCGCCGGTCCGTGCGGTCTCGGCCATGGCGACGATGTCGGGGCTCTTGCCCGACTGCGAGATCGCCAGGCACGCCGATCCGGCGAGCCGGAGTTTGCGGCCATAGATCGAAGCGATGGAAGGGCCAACCGAGGCGACGGCAAGGCCCGCGGTCAGCTCGACGGCATATTTCATGAAGGTGGCGGCATGGTCGGACGAGCCGCGCGCCACGGTGACGACGAAATGCGGGTCGCGTCCCTTGATGCCGCGTCCGGCTTCCTCGATCACGGTGCCGGAGCCGTCGAGCAGGCGGGCGACGGCCTGCGGGATCTCCTCGATCTCGCGCCGCATATGGGTGATTTCAGTCATGGTCGGCCCTCTTCGCTCGGCCCTGTCAGCCGCAGTTCGGCGACGAAGTCGTAGGCGTCGCCCCGATAGATCGAGCGGGTGAATTCGATCACCTTGCCGCTCGCCAGATAGGAAATACGTTCGATGTGCAGGCCGGCAATGCCCGGCGGCACTTCGAGCAGGCGCGCGTCGCTGTCGCCGAGATTGGCGGCCGAAATGCGCTGCACCGCCCGCACCGGCCGGTTGCCCGTCATCTCCAGGGCGGCGTAGAGCGAGGAGCCTATGGCAGCCGGGTCGGGCAGCACGCTGGCCGACAGCGATGCGCGTTCGATCGCCAGCGGTGTGTCGTTGGCGATGCGCAGGCGCGCCACGCGCGCCACCAGTTCGCTCGACGACAGGCCAAGCACCATCATCTCGTCGGGCGAGGGCGCGTAGAGGCCGCGGTCGAGCCACGCCGAACGCACCGCCATGCCGCGCCGCGCCATGTCTTCGGTGAACGAGGTGAGCCGCGACAGCGACTGCTCGACGCGCTCCATGCGCGGCGCCACGAAGGTGCCGGAGCCATGGCGCTGCACCAGGATGCCGCCCTTGACCAGGTCCTGCACCGCTTTGCGCACGGTGACCCGCGAAATGTCGGCCTTGGTGGCGATGTCGCGCTCGGAAGGCAGCGCGTCGCCCGGCCCGATCAGGCCGCGGTTGACGGCGTCCTCGATGCTCTTGCGAAGCTGCAGATAGAGCGGCGCGCCGCTCTGCGCCGACTGTTTCAGCGTGGCGAAGATCTGGTCGGCGGCGTCGCTCATCGAGCCGGCCCCGCATGCCCTGCGAAAAGCCGCACCGCCATCTGCACGGCGCCGCCCAGCGCGTCGTCGAGCGGCGGCTTCAGGAGCGCCCGGTAACGCGCCGACAGGCGCGGCGCGTAAAGCGGCGCCAGGCCGCCGAGCAGACAGAGCGGCGCGCCTTCGGCGAGATCGAGCGCGCCAAGCGAGGCTTCGACATCGGCGACCACCCTGTTCAGGATCCAATTGGCGACGCTGTCGCCTTTTTCGGCGTGTTCGAACACCTTGGGCGCGAAACCGCCGAAATCGCCGGGCTTGGCGTTGGTGGTGAACTCGACCACGTCCTCCGGATTGTTGCGGAAAACGGCCATCATGCTGTCGGTCAGCGGCGAACCCTCGCGCACGCCGTCATAGGCAAGCAGCGTCTGTTCGAGCAGGTCACGGCCGATGCGCGCGCCGCTGCCCTGGTCGCCGACCTGGAATCCCCAGCCGCCGATGGCGCGCGACTTGCCTTGTTTGCGCGCCATGTAGGCGGTGCCGGTGCCGAGGATCGCCATGGCGCCGTCGCCTGATCCGACGGCGCCTTCCAGCGCGATCTCGGCATCGGTCTCGACGCGGCTGACGCTGAACGGCAGAACCGCTTCGAGCTGCTGCCGGTAGGTGCCGACATTGGCGCCGGCAAGGCCCAGAATGGCCGGTGTCTGCGGGATCAACTCCGGGTCCTGCCCGGCGGCGATGAACGCCTGCCGCGCCGCCTCGACGATGTTCGACCGGGCGCCGGTAAGATCGGTGCGGATGTTGGCGGCGCCGCTTTTGGCACGGCCGAGGACCATGCCGTCCGCATTTGCCAGGGCGGCCCTGCAGCTGGTGCCGCCGCCATCGATGCCGAGCACGAAATTCACGTGATTTCTCCTCCGGGCGGATAATACCAATAAAATACCAATAGCCAAGGGTTAATTTCCGTTTCAAAAAGATTAAGGCGTATTTTATTGAAAATCCTGGGCATTTCGCCGGCTCAGCGATTTCCAGGCCGCGAATTCGTTAATGCTTGTGGACAAGTGGTATTTTTTTGGTATTGTTCTGGTATTGGAGGACCCGGGATGGCCGAAACGCGCACCGAAGCGCTTCACAGGAATGCCGAGGGGCTGGATATCCAGGCCCCGGAAGCCATCCTTGCTTCGCTGGCCGATGCGCAGGTCGAGGCCGCCAAGGCCGTCCGCAACGCCATTCCGTCCATCGCCAAGGCAGCCGAGATCATCGCCGACAGGCTGAATGGCGGCGGCAGGCTTGCCTATGCCGCGGCCGGCAGTTCCGGCCTGATGGCGCTGGCCGATGCGTTGGAATTGCCCGGCACCTTCGGCATAGAACGCGACCGTATCGCCATCCTGATCGCCGGCGGAGACGAGGCTTTCCACACGCTGGCCGGCGGACCCGAGGACGACACGGAGGAGGCCGCTGCCGCGGTCGCCAGTGCGGGCATCGGCAAGGGCGACTGCCTGATCGCCGTTTCGGCCAGCGGCACGACACCCTATGCCGTGCACGCCCTCCAGGAAGCGGCCCGCCGCGGGGCGGCCACCATCGGCATCGCCAACAACCGGGATTCGGCCCTGCTCCAGCAGGCTGGAACCGCCATCCTGCTCGAAACGCCACCGGAAGTGATCGCCGGCTCGACGCGCATGGGCGCCGGCACCGCCCAGAAGATCGCGCTCAACATGCTGTCGACCTTGACCGCCGTCCATCTCGGCCACGTGCATGACGGCTACATGGTCAACCTCATGGCCGACAACATCAAGCTGCGCGACCGCGCCGCGCGCATCGTCGCCGCCGTCAGCGGGCGCGGCAGGGACGAAGCCGCCCAACTGCTCGATAAGAGCGGCGGCGCGGTCAAGACCGCCATTCTGCTAGCCGCCGGCGCCGACAATGCCGATGCGGCGCGGAAGATACTGGAGGGGACCGGCCAGAAGCTGCGGCCAGCCCTTTCCGCGCTGGAGCATGATCCCGAAAAGTGGAACCCACTTTTCGGAAAAGATCGTGCTCGAACAAAGAAGTAGGGCTTGTTTCATCCCGATTTCCATCGGGGTGAAACGGGCTTGCGAGGGGAGCAAGGGGTCAAAAGCCCCTGTTCTCATCAAAACCGAACCTGAAAAAGGTCAACAGGGAGACTGAGCATGACAACGAAATTACTGACGGCACTGCTTCTGGGCACCAGCATTCTCGGCTCGGCCGGGTTGGCTCACGCCGCTGACGTAACCCTCAACATCGAAAGCTGGCGCGGCGACGACCTTGCCATCTGGAAGGACAAGCTGATCCCGGCCTTCGAAGCCAAAAACCCAGGCATCAAGGTGGTGTTCGCGCCATCGGCTCCGACCGAATATGACGCCGCGCTCGGCGCCAAGCTCGCCGCCGGCTCGGCGGGCGACCTGATCACTTGCCGCCCGTTCGACAAGTCGCTCGAACTGTTCAAGAAGGGCAACCTCGCCGACCTCTCCGCGCTGCCCGGCATGGAGAATTTCTCGCCGGTGGCCAAGTCCGCCTGGCAGACCGACGACGGCAAGGCGAGCTTCTGCGTGCCGATGGCCTCGGTCATCCACGGCTTCATCTACAACAAGGACGCCTTCGACAAGCTCGGCATCAAGGTGCCGCAGACCCGCGACGAGTTCTTTGCAGCACTCGACAAGATCAAGGCCGACGGCACCTACATCCCGATGGCGATGGGCACCAAGGACCTCTGGGAAGCCGCGACCATGGGCTACCAGAACATCGGCCCCAATTACTGGAAGGGCGAAGATGGCCGTGCGGCGCTGATCAAGGGCGACCAGAAGCTGACCGACAAGGACTGGGTCGCGCCGTATGAGGAACTGGCCAAGTGGAAGCCGTATCTCGGCGACGGTTTCGAGGCGCAGACCTATCCGGACAGCCAGAACCTGTTCACGCTCGGCCGCGCCGCCATCTACCCGGCCGGCTCGTGGGAAATCGGCCTGTTCAACACCCAGGCCCAGTTCAAGATGGGCGCCTTCCCGCCGCCGGTCGAGAAGGCCGGCGACACCTGCTACATCTCGGACCATACCGATATCGGCATGGGCCTGAACGCAGCGTCGAAGAACGCCGATGCGGCCAAGACCTTCCTGTCCTGGGTCGCGTCGCCCGACTTCGCCACCATCTACGCCAACGCGCTGCCGGGCTTCTTCAGCCTGAACTCCGCGCCGGTGAAGATGGAAGACCCGCTGGCGCAGGAATTCGTCTCCTGGCGCGGCAAGTGCAAGTCGACGATCCGCTCGACCTACCAGATCCTGTCGCGCGGCACGCCGAACCTCGAGAACGAGACCTGGGTTGAATCGGCCAACGTCATCAACGGCACCGATACGCCCGAAGCAGCGGCCAAGAAGCTGCAGACCGGCCTCGACAGCTGGTACAAGCCGGCGAAGTAAGAGCTCAGGCAACGGAGCCGGCCGGGCGCAAGCCTGGCCGGTTCCGGATACCCCTGGTCTGCATCCGCAGAGATAGCGATTGTCGGCACCGCCTCGCGGCCTTACCCTTGCTGGTCTTGGGGAAGGCTAGCTGATCAGTCGCAGGCCTTTGTTCTTGCCCGCATCGGGCAAGAATGTCGGGCCGTGCATCGAGGCATCATCTAGCATCGAGACGATTTGGAACCGAGAGACGGCGGGGACCGAACTCATGGCCGCAGAAATACGACCCAAAAGACCTGTTCGCTGGCACATCGGCATCTTCCTGGCGCCGGCGGTGCTCGTCTACACGGCGATCATGATCCTGCCGCTCGCCGGCACCTTGCAGCTGTCGCTGTTCCGCAACGTCAGCGAGTCCCAGGTCTTTGTCGGACTGGAAAATTTCCGCACCCTGTTCGGCGATCCCAACTGGTCGGTGGGTTTCTGGAACGCACTCAGGAACAACACCTGGTTCTTCATCATCCACATGCTGGTGCAGAACCCGATCGGCGTCATGCTGGCGGCATTGCTGTCCAGCCCGCGACTGAGATTTGCCGCCTTCTACCGCACGGCGATCTTCGTGCCGACCATCCTGTCCTTTGTCATCGTCGGCTTCGCCTGGAAGCTCATCCTATCGCCGTTGTGGGGCGTGGCGCCGCACATGATGGACCTGGTCGGTCTGAAAAGCCTGTTCACGCCCTGGCTCGGCAAGGAACAATACGCGCTGACCGCGCTTAGCCTGATTTCGGTATGGCAGTTCGTCGGCATCCCGATGATGCTGATCTATGCCGCATTGCTGTCGATCCCTGAGGAAGTGATCGAAGCCGCCGAATGCGAAGGCATCACCGGCCTGTCGCAGTTCTGGAAGATCAAGCTGCCGCTGATCCTGCCGTCGATCGGCATCATCTCGATCCTCACCTTCGTCGGCAACTTCAACGCCTTCGACCTGATCTACACCGCGCAGGGCGCGCTCGCCGGGCCGAACTATTCGACCGACATCCTCGGCACCTTTCTCTACCGCGCCTTCTTCGGCTTCCAGCTGCAGGTCGGCGATCCCAATATGGGCGCGGCGATCGCCACGATGATGTTCCTGATCATCCTCGGCGGCGTCTGCGTCTACCTCTTCCTCGTCCAGACGCGCCTGCGTCGCTATCAGTTCTGAGGGGTGGATATGTTACGGCTAAACACCCCCCTCTGTCCTGCCGGACATCTCCCCCGCAAGGGGGGAGATTGGATGTCATTTCGGCCTTCGCCAATCTCCAGCGTTGCAGGACATGCGGCAACGCCAAAACTGCCAATCTCCCCCCTTGCGAGGGAGATGGCCGGCAGGCCAGAGGGGGGTGCCTGGGCGCCGTTCCTCGGCAAAGTAGCTCGTCAGGAGACCTCCCAATGAGCACCGCCACCCGATCACTCCCCCGCACCATCGGCGCTCACGCGATCCTGTTGACCTACACGGCGATCGCGCTGTTTCCGGTGATCCTGGTCATCATGAATTCGTTCAAATCCCGCGCCGGCATTTTTGGCGCGCCTTTGACGCCGCCGACGCCGAAAACCTTCGACCTGATCGGCTACACCACCGTCATCGGCCAAGGCGATTTCATCCATTATTTCCAGAACAGCCTCGTCGTCACCGTCGCTTCGCTGTTCTTCGTGCTTTTGTTCGGCGCCATGGCGGCGTTTGCGCTGTCGGAATACCGCTTCCGCGGCAATTCGATGATGGGGCTTTATCTCGCGCTCGGCATCATGATCCCGATCCGGCTCGGCACGGTCGCCATCCTGCAATTGATGGTGGCGAGCGGACTTGTCAACACGCTGACGGCGCTGATCCTGGTCTATACCGCGCAAGGCCTGCCGCTTGCCGTCTTCATCCTTTCGGAATTCATGAAGCAGGTGTCCGACGATTTGAAGAACGCCGGCCGCATCGACGGTCTGTCGGAATACACCATCTTCTTCCGCCTGGTGCTGCCGCTGGTGCGGCCATCGATGGCAACGGTCGCCGTCTTCACCATGATCCCGATCTGGAACGATCTGTGGTTCCCGCTGATCCTGGCGCCGTCGGAAGAGACCAAGACGGTGACCTTGGGCGCGCAGCTCTTCCTCGGCCAGTTCGTCACCAACTGGAACGCCATCCTGGCAGCCCTCTCGCTGGCGATCATGCCGGTGCTCATCCTCTACGTCATCTTCTCGCGGCAGCTGATCCGCGGCATTACGTCCGGAGCCGTCAAGTGAGCGGGGAACTATCATTCTCTGCCGGCGCCATCACCCCACCCGGCGCTTCGCGCCGACCTCCCCATCAAGGGGAGGTAGAAGGGCGCCGATTCATTCATGACCGCCCGAGGCCTCAGCTCAGGACGACTTCCTTGGCAGTGGGGAAGTTCACGCCAACGCCCGACCTCCCCTCGATGGGGAGGTCGGCGCGCAGCGCCGGGTGGGGTGACACCCTCTCAGGAAAAATCGGAATGTCTGGAGCAGCCCGGTGAACTCTAAACCACCCCTTCGCGTCATCGTCGCCGGCCTTGGCAATATGGGCCGCAGCCATGCGCTGGCCTATCATACAAATCCGGGTTTCCAGATCGCGGCTTTGGTCAATCGCTCCGACGTGCCGCTACCGGAGGGCCTGTCGGGCTACGGCATCAGGCGTTCCTTCGACGAGGTGCTGCGCGACGAAAAACCCGATGTCGCCTGCATCGCCACCTATTCCGACAGCCATGCCGACTATGCGGTCAGGGCGTTCGAGGCCGGCTGCCATGTGTTCGTCGAGAAGCCGCTGGCAACGACGGTGGCCGATGCCAAACGCGTCGTCGCGGCCGCCAAGGCCAACGGCCGGAAACTGGTGATCGGCTATATCCTGCGCCATCATCCGTCCTGGATCAGGCTGATCGCCGAGGCGCGCAAGCTCGGCGGTCCTTACGTGTTCCGCATGAACCTCAACCAGCAATCCTCCGGCCATACCTGGGAGACGCACAAGCAGCTGATGCAGACGACCTCGCCGATCGTCGACTGCGGCGTGCACTATCTCGACGTCATGCTGCAGATCACCGACGCCAAGCCGGTCGAGGTGCGCGGCATGGGTGTGCGGCTGACCGAGGAGGTCGCGCCGTCCATGTACAATTACGGCCACCTGCAGGTGCTGTTCGATGACGGTTCGGTCGGCTGGTATGAAGCCGGCTGGGGGCCGATGATTTCCGAGACCGCTTTCTTCGTCAAGGATGTCATCTCGCCCAACGGCTGCGTGTCGATCGTCATGAAGGAAGGCGTGAAGTCCGACGACATCGACACCCACACCAAGACCTCGACCATCCGCCTGCACAGTGCCGCGACCGGCGCTGACGGCAAGTTCGCCAGGCCGGACGAGATGCTGTCGATGGAAGGTGAGCCCGGCCACCAGGATCTCTGCGATCTCGAACAGGCCTTCGTGCTCAGAGCGATCCGCGAGGATCTGGATCTCACCAAACATATGGACGACGCAGTGAAGTCGCTCGCCGTCTGTCTCGCCGCCGACGAGAGCGTGCGCAGCGGAAAGGCGGTGCGATTGTGACAAGGGAATTGTCGTCAGGGGTCGCGCTTTACGAGGTCCCCCTCTGGCCTGCCGGCCATCTCCCCCTCAAGGGGGGAGATTGGATGCCGGTACCGCTTTCGCCAATCGCCAATGCTGCAAGACGGGCGGCAAGGCCAACGCTGCCAATCTCCCCCCTTGAGGGGGAGATGCCCGGCAGGGCAGAGGGGGGCGTCCTGGCGCCGACTCATCATTCCGGAGGATCGCCGTGGGCTCGCTGAAGATCGAGAATGTGAAGAAGGCCTTCGGGCCGGTCGAGGTGCTGAAGGGCATCGACCTCGAAGTGACGGATGGCGAATTCGTCGTCTTCGTCGGCCCATCGGGCTGCGGCAAGTCGACCTTGCTGCGGGTCATCGCCGGACTGGAGGATTCGACCTCGGGCCGCGTGGTGATCGATGGCGCGGATGTTTCCGCCACGCCGCCGGCCAAGCGCGGCATTGCCATGGTGTTCCAGACTTACGCGCTCTACCCGCATCTGACGGTGAAGAACAATATGGGCCTTGGCCTGAAGCAGGCCGGCACGCCGGCGGCCGAGATCGACCGCCGCATCGGCATCGCCTCGTCGATGCTGTCGCTGGAACCCTATCTTGAAAGGCGGCCGGCCGAACTCTCCGGCGGCCAGCGCCAGCGCGTCGCCATCGGCCGCGCCGTGGTGCGCGAGCCCAAGCTGTTCCTGTTCGATGAGCCTCTGTCGAACCTCGACGCGGCGCTGCGCGTCAACACGCGGCTGGAGATCGCCCAGCTGCATCGCCGGCTGAAGGCGACGATGATCTACGTCACCCACGACCAGGTCGAGGCGATGACGTTGGCCGACAAGATCGTCGTGCTCAACGCCGGCAGGATCGAGCAGATCGGCGGACCGATGGAGCTTTACAATTCGCCGGCAAACGAGTTCGTCGCCGGCTTCATCGGCTCGCCGAAGATGAACTTCATCGACGGGGCGAGACTGGGCGAAACCGCCAAGACCATCGGCGTGCGGCCGGAGCATCTGACCGTCGATCCGAAGTCCGGCAGCTGGAAGGGCACGGTCGTACATGCCGAGCATCTCGGCGCCGACACCAACCTCTATCTCGACTGCGAGAAGGCGGGGCTGATCACGGTGCGCATTTTCGGCGTGTATGATGCCGAGCCTGGCGCCACGCTTTACGCGACGCCGGATCCGGCGAAGACCTATCGGTTTGGCGCCGATGGGAAAGTGCTGAAGTAGCGCGGCACCGACGCTCCTTTCCTCTCCCTCCGGAGGGGGGAGAGGTGGCGCCGCGAAGCGGCGACGGAGCGGGGGAAGCCCGTGCCCCAAGCGCAGTCGCCGAAAAGCAGGCACGACCCAGTGAGCGTCTAGTCTTTCGTGGAGCAGTCGACCCCCACTCCGTCGAGCTTCGCTCGACACCCCCCCCCCCACCTCTCCCCCGATCGACGGGGGAGAGGAAAGGCGCGAAACCGTCTCCTCCTTCCGAACGACCATAAGAAGAGGACGGAAAAGTCGGCGGTCTACTCGTCCGCCTTGAACGTCTGCTTCTGCTGGCCGAGGCCCTCGATGCCCAGCTCCACGACATCGCCAGCCTTCAAAAACACCGGCGGCTTCATGCCCAGCCCGACGCCGGGCGGGGTGCCTGTCGAAATAATGTCGCCGGGGTGCAGCGACATGAACTGGCTGAGATAGGCGACGAGGTAGGCGACGCCATAGACCATGGTCTTGGTCGAGCCGTTCTGCATCGTCTTGCCGTTGACGGTCAGCCACATTTTGAGGTTCTGCGGGTCGGCTACTTCGTCCTTGGTCACCAGCCATGGGCCGGTCGGGCCGAACGTGTCGCAGCTCTTGCCCTTGGTCCACTGGCCCTGCCGCTCGGCCTGGAAGGCGCGTTCGGACACGTCGTGCGAGACGCAATAGCCGGCGACATAGTCGAGCGCATCGGCTTCGCTGACATATTTCGCGGTTTTGCCGATGACCACGCCGAGCTCGACTTCCCAGTCGGTCTTCTCGGAGCCGCGCGGGATCAGCACGTCGTCGTCTGGCCCGACAATGGCCGAGCTTGCCTTCATGAAGATGATCGGCTCCGGCGGCACGGTGGCGCCGGTCTCGGCTGCGTGGTCGGAATAGTTGAGGCCGATGCAGATGAACTTGCCGGTGCCGGCGACGCAGGCGCCGAGCCGGGGTTTGCCCGAAACCGTCGGCAGCGACTTCGCATCGAGCTTGGCCAGCATGGCCAGCGAGGCCGGATGAAGCGTGGTGCCGGCAATGTCGGCGACATGGGCGGAGAGATCGCGGATCGTTCCATCCGCATCGAGCAGGCCGGGACGTTCGCTCCCAACCTCGCCATAGCGCAGCAGTTTCATTTAAACCCTTCTCCTGGTTGCGGCCGCGTGGCCCTTTGCAAACTCTCCGCCGAGGCGACGGCGGACCCTACTGATCGGCCTGGTTCCGGGCAAGCGCGAGAATCGTGCCGGGCAAGCCGGCGCGCCGGATTTTCAGACTTCACGATCTCCCGACAAACGCGTGCAACGATCCCGGTCTTCCGGTTTGCTCCCGATTTCCGAACCTCAGATCGACCAGCCGCCGTCGATATTATAGGCCTGCCCGGACGTGTAGGTGGCACCGGCCAGGTAGACGGCGAGATCGGCGATTTCCTCCGGCGTGCCAAGCCGTCCCATCGGCTGGCGGGCGATGAAGGCGGCCCGCGCCGCTTCGTAGTCGCCTTGCGCATGCATGCGGTCCTGCAGCGACGGGCTCTCGACCGTGCCGGGGCAGATGGCGTTGCAGCGTATGCCCTTGCCGACATAGTCGGCGGCGACCGCCTTGGTCAGGCCGATCACGGCAGCCTTCGTGACGCCATAGGCGAAACGGTTCGGCACGCCCTTGGTGGAGCTGGCCAGCGAGGCCATGTTGATGATCGACCCGTCGCCGCGCTCCAGCATGCCGGGCAGCACGGCGCGGATGGTGCGGATCATGGCGCGCACGTTGAGATTGAAGGCGAAATCCAGATCGCCGTCCTTCATCTCGAGGATCGAGCCGGAATGGACGAAACCGGCGCAGTTGAACAGCACGTCGACGCGGCCGATCTCGGCAAAGGCGGTGTTGACCGCCTCGTCGTTGAGGACGTCCAGCTTGCGGGCCTTGATCCCCGTCGTCTTGGCGAGTTCGGCGAGGAGCGTCTCGTTGATATCGGTGGCGTAGACCGTGGCTCCAGACTTGGCGAAGGCCAGTGCGCTCGCCTTGCCGATGCCTTGCGCCGCCGCCGTGACGACAACGATCTTGCCTGCCAGATCCGCCATGCTCTTCTCCTCGTCCGCTAGGATCATCCGCCTTTATCGGCAGCCGGCCAGGCGTCATGTGCCAGTCACGAGCCATCGTGCGGCCTGCGCCGTGTCGGTTCACAGATAAAAATGTTTTTTCTCGTTAAAGAACATGGGCCCGGGCGTCAAGCCCGGACACGATCACCATTGTGGCTGTCCAAAGGCTCAGTCGCCGTAGGGCACCCAGACATTCTTCACCTCGATGGCGCGGCGCAGCAAGGCATCGCCAGCCGTTTCGTCGGACGCCCAGTCCAGGCTGCGGCCATTGCCGCTCCAGACGCGCTTGAGGTTGCCGATGGACGAGGCCTCCGCCTTGGCGCAGGTCTCGGCATCGGCGAACACCCAAAGCCCGTCGACATCGTCATGCTTGGCCAGCACGCCGGCAAGTTCCGCCGTGCGGCCGGTGACGATATTGATGGCGCCGGCCGGAATGTCGGAATATTCGATCACCTGGTAGAGATCGGTGGCGAGCAGCGGATAGCGTTCGGACGGCACGGCAACCACCGTGTTGCCCATGGCTAGCGCCGGCGCGATGAGCGAGATCAGGCCGAGCAGGGGCGCGTTATCAGGCGCGACGATGCCGACGACGCCGACCGGCTCGTGCAGCGCCAGCGTCACGGCACGTGCCGGCGGCTGGTGCACGCGGCCTTCGAACTTGTCGGCGAGGCCGGCATAGAGGAACAGGCGTTCGATCGACTGGTCGACTTCTTCCAGCGCGGCCTTGGGCGTTGCGCCGGTCAGTTCGGTCAGACGAGCCGCGAATTCGCCGGCGCGGCCGGAAAGGTTTTCGGCCAGATAATAGAGCACCTGGGAACGGTTGTAGGCGGTCGCTTCCGGCCATGCCTTGCACGCGCGGGCAGCCGACACGGCATCGCGGATATCCTTGCGGTTGCCAAAACCGACTTCGCCGGCAAGCTTGCCCTTGGCGGTGGCGACGGCCAGCGAATAATTGCCGTCCGGGCGTACCTGTTTGCCGCCGATGAACAGCTTGGCCGTTCGGTCGATGGCCGCGCCGTCGGCCTGCTCGACCGGTTGCGCCGAGATCGTCGCTTGCTTGATGACCGGCCCGAGCGGCAATTTTGCCGCGAGATATTCGAACATGCCCTCGCGCCCACCCTCGCGGCCGAAGCCGCTCTCGCGGTAGCCGCCGAAGCCGCAGGCGGCATCGAACATGTTGGTGCCATTGACCCAGACGACACCGGCCTTTAGCTGCGGCGCGACATGCAGCGCCAGATTGACGTTCTCGCTCCACACGCTCGCTGCCAGCCCATAGCGCGTGTTGTTGGCAAGCTCGATCGCTTCCTCGGTGTTGCGGAAGGTCATGGTCGCCAGCACCGGGCCGAACACTTCTTCCTGGGCAAGGATATTAGCCGGCGAAACACCGGTGGCGAGTGTCGGCAGGTGGTAGTAGCCCGAGGACGGCAGCTCGGCGTCCGGCTGCCAACAGACGGCGCCTTGCCTGGCGCCTTCGGCGACCAGTCCCTTGACCCGGTCGAGCTGCGTGGCGTCGACCAGCGGGCCGATATCGGTGTTCTTGTCGAGCGGACTGCCGACGCGCAACCGGCTCATCCGCGTCTTGACCTTGGCGATCAGGGCCTCGGCGATGCCTTCCTGCACCAAGAGCCGCGAGCCGGCGCAGCAGACCTGGCCCTGGTTGAACCAGATGCCGTCGACCAGCCCTTCGACGGCGCTGTCGAGGTCTGCATCCTCGAAAACGATGAAGGCCGACTTGCCGCCAAGCTCCAGCGATAGTTTCTTGCCCGAACCGGCGGTGGCCTTGCGGATGATCTTGCCGACTTCCGAAGAACCGGTGAAGGCGATCTTCTGGATACCGGAATGATTGACGATGGCTCCGCCCGCTTCCGGGCCGCCCTGGACGATGTTGACGACGCCCTTCGGCACGCCGGCGCGCTCGCAAATCTCGGCGAACAGGATGGCGGTCAGCGGCGTGAACTCGGCCGGCTTCAGCACCACCGTGCAGCCGGCGGCGAGCGCGGGTGCGATCTTCCAGGCCAGCATCAGCAGCGGAAAGTTCCACGGGATGATCTGGCCGACCACGCCGACGCCCTTGTGGCCGGGGAAATCCTTGTCCAGCGCCTGCGCCCAGCCGGCGTGATGGATGAAGTGGCGGATCGCCAAGGGCACGTCGATGTCGCGGCTTTCGCGGATCGGCTTGCCATTGTCGATTGTCTCAAGCACCGCGAACAGGCGCTGATGCCGCTGCATGGCGCGGCCAATGGCATAAAGTACTTTTGCGCGCTGGTAGCCCGAGGATGCAGACCATTTCGGCAGTGCCTTGGTGGCTGCGGCGACGGCTGCGTCGATATCGGCGGCTCCGGCATCGGAGAGCTTGGCCAGCAGCTTGCCGGAAGACGGCTCGCTGGTCTCGAAGGTTTTGCCGCCGCTAGCCGCTTTCCAGGCGCCGTCGATGAACAGCGCCTTGGAAAAATCGCGCCCGGCAAGCCATGCATCGGCCTCGTTGCGCGCTTCCGGCGCCGGTCCGTATTCCATGGCGTGATAGCGTTCGAGAATGTTCATGGATGGCTCCAGATAATTGTCTCAGGAGGCGTTCTTTCGCGCCCCCCTCTGTCCTGACGGACATCTCCCCCACAAGGCGGGAGATCGGACTTTACGTCTGTCAGCCGCCATTTTGCAGCGTTGGCCATTGGCGAAATCGCCGATGCCAGCCAATCTCCCCACAAGTGGGGGAGATGTCCGGCAGGACAGAGGGGGGCGCCGTAGAGCTCCACGTTCAAAAACCCAATCCGATCCTCAAGCCATTGCGTGGCGGTGATTGGCCGAATAATGGCCGGTCAGGTGATGCTCGAGCTGGCGCTCGATGTCGGTTAAAAGGCTCGAAGCGCCGAAGCGGAACAGCTCCGGCTCCAGCCACGGCCGGCCGAGCTCTTCCTTCATCAGCACTAGCCAGTCGAGCGAGGCCTTTGCCGTGGAAATGCCGCCGGCCGGCTTGAAGCCGATGAGATGGCCGGTCTCCTCGAAATAGCCCCTGATGGCGCGCACCATGGCCAGGCCGACGGGCAGCGTCGCGTTGACGCTTTCCTTGCCGGTCGAGGTCTTGATGAAATCCGCGCCCGCCATCATCGCAACCATCGAGGCCAGCATGACATTGCGCAGCGTGGCGAGGTCGCCGGTGCCGAGAATGACCTTCAGATGCGCATCACCGCAGGCGGCGCGCATCGAGACGATCTCGTTGTAGAGTTCCCGCCATTTGGCGCCGAACACCAACCCGCGCGGAATGACGACGTCGATCTCGTCGGCGCCGTCACGAACCGAGGCCTCGATTTCCTGCAGCCGGGTCGACAGTGGCGCAAGCCCGTGCGGAAAGGCGGTGGAGACGGCGGCGACATGGATGCCGGTGCCGCGCACGGCGTCCACCGCCGTGGCGACGAAGGGATGATAGACGCAGACCGCGGCCGGCCGGATGGGTTCGCCTGCAATGCCGAGCCCCTCGACGATGTCGCGCCGGAACGGGTTGATCGCCTTGGCGCAGAGCCGGCGCACGCGCTCCTCGGTGTCGTTGGAATTCAGCGTCGTCAGATCCATGCAGGCCACCGCGCGCAGCAGCCAGGCCGCCTGGTTGTCGGCCTTGATCGAGCGCCGCTTGGTCAGGCTGGCGACGCGCCGTTCCAGCGCCGAACGGTTGACGCTGCGCACCGATTCCATGAAGCCGAGATCGAGCTTCATGCCGGGATTGCGCGCGATACGATGGTCCAGCGGGACGGCGGTATTGGCGGCGGCACGCGCGGGCAGCGGCGTCACCTTGGTGCCAAGGTCGGCTTCGCGGATTGTGCTGCTCATCTCCTGCCCTTTCATTCAGCGACGCACACTTATGTCTCGGTGCGTCTTGTCTCGGTGCGTATCATCTTCCCAAACCGCTCGACAGTTTTGGGCGACACGCACGAAGATAGCCCGCGAAGCCGTGCTTCACGAGTCCTCAAGCAAGCGATAGCGGAAAAAGGCCGCGAAAGCAGCTAGTTTTTGACCGGAAGGTCAAAACTCGTTTGGCGAAGGAAGCGCGGTCTCAGCCGACGAAGGCGCGCTCGACCACGAATGTCGCCGGATGGCTGAGCGAGCCTTCCTGGAAACCGAGGCTCTCGGCCAGCTCCTTGACGTCCTTGAGCATGTGCATCGAGCCGCAGATCATGATGCGGTCGGTCTCGGGATTGAGCTTTTCGATGCCGAGATCGCTGTAGAACTTGCCCGAGCCGATCAGCGCGGTGATGCGGCCCATGCAGGCAGACTGCTCGCGGGTCGTCGAATTGTAGAGCGTGACGCGCCCAGTGGTCAGTTCGCCGATCAGCGGATCGCTCTCCAGCGCCGCCACCAGTTCCTGGCCATAGGTCAATTCGGCAATGTCGCGGCAGGTGTGGGTCAGGATCAGCTGGTCGAATTTCTCGTAGGTGTCGGGGTCGCGCAGCAGGCTGGCGAAGGGCGCGATGCCGGTGCCGGTCGAAATCATGAACAGCCGCTTGGCCGGCGTCAGCGCGTCGACCACCAGCGTGCCGGTCGACTTCTGGCGCATGATCACGGTGTCGCCCACCTGGATCTTCTGCAGTTCCGAGGTCAGCGGGCCGTCCGGCACCTTGATCGAGAAGAATTCCAGCTCTTCGTCCCAGGCCGGGCTCGCCACCGAATAGGCGCGGTATACCGGCTTCTCGGCATTGGGCAGGCCGATCATGACGAACTCGCCGGAGCGGAAGCGCAGCGACTGCGGACGGGTGATGCGGAACGAGAACAGCCGGTCGGTATAGTGCTTCACCGAGACGACGGTTTCGGCATAGACATTGGCTGGTATCGGAAACTGCAGCGGGCGGGCGCCGTCGGTGCTGAACGCGGATGTGGTGTTCATCAAATCCAACTTTCTGGCCCAACTCACGGACGCGGGCGCCAAATCTTTTCCTGCGCGCCCGGACCGTTCAGGTCCCGGCGTGCTGCTCGCACACTCCGAGTTGGTAAGCTCTTGTGTCCGGAATTTATTAGTATACAAACGATATTTGCGTCAAGATGGTGCCGCGAAACACCTTTCCAAACTGTGACATATCCGTAGTCCCAGCATTTCGGGTTTCGACTATGAAAGAGAATTTTTCGGTGCAGCAGCCGGATTCCCTGGGCAGCGTGGTTGCCGGCATCGACGTCGGCGGAACCTTCACCGACCTGCTTCTGATCGACGGCAAGGACGGCGGCAAGGTGCATATCGCCAAGACCCCGACCACGGTCGACAACCAGGCCTTCGGCGTGGTTTCGGCGCTCGGCGCCACCGGCTTTCCGATCGACGGCATCGACCTCATCGTGCACGGCACGACCACCACCACCAACGCGGTGCTGGAACGCCGGCTGGCCAAGACCGGCATGATCACCACGCGCGGCTTTCGCGACGTGATCGAGCTTGGCCGGCGCACGCGGCCTCAGGCTTATGGCATGACCGGCACCTTCGTCCCCATCATTCCCCGCAACCTCAGGCTCGAAGTGTCGGAGCGCGTCGAGGCGTCGGGCACGGTGCGCACGCCGCTCGACGAGGCCGAGATGCGCGCGGCGGTGAAGGCGCTGATCGACGCCGGCTGCGAATCCCTGGTCATCCACTTCCTGCATTCCTACGCCAACCCTTCGCACGAGCGGCGCGCCGCCGCGATCGCCGCCGAGCTCTGGCCGAACGGCTACATCACCACGGGCCACGCGCTGCTGTCGGAAGCGCGCGAATTCGAGCGCGGCGTCACCGCGTCGGTCAACGCTTCGGTGCAGCCGATCCTCGAGCGCTATGTCGAGCGGCTGCGCAAGGAATTGGCGGACAAGGGCTATGCCCGCGACTTCCTGATCATGAACGGCAATGGCGGCATGATCTCGGCCCGCTTCGTCACACGTGAATCGGCCAAGACCGTGATGTCCGGCCCGGCGTCCGGCGTCATCGCCGCCGCTTATACGGGCAGGCGCGCCGGCTTCGAAAACCTCGTCACCTACGACATGGGCGGCACCTCGACCGACGTGGCCCTTATCCGCAACGCCGAGCCTGCTGTCTCGAACGAGATCGAGATCGAATATGCGATGCCGATTCATGTGCCGATGGTGGCCGTGCACACGGTCGGCGCCGGCGGCGGCTCGATCGCCCGCGTCGATGCGGCCGGCCTGATCCAGATCGGACCGGAAAGTGCCGGCGCCAATCCCGGCCCGATCTGCTACGGCCGCGGTGGCCTGGAGCCGACCATCACCGACGCCAATCTGGTGCTCGGCCGACTGGCGCCGAAGAAGCTGCTGGCGGTCGAGAATCCGGTCACGTCAGAGCGGGTCACCGGCATCTTCGCGGACAGGATCGGCAAGGCCACCGGCCTGTCCGGCGTCGAGGCGGCGGGTGCGGTGCTCAGGCTCGGCAACATGAAGATGGCCGGCGCGATCCGCATGGTGTCGGTGTCGCGCGGCCATGACCCCCGCGATTTCGCGCTGTTCGCCTTCGGCGGCGCCGGGCCGCTGCACGCCACCGCATTGGCGCGCGAACTCGGCCTGCCCAAGGTGCTGGTGCCGGCCCGGCCCGGCATCACCAACGCGCTCGGCTGCGTCGTCGCCGACCTACGCCACGACTTCGTCAACACCGTCAACCAGCCGGTCGCGATACTCGATGAAGCCCAGCTCCACCAAGTGTTGGAACGGCACCGAAACGAAGGCGAGGAGCTGATCGGCAAGGAAGCAGTGAAGCCGGAGACGATCCGTGTCACCCACTCCGCCGACATGCAGTTCGTCGGCCAGACCCACATCATCAACGTGCCGTTGCCGTCCTCGTCGGTGACGCGGCAGGAATTGCAGGCGCTGTTCGAGAAAGCCTACTTTGCCCGCTTCAAGGTCGAACTGCCGGAAATCCGGGCCAACCTCGTCAACCTCAACACCTCGGTCACCGGAGTGCGGCCGGCGATCGACCTGTCACGGCTGATCGACCCGGCCGGACGGGCAAAAACACTTGACGAGGCGCGGCGCGAGATCAGGCCGGTCTGGTACGCAGGGCGCTGGCATGACACACCGGTATACGTCCGCGAAAAGCTGCCGCTCGACGCCATCATCGAGGGGCCGGCGATCCTCGAACAGATGGACGCCACCACTGTGCTCGAGCCCGGCGATCGCGCGCGCTCCGACACCGACGGCAACATCATCATCGACATCGGCGAGGCCTGAGATGCCCGACATTGATATGGCAAAGCTCGACGCCATCACGCTTTCGGTTCTCCAGGCCGCCTTGCAGCAAGTCTGCGACGAGATGGACCTTACCTTTTCCCGCGCCGCCTTCTCGCCTGTCATCGCCGAGGCCAATGACCGATCGGACGGCATCTATTCGGCGGTCGACGGCTCGCTGATCGCGCAGGGCAGCCAAGGCCTACCGGTGTTCGTCGGCGTCATGCAATATTCGACCAGGACGGTGATCGAGATGATCTCCGACGGCCGCTGCCTGGCTCCGGAGCCGGGCGACATCTACATCGTCAACGATCCCTATCTCGGCGGCACCCATCTGATGGATGTGCGCTTCGTCATGCCTGTCTACCGGGCGGGAAAAATCTTCTGCTGGCTGTCCAACACCGGCCATTGGCCCGACATTGGCGGCTCCGTGCCCGGCGGCTTCTCGGCTTCCGCCACTGCCGTCGAACAGGAAGGCCTGCGGCTGCCGCCGGTGAAACTGTTCAAGAAAGGCATGCTCGACCCCGAGATCTACGCCATCATCTGCTCCAACATCCGCGTCGCCGACCAGCGCATAGGCGACATCAGGGCCCAGGCCGCCGCGCTGTTGATCGGTCAGGACAGGCTCAACGGAATCCTGGATCGTTACGGAGACGAAACCGTTGTCGAGGCCATCGCCGAGCTGCGCCGCCGTGCCGCCGAACAGATGCGCTCCAACATAGCGGCCATTCCCGACGGCACCTACCGCTCCAAAGCCTTCGTCGATTCCGACGGGGTGGTCAACGAACCGCTGACCATCGCGCTCGCGGTCGAGAAACAGGGCGATACGCTGACCTTCGATTTCGCCGGCTCGTCAAAGCCGTGCGCCGGGCCGATGAACAGCGTGCTGGCGACGACGTTGTCCTCGGTCTACCTCGCCATGCGTCACATTTTCCCCGACGTGCCGATCAGTGCCGGCGCCTTCGAGCCCCTGATCGTCAAGCGGCCGGAAGGCACCTTCCTCGACGCCAGATATCCGCGCCCCGTGTCGGGCTGCGCGGCCGAAGTGTCGCAGCGCATCGCCGAGGCGGTGTTCGCTGCCATGGTGCAGGCGCTGCCGGACAAGGTGACGGCGGCTCCCGCCGGCTCCAGCGGCAATTTCGCGCTCGGCGGCAACGATCCGGCGCGCGGCCGCGACTACGTCATGTACCAGATCTCCGGCGGCGGCTATGGCGGTAACTCAGGCCATGACGGCCTGACCAATGGCTGCTCGACCATCGGCATTTCCAAGTCGCCTCCGGTCGAGATCATGGAACAGGCCTTTCCGGTGCTCTACCGCCACTATGCCTTGCGCGAAGGCTCGGGCGGCGCCGGCAAGCATCGCGGCGGTTTCGGCCTCGCCTATGAGGTCGAGATCCTGCGCGGCGACGCGCGCGCCTCCTTCGTCATGGACCACGGCCGTTTCGGCCCGCAAGGCGCGCTCGGCGGCAGCGACGGCGAGCCCAACACGGTGACCGTGTTCCGCAACGGCGAGGAGCACGTGCCGCCGCATCTGTCCAAGGAGCAGGACATCCCGCTGAAGGCCGGTGATCGCGTGCGCGTCGGCACGCCTGGCGGCGGCGGCTATGGCGATCCATTCCAGCGCGACGCCGATCAGGTGCGGCGCGATGTGGCGCTGGGATACTATACACCGAAGGAAGCCAGCGAAAAATTCGGCGTGGTCTTGTCGGCGGGCGACCTCGCCGTTGACCAAAAGGCGACGGAAGCACACCGCGCCGGCTAACGCACCACCACTCGCCATGGCGTAGATAGCTCACAGCGCCGTGATCGCCGCAGCAGATGTCGTTTCCGTCTCCGCCGCGCCCATGAAAGCCCGTAGACTTCGCCAGTCAACGGGGATCTGGAACATGCGTCTTTTCAGTCATTTCGTGCTTGCCGCTTCCGTCGCTCTCACCCTCGCCACGGGCGCCGCTTCCGCCCAGGACAACAAACTCAGGATCGGCACCGAGGGCGCCTATCCGCCCTTCAACTATGCCAATGCCGACGGCACGCTGGGCGGCTTCGACATCGACCTCGGCAAGGCGCTGTGCGCCGAGATGAAGGCCGAGTGCGAATTCACGGTGCAGGATTTCGACGGCTCGATCCCCGCGCTCCAGGCCGGCAAGTTCGACGCCATCATCAACATCACCATCACGCCCGAGCGGGCCGAGAAGGTCGAGTTCACCCACAAATACTACCAGACGCCGCCGGCCATCGCGGTGCCGAAGGATTCGCCCATCGCGGGCACGTCTCCCGAGGATCTGAAAGGCAAGGCGCTTGGCGTGCAGACCGCCACCATCCATCAGAAATTCGCCGAGCAGAAATACGCAGGCTCGACCGTCAAGGCCTATCCGACAGGTGACGACGCCCGCACCGACATGGCCAACGGCCGGCTCGACGCGATGATGGATGGATCGATCATCCTCACCGAATGGCTGAAGAAGCCGGACGGCGCCTGCTGCAAGCTGCTCGGCACGCTGACCGCCGATCCGGCCATTCACGGACCCGGCGTCGGCATCGCGTTGCAGAAGGGCAACAAGGAGCTGGCCGACAAGCTCAATGGGGCCATCGACGCGCTGCGCGCCAACGGAAAGTACAAGGAAATCAACGACAAGTACTTTGCCTTCGACGTGTACGGCAACTGAAACCGTTTGGAAATCCTACTCTGGCGGCCATCTGAAGGCGTTTTCTGCGCTTCCGGTGCTCACGGACCCGAATGTCCGCTCCGCTCCGGTTCTCGAAACCACCATCATATGACTCGCCAGAGCGAATTTCGAAACGGTCTCTGAATCGCAATGCACAATGGAGACCTTCTTGGCTGAGCGGCGTTCCCCCTTCTACAGCAGCATCGTCGGATCGGGCGCGACCATGGGTCGGGTCGGCGGCGATTTCGTCTCGGCCAAATATTATTCCGGCATCGCCGACGAGCACCTGAACACGCGCGAAAATGTCGGCGTGCAGGATCTCAGCACCATGGGCAAGATGGACATCAAGGGGCCGGACGCCGAGGCGCTGGTCAATCATGTCATCGTCAACGATGCCGCGGCGATGAAGCCGGGCCAGGTGCGCTACTCCACGGTCTGCCGCGAGGATGGCGGCATCCTGGACGACCTCACCGTGTTCCGACTGGGGACCGAGCATTTCATGCTGGTGACCGGCTCGGTCAACCGGTTGAAGATGCTGCCCTGGCTGCTGCACCATGCCGAAGGACGCAAGGCCTATGTCACCGATATCACCGCGGCGGTCGCCTTCCCGACCATCCAGGGCCCGCGCTCACGCGACCTGCTGAAGGCGCTGGTCAGGGATGCCGATCTGGACGGGCTGAAGCGTTGGGCGTTCACCTCGGAGCGCGTCGGCGAGACGAAGGTGCTGATCTCGCGCACCGGTGTCACCGGCGAACTCGGCTTCGAACTCTTCGTGCCGGCCGACGAGGCGGCCTCGGTCTGGGAAAGCCTGATGCAGGCCGGGCGGGACTTCGGCCTGAAACCCTATGGCGTGCTGGCGATGTTCACGCTCGGCCTGGAGAAGGCTTACCCGGCGCATGGTATCGACATGGATGAGAGCCGCACACCGTTCCATGTCGGGCTCGACCGCTGGATCAAGTTCGACAAGGGCGATTTCATCGGCCGCGAGGCCCTGCTCAAGGTCCGAGACAAGGGCCTCGACGAACGCTGGACCGGATTGATCCTCGAAGGCGATAAGCCAGCCACGACGGATGCCAGGGTGATGGCCGATGGCGAGGACGCCGGCATCGTCACCTACAGCGATCATGGCTATTCCCTCGGCAAAGTGCTGGCCACGGCGCATCTGCGACTACCCTTCACCGCCATCGGCACTGAGCTGAGCGTCGAGATAGGGGGCAAGCCGACGCGCGCGGTGGTGGCGCCGATGCCGTTCTTCGATCCGGAAGGGGCGAGGCTGAGGGGTTAGTCCAACTTGCCACGGAAATCGCTTTGGCCCACCTCCCGAGGTTGTGATACGATTTCGAAATGAAGTCTCCCAGTTCAAGAACCATCCGTTCGGCCAAGACCGGCCAGTTCGTTCTGACGAGCGGGCGCGGCGAGAAAATCAGCGCCGTCGAAGGCATGAAGCTGTCGCCCCGCATGGCTAAGGTACTAAGCCACAGTGCGCGGCACGGACTATCCGGTGATGAGCGGCGTTCGCTCATCAAGGAAGAAATCCGCAAAAAGAAATAGACGTTGGCCTACGTCGCCGAGTTCGATCCGCTCTGTTACCCCGGGACGACGGTGCTGGAAGGCGTTGGCGTCGATCTCGCCGCGCTCCAGCGCCTCGTTGGGCTGGGTGTAGTCGTTGAACACCACGGTCTCGATGGTGAGGCCCTTTTCGGCGGCCTGGGCGACCACGACGCGCCAGACATCCTCGTCCTCGCCGCTGATGATGCCGACCTTGATCGCCTTTTTGTCCTCGGCGAAGGAGGCATGGGCAGCCATCAGGCTGCCGATCGCCACCGCCGATGCGAACAGCAGAGCAAGGCCATTGCGCCGGTTGAGCGTTGACCAAAGGGAAGCTGGCGAAGTGTTGTTGACGTCGGACATGATTGATCTCTGCGGTTGTGAAGTCATGGCAGCAAGGGCGGATTGCCTAGGCTTGGTCCCATCGTCAGAAATTCTATCGATCTTATCAAAGAACGTGTTTCGCCGATCTCGCCGAAGCCGGGAATATTCTCTCAAGAATCCTGAGGTAGCGAGCACAAGGCACCGCCGGCCGGCCGCGACGGAACCCCGATGCGACCCTGGGCGCTCTGGAGACGCTCAGATTCTCAAGGAAAGCCGGCGGGATCTCAAAGCGCGATCCAGGCGGTCTTCAATTCGAGATACTTCTCCAGCGCATGCAGCGACTTGTCGCGGCCGAAGCCGGACTGCTTGACGCCGCCGAGCGGTACGGTGATGTCGGCGCCGCCATAGGTGTTGACGTGGACGACACCGGCATTGATGGCGCGCACCATGCGATGCGCGGTGGAAAGATTGGCGGTCCACACCGCCGAGGCAAGCCCGTAGACGGTCGAATTGGCAAGCCGCACCGCCTCTTCCTCGGTCTCGAAACGCATCACGCCGAGCACCGGTCCGAACACTTCCTCGCGGGCAAGCTGCATGTCCTGCGTCACATTCTCGAAGATCGTCGGCGCCATGTAGCTGCCGCCGGTCTCGGTGAGTATGCGCTCGCCGCCGGTGACCAGCCTTGCGCCTTCTTCGGCGGCCTTGGCGACGAAGCCGAGGTTCTTGTCCAATTGCTCGGCGCTCGATACCGCGCCGACGTCGCTCGCGAGATCGAGCGGATCGCCGACCCTAAGCCGCGTGGTTGCCGAGAGAAGTTCGTCCATGAAGCGGTCATAGACCGACGATTGGACGAGCAGGCGCGAGCCGGCGACGCACACCTGGCCGGAATTGCGGAAGATGCCGTTGGCAGAGACCACCGCCGCCTGTTTCAGGTCGGGGGCATCGGCAAAGACGATGTTGGGCGACTTGCCGCCGAGTTCGAGGAAGACACGCTTAAGGTTGGAACGGGCGGAATAGTCGAGCAGCCGCCGGCCGACCGGCCCGGAGCCGGTGAAGGCGATGGCGTCGACATCCATATGCAGGCCGAGCGCTTCGCCGGCAACCGCGCCACGGCCGGTGACGACGTTGAGCACACCGGCGGGCAAGCCGGCCTCGCTGGCTAGTTCCCCCAGCCGCAGCAGCGTCAGCGAAGCGACCTCCGGAGGCTTGACCACCACGCAATTGCCGGCGGCGAGTGCCGGCGCGATCTTCCAGGCGCCGATCATCAGCGGGAAATTCCACGGCACGATGACACCGACGACGCCGAGCGGCTCCTTGTGGATCAAACCAAGCACATTCTCGGCCGTCGGCGCGATCTCGCCATAGACCTTGTCGATCGCCTCGGCGTAGTAGCGGATGGTGCCGGCCGCCGACAGCGGTTCGGCCTTGTAGGCCATGCCGATTTCGGTGCCATTGTCGCGCACGCCGAGCACAGCCAGTTCATCGATGTGCTTTTCGACCAGCTCGGCGAGCCTGGTCAGCACTTTCTTGCGAAAGGCGGGTGCCGCGCGCGACCACGCGCCCTTCTCGAATGCCTTGCGCGCCGACCGGGCCGCGCGGTCGACATCGGCGGCATTGCCGTCGGCGATGCTGGCAAAAGGCCGGCCGTCGATCGGCGATATCACGGGCAGCGTCGCGCCGCCTGTCGCCTCGGCCTGCGCGCCATCGATGAACAGGCCGCGCGCGCCGATCTCGGCCTTGCGCAGGATATCGATGGCATTTTGGGTGATCATTGGCTGGGTGATCATTGGGAACCGGCTCCTAAACTGACATGCAATGTGGTGGGCGCCCGGAATTCCCAGCCGCGGAACACCGGCTCCTTGCCGGGCACCAGGCTGAGATCGGGAAAGCGTTCGAGCAGCAGCCTTACCGCAAGGCACATCTGCTCGCGCGCGAAAAACCGGCCGGAGCAAAAATGATGGCCGAAGCCGAAGGCGGCGTGGTTGCCTTCGTCGCGATCGATGTCGAAACGGTCGGGGTCGGAAAACCGGCTCTCGTCGCGGCTGGCCGAGGAGACAAGTGCCGCCACTGGTGCGCCGGCGGGGATCGTCGCTCCGCCGATCTCGACCGCGCGGGTCGTTTCGCGTGTCTGCGTGCCGATCGGCGCCACCCAGCGCAGGCCCTCGTCGACCGCCTTGGGCACGAAGGTCTCGGGATCGCCGAGCACCTTGCGCAACTGGTCGGGGCTCCTCAGCAGGCCGACAAGGATCGAGCCGGCGCCGTGGCCCGGCTCCTGCATGCCGCCGAGCAGGATCACCTTGACGGTCGGCATCAGGAAGTCGATCGGCCGCGTTTTGCCTTCCGGCATGCCGTCATGCAGCATGTGCGACAGCGCCGAATCGTCGGGCTCGCGGACCAGCCTTTCCAGCGTCGGCGTCACCGCATCGCCGACCTCGGCGCCGATCGCGTCGGCGATTTCCTGCCGCTTAGGGTCCTTCTCGAAATTAATGGCGCCCTGGGCAAGGCCATAGAACCAGCGCCGCAGGGTCGGCATGTCGATGTCGGCAAGGCCGAGCGAACGTGCCAGGCTAAGCGTCGACACAGGCTCGAAATAATCGGCCATCAGTTCGGCCGAACCGCGTTCGGCGATCGCATCGAGATAAGGCTCGGCGATCGAGCGCACGAGATCGCCGGCATAGGAGGCGACGGTGCGTGGCCGGTATTTCGGGTCGACGCCCTGGCGAAGGTGCTTGTGGACCTCGCCGTCGCTGGTCAGGATCGTCGGCTTGCCGAAGGAGCGCTCGACCGGCGATACGCCGGCCTTGACGATTGCGGAGAAGATGTCGGGCGACTTCGCCACCAGTTCGACATCCTTCCAGCGGGTGACGAACCAGAGACTGACCGAGGGCACGAAGGCGACCGGCGCGCTGCGCCTGAGTTCGGCATAGATCGGATAGGGATCGGCTTCCAGCGCCCCGACGGTGATGTTTTCGGCAAAGCTCAAGGCCGCCACTCCCTTTGTGGTGGAAGGGGCGGCGTCACGCCGCCCCGCTACGTCTCTCGATCCGGTGTTTCGCTCAATCCTTCAGGGGCAGACCGAGGCTTTCGAAGGCCACCGGATCGCGGCTCTTCAAGGCGCCGGCCAGCAGCAGGCCGACCACCGCGGCGATCAGCACCAGCCCCGGCAGGAACACGCCGAGAAAGCCGCCGGCCCCCGACAGGCTGCCGAAATTGATGACGATCAGATAGATGATGACGACGAAGGCGATGAAGGTCAGCCCAGGCAGGATGGTCGTCTTCACGGCATTTTCCTGCGCCGATGGGTTGGCGCGGAAGTACATGACCACGGCGAGCGAGGCCACCGCCATCATGACGATGACGCCGAGCGTCGCGACATTGGTCAGCCAGGAAAACAGTGCCAGCACCGGATCGAGGCCGAGCACCGCGAACAGACCGACGACGACGGCCGCCAGAACGCTCTGGATCACCGAGGCGACATGCGGGCTCTGGTGTGCCGAATGCGTCACGCCGATCGACTGCGGCAAAAGCTTCTCGCGGCCCGAGACATAGATGTAGCGCGCGACCGCATTGTGGAACGCCAGCACGCCGGCGAACAGGCTCGACACGAACAGGATGCTCATCGCCTGCGACAGCATCGTGCCGGCGTAGCGGTCGGACAGGCCGAACAGGAACGTCGTCGGATCCTGCAAGCCCTGCAGTGCCGGCAGCAATTTGTCGACACCTGCGCCGATCGCCATCAGCCAGGCGGTGACCATGTAGAAGACGCCGATCAACACCACGGAGATATAGGTGGCGCGCGGTATCGTGACCTTGGGATCGCGTGCCTCCTCGGCATAGATCGTCGTTGCCTCGAAGCCGATGAATGCCGCGAAGCAGAACAGGATGGCGATCGCTGGCGCACCGCTGGTGATCTGGCTCCAGCTGAAGGGTGCGGCCGACAGTCCGCTGTCGCCGCCGGTCTTGAGGATGGCGATGTCGAGGATCAGCACCACGGCGTATTCGCAGAGAACCAGCACCGTCAGGATCTTGGCCGATAAGTCGACCTGGCGGTAACCGAGCACGGCGACGAGCGCGATGGCGATGAAGCTCCACACCCACCAGGGCAGGTTGATGCCCCAGCCGGCGAACAGTCCGGCGGTAGCGGCACCCAAAAGACCCATGACGCCGATCTGCATGGCGTTGTAGGACAGGATCGCGATCAGCGCCGTGGCGCCGCCGGCGAGGCCGCCGAGCCCGCGCGCGGCGTAGGCATAAAAGGCGCCGGCATTGCCGACATGCCGCGACATGGCGACGTAGCCGACCGCGAACAACAACAGCAGCACCGTCACGATCAGGTAGGTGCCGGCAAAGCCGGCGCCGTTGCCCATCAGCATGCCGAGCGGCGTGCCGCCGGCCACCGCCGTGAGCGGAGCCGCCGCCGAAATCACCATGAAGGTGATGGCGCCGACGCCGAGACTGTTCTTGCGCAGCCTGTTGGCCGGCGCCTGTTCCAAAACTGCCGTCATTGGTCCCTCCTGTTTGCAAACCAGGTCGGTTTGCTGGCCGCGTGGCCTGTCCCATGGTGCTCTGGCGGTTGGTTCATTATTTGAACCGTTATTTTGAATATAGACTTGCAAACAAACCGGCTTCCTGTCAAGTTAATTCACACGTTAAATGATTGCCTCTGAATGGATGGCAATGCCGGGAGGTAAATTTGGGTACGGTTGGAAAAGCGATCTCACTTCTGGAGCTGTTCACCGTGGCGGAGCCCGAACTCGGCCTGTCCGACCTGGCGCGCCGGTCGGGCTTCGACAAGGCGACGACGCGGCGGCTGCTGGTTGCGCTGACCGCCCATGGCTTCGTCGAACAGGATGGCGGCACGCGGCACTACCGCCTCGGCGCCGGCCTGTCACGGCTGGCGCGCATCCGCGAGGCCCGCTTTCCCTTCCTGAAGACGGCGGTGCCGCTGGTGCGGGATCTGGCAAGTGCCACGGCCGAGACGGTGCATCTGTCGGAATTCGGCATCGACAGGCTGGTCACCGTCCATGTCGAGCATCCCACGCGGGCAAACCGGGTCAACGTCGATATCGGCCAGCTCCTGCCGCTTCATTCGACCGCCTCCGGCATCGTCTATCTGGCCTTCGCCAGGGAGGAGACCGTCAAGGCATGCCTGGCGGGTCCCCTCGAGGCGTTCACCGCGCACACGCTGATCGAGCCGGCCGCCATCTCCCGCTCCCTGGATGAGGCGCGCGGGCGCGGCTACTCGATCTGCGATCAGGGCCTGGAAGAAGGCGTCATCGGCGTGGCGGCGGCAATCCTCGCCGCGGACGGCTTCGCGCTCGGCACCATCGCGGTGGCCGCGCCGAAGGCCAGGACGACGGCAGCCGACATCGCGGCACGAGGGCTTGCGGCCGTCGCCGCGGCGCGGGAAATTTCGATGCGTCTCAATGGCGAGAATCTGCAAACCCTGAGGAGGCAGGCCTGATGCCCGTGGATCCCGCGCCCCGCATCCTGGTCATCGGCACCGGCGACACCAAGGCCGATGAGCTGCTGTTCATGAAAGCCTGCATCGAGGCATCGGGCGGCTGGGCCGTCATGATGGACGTCAGCGTGCTCGGCGATCCGCCCTACAGCCCCGATCACGACAAGCATGCCGTGGCCCGCGCTGTCGATGTGACGATCGAGGAGATCGTTTCCAGCGGTGACGAAAACACCGCCATGACGCTGATGGCCGGCGGCGCGGTGCAACTGGTGCGCCAACTCCATCAGCGCGGCGAGATCGACGCCTTCATCGCCATCGGCGGTTCGATGGGCACCGATCTGGCGCTCGACGTCGCGCTCAGCCTGCCACTCGGCGTGCCCAAATTCGTCGTCTCGACCATCGCCTATTC
Source organism: Mesorhizobium sp. B283B1A (assembly GCF_020165735.1). Lineage (NCBI taxonomy): Bacteria > Pseudomonadati > Pseudomonadota > Alphaproteobacteria > Hyphomicrobiales > Phyllobacteriaceae > Mesorhizobium > Mesorhizobium sp. B283B1A. The sequence continues at coordinate 95,409 of NZ_JAIUIQ010000008.1, forward strand.
GCACCTGATCCCGCCCGAGCGCGTCGCGCCCGACCTGATGATGATCCTCTGGGCAGGAGGGCTCTACGGCCTCAACAACATCTGCAAGCTGGTCCTGTCGCAGGCCTGCGGCGCGGTCGTCGGCGCGGCCCGGATAGTGCTTGCGTCACGCGCGTCGGCGCCGGCTCTCGGGCCGACCATCGGCATGACCTCGCTCGGCGGCAGCTGCCTGCGCTACATGAAGACGCTGAAGCCGGCGCTGGAACGGCGCGGCTATGACGTCGCCGTCTTCCATACCACCGGAATGGGCGGCAGAGCCTTCGAATCGATTGCCGGCCAGGGTCATTTCTGCGCGGTGTTCGACTTCAGCCTGCAGGAAATCACCAACCATCTTGCCGGCTCCGTCGTCAGCTCCGGCGCCGACCGGCTCGAGAACGCCGGCGCCCGTGGCATCCCCCAGATCGCGGCACCGGGCGCCGTGGATATGGTCGACCTGCCGACCTGGCAGGATTTGCCGGCTAAATTTTCGCGGCGGCCGTTTCACGCCCATAACAGGCTGATTGCCTCGGTCACCGTCGATGCCGATGATCGCCGCCAGGTCGCCAGGACCATCGCCGCCAAGCTCGGCGCGTCGAAGGGCCGTTCCGCCTTCATCCTGCCTTCGGGCGGCATCCAGGAGTGGGACATGCAGGGCGAGCCGCTCTATGAGCCGCATGCGCTTGCCGCCTTCGTCGATGAAATGCGCAAGGTGATTCCCGCCGGGGTCGAGTTCCACGAGATCGACGCCCACATCAACAGCGACACCTTCGTCGGCAAGGCGCTCGAGATCTTCGATCGCTGGGTCGAGGAAGGCATTGTCCCGCGCGGTGCCCCTGCCAAGGGAGAGGCCGCGTGAGCGCTGTCCCGGCCCAGGCGCTTGTCCTTGATTTCGGCGGCGTTGTCACGCGAACGCTGTTCGAAACCCATGCCTTGACCGAGCAGGCGCTCGGCCTGAAGGCCGGAACGCTGCAATGGCGCGGGCCGTTCGATCCGGCGAGTGATCCGCTGTGGCGTACGATGCAGGCCGACGAGATCAGCGAGCGCGATTATTGGCGCACCCGCACCAGCGAGGTCGGCCGGCTCGTCGGCGAGGACTGGCAGGCGATGGAAACTTTCGTCCAGCGCGCCCGCGGCGCCGAGCCGGAAAAGGTGGTACGGCCCGAGGCCGACAGCGCCATCCGCGCCGTCCATGCGGCCGGCTTTCGCCTCGCGATCCTGTCCAACGAGCTCGACCTGTTCTACGGCGCCGGCTTCCGTCAAAAACTGCCGCTGCTCGGCCTGTTCGACGTGATCGTCGACGCCACCCATACCGGTATCCTCAAGCCCGACCCGCGCGCCTATGCCTCCGTCACCGAAGCGCTCGGCCTGCCCGCCGGCGCCTGCGTGTTCGTCGACGACCAGCAGCGCAATATCGATGGCGCCAGCAAGGCCGGCATGCGCACCGTTCATTTCGACGTTGCCCGGCCGGCATTTTCCTACGCCGAGGCACTCGGCCATTTCGACCTCGTCCCCGCCGTCTGAGAACCATTTTCGGAGCCTGTCATGCGCGACATCAATTTCCTCACCGAGACGAACGCCAAGCCGATCTGGCATCCGATGGCGCACCCGGCCGAGATGCGGGCCAATCCGCCAAAGGTGATCATGAAGGGCGAGGGCGTCACCGTCACCGACATCGACGGCAACAGCGTGCTCGATGCCGTCGGTGGTCTGTGGAACGTCAACCTCGGCTACAGCTGCGATCCCATCAAGAAGGCGATCGCCGACCAGCTCGGCGCGCTGCCCTACTACTCCGGCTTTCGCGGCACCTCGACCGGACCGTCGATCGAGCTCGCCTACGAACTCTCTGAATGGTTCGCGCCGGAAGGCATGGTACGGACCTTCTTCACCTCGGGCGGTTCGGATTCGGTCGAGACGGCGCTGCGGCTCGCCCGGCAATATTGGAAGATCCGCGGCCAGGGCGACCGGACGAAGTTCCTTGCCCTGAAGAAGGGCTATCACGGCACGCATTTCGGCGCCGCCTCGGTCAACGGCAATGCCAATTTCCGCCGCAACTACGAGCCGCTGCTGCCCGGCGTCTTCCACATTCCCGCACCCTGGACCTTCCGTAACCCGTTCGACGAGACCGATCCCGCACGGCTGGCGAAACTGTGCGCCAAGGCGCTGGAGGACGAGATCGCATTCCAGGGCGGCGACACCATCGCCGCTTTCATCATGGAGCCGGTGCTCGGCGCCGGCGGCGTCATCGTCCCGCATGAGAGCTTCATGCCGCTGGTGCGCGAGATCTGCGACCGCCACGAAATCCTTTTGATCGCCGACGAGGTGGTCACCGGCTTTGGCCGCACCGGCGCATGGGCGGGCTCGCGGCTCTCGGGCGTGAAGCCGGATTTCATGACCATCGCCAAGGCGATTACCTCGGGCTATTTCCCGCTCGGTGCCACGCTGATAGGTGGCAAGGTCGCCGATGTCTTCGAGGCCGACAAGACCAGCTTCGGGGCGATCGGCCACGGGTACACCTATTCCGGCCACCCGGTCGGCTGTGCGGCCGGACTGGCGGCGCTTGCCGAAACCAAACGGCTTCGCCTGAACGAGAACGCCGCAGCGCGCGGCGTCGAACTTGCGGCCGTGCTCGAAGGCCTGAAGGCGAAGCACGAGATCGTTGGCGATGTCAGGTACAAGGGCTTGATGGCGGCGGTCGAGCTGGTCTCGGATCGCGCGACGAAAAAGCCATCCGACAAGAAGACCATGGCCGTGGTCTCGGAGGCGGCCTATGAGGCCGGCGTCATGCTGCGCGTGTCCGGCAACAACATCATCCTGTCGCCGCCGCTGATCATCAGCGCCGCCGACGTCGCCAAAATCGGCGAGGCAATCGACGCAGGCCTGTCGAAGCTCTGACGGACAATTGCATACAACGAGGCTTTGGGACCGACAGATGACTCAATCGCAGAAGAAGATCACCGAGGAAACTTTGGTTGGCCGGCGTGGCCGCCTGCTCGGCGCCAAGTCGCAATTGTTCTACGACGAGCCCGTGCACCTCGTGCGCGGCGAAGGCGTCTGGCTCTACGACGCCGACGGCCGCAAATATCTCGATGCCTACAACAATGTCGCCCATGTCGGCCACTGCCACCCGCATGTTGTCGAGGCGCTGTGCCGGCAGGCGAGCGTGCTCAACACCCACACGCGCTATCTGCACACCGCCATCCTCGATTATGTCGAGCGGTTGACGGCGACGTTCGATGCAAGCCTTTCCACCGCCATTCTGACCTGCACCGGCAGCGAGGCCAACGACATCGCGCTGCGCATGGCGCAGGCGGCATCGGGCCAGATGGGCATCATCGCCACCGATGCCACCTATCACGGCAACACCACGGCGGTTTCGCAGCTCTCGACCCGCATGCCGCCGGTCGGTGGCCGCGCCCGTCATGTCAGGCTGGTGCCGGCCCCCGATAGCTATCGCCATCCCGATACGATGGCCGACGGCAAGGCCTTTGGCGCCGCGGTGCGCGAGGCCATTGCCTCGCTGGCGAAGGACGGCATTGGCCTGTCCGGAATGATCCTGTGTCCGCTGCTCGCCAATGAAGGCTTCCCGACACTGCCCAGCGGCTTCTTCGACGACGCCGTGGCAGCGGTGCGCGACGCCGGCGGGCTGGTCATCGCCGATGAGGTGCAGCCCGGCTTCGGCCGCACAGGCAGCCATTTCTGGGGCCATCAGCGCGCCGGCTTCACCCCCGACATCGTCACCATGGGCAAGCCGATGGGCAACGGCCATCCGGTCGCCGCCGTCGTCACCACCGGGGACCTACTGGCGACCTTCCGCAACGCCTTCCGTTACTTCAACACCTTTGGCGGCAACCCGGTTTCCTGCGCGGTGGCTAGCGCGGTCCTCGATGTCATCGAGCAGGAAAGCCTCGTCGGCAATGCGCGCGACGTCGGCGCCCATGCACTCGGGCTGCTGCGCCCGCTGGCGGACCGCCACGAATGCATCGGCGAGGTCAGGGGCGCGGGCTTGTTCTTCGGCGCCGAGCTGGTCCATGACCGCGAGACCCGTGAGCCTGCGCCCGACATTGCCGGGCGTGTCATCAACGCGATTCGCCATCGCGGCGTGCTGATGGGCAAGACCGGCATTCATGGCAATGTGCTGAAGATACGCCCGCCAATGCCGTTTTCGCGCGACAATGCCGATCTCTTGATCGCAACCCTGGACGAAGTGCTTGAAGAAGTCGGCGGGGTTACGGCGTGAGCGCTGTTTCCGCGCAATCGGAGCCCGAGACGGAAGCGGACGTCACCGCGCTTGCCAGGGGAGCGCTCGAACATTGGGGCGTTCGCGATGGTGAACCGGAACTGCTGAAATACCGCGAGAATGCGGTCTTCCGCATTCGCTTGCCCGATGGCCAGCCGGCCGCCATGCGCATCCATAGGCCTGACTATCACTCGGATGCCGCGCTGTCTTCGGAATTGCAGTGGATGGGCTTCCTGCAATCGGCCGGGGTCGCCACGCCGTCCCCGGTGCCGGCGTTGAACGGCGATCTGTTTGTGCCGGTCGGCACCGGCGACTCGGCGCCGCGTCAGGTCGATTGTCTGAGCTGGCTGGAAGGCCGCGCTGTCGGCGCGCGCGGCGTGCCGCTCGGCTATGCGCCCGAACAGGCAAGGCAGGTATTCACGGCCATCGGGCGAACCATCGCCCGCATGCACAATGCCGCCGCCGGCTGGGCGACGCCGCCGGGCTTTGCCCGTCATGCCTGGGATTTCGACGGCTTTTTCGGGGCGACCCCCATATGGGGCCGTTTCGAAACCTGCCCGTTTCTCGACGATACCAGCCGCGAACTGGTGTTCCGTGCCCACGAGAAGGCGGTCGCGGCGCTGTCGCGGCATGAGCGCAGCGCGCGCAATTTCGGCCTGATCCATGCCGATCTGGTGCGCGAGAACGTTCTGCTCGACGGCGACGCCATCCAGATCATCGACTTCGACGATTGTGGCCATGGCTGGCACGTCTACGATCTTGCCGTGGCACTCTACCAGAACCGCGACGAAGCGATCTATCCGCTGATCGAGGCGTCGCTGCTCGATGGCTACCGCCAGGAGCGCGACCTGACGCCGGAGGACATCGCGTCCTTGCCGCTGTTTTCGGCACTGCGGGCCTTCGCTTTCCTCGGCTGGGTGCAGAGCCGCGTCGAAGGTGACGTCAACAGGAATGCCGGCATGCGCATCTCGACCATCGCCGCCGACGTGGTGGCGGCTTACCTGCGGGGCATGTGAGGATTGCTGGCGACTGCGGCGTCAGCTCTTCGCGAAATGGATGCTGACCGTTCCCGAACTGCCGAAATCGGCAACGATGGTGTCGCCGGGCCGCGCTTCGACCGGCCGCACGAAGGATCCCGACAGCACCACATCGCCAGCCGTGATCGACATGCCGTAGCTGGCGAGCCGGTCCGCCAGCCAGGCGATGCCCATCGCCGGATGGTTGAGCACGCCGGCGCCAAGCCCGGTCTCCTCGACCTCGGCATTGCGCGAGACGATGGCGCCGATCCAGCGCATGTCGGCTTCATCGGGCCGCTGCGGCCTGCCGCCCATGACGATGCCGGCATTGGCGGCGTTGTCGGAAATCGTGTCGAAGAAGGTGCGTACCTTGTTGGTCTCGGCGTTGATGCGTTCGATGCGGGTGTCGAGGATTTCGAGCGCCGGCGTGATGTAGTCGGTGGCGTTGAGCACGTCGAAGAGGGTCACGCCGGGCCCCTTCAGCGGTGCCTTCATGACGAAGGCGATCTCGGCCTCGACGCGCGGCTGGATGAAACGGCCGGCCGGAACCGCAGCGCCGTCGCTGAAGAACATATCGTCGAACAGCACGCCCGAATCCGGCGTGTCGATGGCCAGCGCATATTGCATCGCCTTGGAGGTCAGGCCGATCTTCCAGCCCTTCGGCTTCAGCCCGGCGCCGATCTTGCGCGCCACGAGCGCCGCTTGGACGCGGTAGGCGTCCTCCATCGTTGCCTCGGGAAAATCGAGGCTGAGTAGCCGGATCTGCCGGCGCGACCGCTCGGCCTCGAATAGCCGCGCCGCGGCGTCTTCGACTTGCTCGGGGGTCATACGCTTGCCTCGTCGACGACACCGTTGCGAAGCAGGCCGATACCGTCGGCCTCGATCTCGATCACATCGCCCGGCTTCAGCCAGATCGGCGGATCGAAGCGGGCGCCGGCGCCGGTCGGCGTACCGGTGACGATGATATCGCCCGGCACCAGCGTGGTGAAGGTCGAGATGTAGTTGATGATCTTGCGGAAGGGAAAGATCATCCGGCTGGTGCGGTCCTGCTGGCGGATCTCGCCATTGACGCGGGTGGAGAGCGCGATATCGGCGATCTGCGCCTCATCCGTGAACGGCACCAGCCACGGTCCGATCGAGCCGCTGCGGTCGAAATTCTTGCCTTGCGTGACGTTGAACTTGGCATGCCGCACCCAGTCGCGGATGGTGCCTTCGTTGCACAACGACAGCGCCGCGATGTGGCCAAGCGCATCCCTCTCGGCGATGCGCCGGCCACCCTTGCCGATGACGATGACGATCTCGCCCTCATAGTCGAGTTGTGGCGATTCAGGCGGCCGCACCAGCGGCGCGTCATGGCCGACGAGCGAACGCGGGAAGCGGATGAACAGCGACGGGTTGGAAGGCGCCGCCTGGCCGTCCTTGTACTCCTCGTTGCGGTCCGGATAGTTGACGCCGACGCAGATGATCTTTTCCGGCGACGGGATCGGGATGTCGTAGGCGATGGCGTCGAGCGGGAAATCGGCGGCGAACGCTTCGGCCTCTTCCGCCAGCCGCCGCAAGGCGCCGGCCTCGATCACCTCGCGCAATGTCGGCCACTGGCTGTAGCGAGCCGACAGGTCGACGACGCCTTTGCCGGTGACCACGCCATAGCGCGTCTTGCCGCCGGCGGTGAAGGTGGCGAGCCGGGGCGGGGTCATGCTGCGGCTCCGGTGGTGGCGATGGATGTCTGCAGGGACAGAGTTCTACGGCGCCCCCCTCTGTCCTGCCGGACATCTCCCCCTCTTGTGGGGAGATTGGATTTTGTCTCTGCCTTCGCCAACTTCCAGCGTTGCGAGAAGATCGCGGGCCGGAAGGCCAACCAATCTCCCCCCTTGAGGGGGAGATGTCCGGCAGGACAGAAGGGGGCGCCGTAGAACGCTGACATCTCTAAAATCCCACCTACGGCGCAATGATCGGCGACGCCGTCAAATCCGGCTGGCGTGCCGCCGCGCCGGCGAAGGTGCTGCCTTGCTCGAACCAGCTTTTCGGCGCTGGTGCGCCCCACAGCGTCTGGCGCTGCGGGTCCTTGAGATCCCACTTGATCGGCTCGAGGTCCGGATCGACCGTCTGGTAGTCCGAACAGTAGATCTCGATGCGGTGGTTGTCCGGGTCGCGGACATAGAGGAAGAACGCGTTTGAAATGCCGTGCCGGCCGGGGCCGCGTTCGATGTTCGGCAAATAGCCCGTGGTCGCCATCAGGTCGAGCAGGTCGATGATGTTGAGCGGCGTCGGCACCCAGAACGCGACATGATGCAGGCGCGGGCCGATGCCGTTGGTGAAGGCGATGTCGTGGACGCCGCCCTTGCGGTGCGTCCAGGCCGCCCACAGCTTCCCGGTTGCCGCATCCTCGGTGTATTCGGTGACCCGGAAACCGAGCTCGTTGTAGAAGCCGACGGACTCGTCGACATTGGGCGAGAAGCAGTTGAAGTGGTCGATGCGCAGCGGCTTGACGCCCTTATAGAGCGCATATTTCTGGTGGATCGGCGGCAGCCTTTCCATCTGGGCATAGAACTCCAGCGGTATGCCGTGCGGGTCGCGGGTGCGGAAGGTGCGCGACTGGTAGGGCCGCTCGACCCATTCCATCGGCAGGCCCTTGCCCTTGAAGAAATGTACGGCCTTATCGAGATCCTCCTCCGAAAAAACCTTGAAGCCGAGATCGCGCGCTTCCGGCGTCTTCGCCTTGCGCAGCACGATGCAATGATGGCCACGTTCCTCCATGGCGCGCAGGTAGATGGCGCCCGATGTCTCGTCGGTGACCTGCAGGCCGAGCGTGTCGACATAGAACGCGCGCGATCTGGCGAGGTCGGTGACGGCCAGCTCGACATGGCTGAGGCGCACGATGTTGAAGGCGGGATAGAGGTTGGGCTTGGGCAAGGGCATCTGATTTCCTCCGTCAGCCGCCGAGTTTCTGGATCGCGTGCGCTGAAGTGGCGAAGGCGATGTTCTTCGTCTCCATGTAGAAATCGAAGGAATGGTCGCCGCCGTCGCGGCCGATGCCGGAGTTCTTGACGCCGCCGAACGGTGTCGGCAGATGCCGCACATTCTCCGAATTGACCCAGATCATGCCGGCATCCAGTGCATCGGTGAAGCGGAAGGCGCGGGTCACGTCCGAGGTCCAGAGATAGCCGGTCAGGCCGTACTGCGTGTCGTTGGCCAGCGCCAGCGCTTCCGCTTCGTCCTTGAAGGCGATGGCGGTCAGCACCGGCCCGAAAATCTCCTCCTGGGCGATGCGCATTGTGTTGGTGGCGCCAACAAACAGTGTCGGGCTGACATAGCATCCGCCGCCCGGGCCGGCGAACTTGCCGCCGCCGGCGGCGACCACCGCGCCCTCCGATTTGCCGATCTCGATATAGGACAGCACCTTTTCCTCATGCACCGGATGGATCAGCGGTCCGACAACGGTCTTGGGGTCTAGCGGATGGCCTATTGTGATGCGCTTTGCCTTTTCCGCCACCAGATCGGTGAACTTGTCGTAGACCGAGGCTTCGACCAGCAGCCGCGATGACGAGGTGCAGCGCTCGCCATTGAGCGAGTAGATCATGAACACCGCCGCATCCGCCGCACGTTCGAGGTCGGCGTCGGCGAACACGATCACCGGGTTCTTGCCGCCAAGTTCGAAATGGACGCGCTTCAGCGTGTCGGCGCCCTGTTTCATGATCATCGAGCCGGTGCGGCTTTCGCCGACGAAGCCGATCGCCTTGATGTCGGGGTGTTCGGTCAGCGCCTTGCCGGCATGCTCGCCGAGGCCATTGACCAGGTTCCACACGCCCTTCGGCAGGCCCGCCTCCTCGGCGATCTCGACCAGCAGCCTTGCGGTCAGCAGCGAGAACTCAGCCGGCTTATGAACCACGGTGCAGCCGGCGGCCAGCGCCGGTGCGATCTTCCAGGTCGAGAGCATGAACGGCGTGTTCCACGGCGTGATCACGCCGACAGGGCCGATCGGCACGCGCGTGGTGATGTTGACCTGGCCTGTCGTCCGCAGCGTCTCGCCGTCACGCGCTTCCGGCGCACGATCGGCGAAGAAACGGAAGTTCTCCGCGCCGCGCAACGCCGCCTTGGCCATGAATTTCAGCGCCTGGCCGGTATCCATGCATTCGACGAAGGCGATCTCCTCGGCCCGTGCCTCGATGGCGTCGGCGATTTTATGCAGCAGCTTCTTGCGCGCTTCGCCGGGCATGGCGGCCCAGGCCGGGAACGCCGCCTTTGCCGCCTTGGCGGCACGGTCGATATCGGCGGCGCCCCCACGCGCGACCTTGGCCAGCGGCTTCAAATCGACCGGCGACATGGTTTCGAAGGTCGAGCCGTCGGCGGCCGCCACCGCCTCGCCGCCGATCTGGTTCAGCACGCCGTCGCGCTTGAAGCGGGCCAGATAGGCCTCGGCCTTTTTCAGATTGCCTTCGAGATCGGACATATCAGCTTCCGTCACTTGCCGCGCAGCCGCGGGTGGATTGCGTTTTTTTTCCAGCTCAGCACTGGGTCGATTTCCCGGATCTCCAGCGACAAGGCGAAATGCGGCGTCTCGAACAGCGCTGCCAGATATTTGCTTACGGCCGCGAAGATGGCCTCTCCCGTCCGTTTCTTGTCCTCGGCGCTGCGGCCGGTGCCGATACGAAACGACATGTCGAGGAAGGCGTTTTCCGGCAGCCTGTCGGCAATGGCATACGCATCGGCGCGAAAAGCCCGTACCCTCACGGCGGCGGTCTCGAACAGCCCGGTGTCCAGCAGCGTGCGCAACACCAGTGCGCATAATTCGCCCATATCGACCTTGGCATCGAGATTGGCCGAATACTCGATGGAGAAGTGAGGCACCGCGTCTCGTTCCCTGGAACATTGCTTTGTTATAATTAACGCGTTAATTACATGCGATCCCGCCGAAGTCAAGTCTTGCATCGGGCTTGGCACGACGATACGGGATGACGGTGACGGGCACTGAGGGCCAGCGCTGCTGGGCAAAGCCCGCCACATCGCGAGCCAGCGTTGGAGAGAATTTCACTTGCTGCCGGAAAATACTCGTCGCTCCCTGCCGATGGCATTGCTTCACGCCCGTGAAGTGGTGATGGCGCGGTTTCGTCCCATGCTTGCCGCCCATGACGTCACCGAACAGCAATGGCGCGTGCTGCGCGTGCTGAGCGAAGCCGGCCCGGTCGATGCGACGGAGCTGGCCGACCGCGCCTCGGTGCTGCCGCCCAGCCTGACACGCATCATCAAGGCGCTCGAGGGACGCAAATTCATTACCCGCAACAAGGCCGAAGGCGACGGCCGCCGCGTCGTCCTGACAATCGCCCCGGCGGGTTCCGCCCTGATCGATGCCCTCTCGCCCGAACGCCGCGTCATTTACGACGACATCGAACGCCGCTTTGGCCATGAGCGGGTGGAGCAGTTGCTCGATCTCCTGGAAACCCTGATCGACGGCGAGAGCTGAGGCTCACCCGCCAAAACTGCCCAACCGTGTCGGCTGCGTGTAATTCCGGTCGACATAGAGCAGCGCCGAGCCGCCGCTGCCGTGCCTGACGTCGATGACGCGGCCGATCATCACATTGTGCGTGCCGACGATATGCACGTCCTCGATCTCGCAGTCGAAATTGACGATCGCGTCCGACAGCGCCGGCGTGCCCGACGTCAGCGTCTGCCAGCGCGCCGCCGAATAGCGCGCTTCCATGTCCTTGGTCGCGCCGGCGAACTTTCCCGCCAGATGCATATGGTCATGCGTCAGCACGTTGACGCAGAAGCGCCGGTTGGCGAGGAACATGGCGGCCTGCGCCGAACGTCCGTTCATGCACACCAGCAGCGTCGGCGGCGCGTCGGAGACGCTGCACATGGCGGTGGCCGTGAAGCCGCCGCGCCCCGCCGGGCCATCGGTGGTGACGATGTTGACCGGCGCGCAGACCCTTGCCATGGCGTCGCGGAAATCGGCTTTCGAAATCTGCGTGGCCATCGGCGTTCACCCGGCCGAGGCGGGAAGCGGATTGAGCCAGGTATCGCCCGTCCAGCCGTTCTCGTCATAGTCGGCCATGCAGGTGTCGACCAGTTCCTCCATCGCCTTCAGGCGGCCGCCGCGTTCGGCGCCCTTCAGCACCTGCAGCCGCACCTCTTCCGGTGCACCGGCATAGTTCAGCTCATAGAGCGCATGGCGGCCGCCGAATTCGGTGCCGGTCGCGTCCCACAGCAGCTTCATGATCTTGATACGCTCGATGTGGCCCATGTCGTTGGAGCCGCGCACATATTGCGCCAGATATTTGTCGATCTCGGGATTGTTGAAGTCGCGCACCGACGACGGCAGGTAGATCAGCCCGGACGCGATCACCCGGCGCACGGTGTCGATGACGCGCGGATAGGCTTCCGACATGAAGGTGCGGTAGGCCAATGCGGCTTCCAGATTGGGCAGCACCGCGCCATTCGCCCACGGGATCGGATTGTAGGCCATGGCGTTGGAAAAGCTCCAGAACATGTGCCGGAGCGCGATAACCTCGCCCAGTGCCGCCTGGTTGCCGCGGAAGGCATCGCCGCCGGTGGCGCGCAGCGCCTTGGCCAGCAGGCCGGCGAGGAAGTCGAGCTTGACGGCAAAGCGCGTGCAGCCCTGGAAGCAGTAGCCGTGCATGAAGCCGGACGCCGGATGGAACGACAGGATCTTCTGCGCGTCACGCAGCACCAACACGTCCTCCCAGGGGATGAAGACATTGTCGAGCACCAGGATCGCGTCGTTCTCGTCGAAGCGCGACGACAGCGGATAGTCGAACGGTGCCGCTGCCGTGTTGGCCGTCTGCTCATAGGAGACGCGGCAGAACATCTTTATCCCCGGCGCGTTCATCGGCACGATGAACATCACCGACAGCGACGGATCCTCGGTGACCGTCGCTGAGCTTTGCGCCAGGAAATTGTAATGTGTCAGCACCGAGGACGTTGCCACCACCTTGGCGCCGGAGACGTAGATGCCGGCATCGGTCTCCTTGGTGATGTGGACGAAAACGTCCTTCACCTGCTCTGCCGGCTTGTGGCGGTCGATCGGTGGGTTGACGATGGCATGGTTCATGAACAGCACGGCTTCCTGGGCTCTGCTGTGCCAGGCGAGGGCATTGTCCTTGAACGGTCCGTACCAGTCGGCATTGGCGCCGAGCGTGTTCATCAGCGCCGCCTTGTAGTCGGGTGTGCGTCCCATCCAGCCATAGGACATACGCGACCACTCGGCGATCGCCGTCTGCTGGGCGACGAGTTCGCCGGAGGATTTCGCGACCCGAAAATATTTGTGGGTGTAGCCGCCCGATCCGGTGTCGGTGGCCGAAGTCAGAGTCTCGCGCCGCTTGGGATCATGCAGCGCGTCGTAGAGGCGTGCCAGCGACCGCGCCGAATTGCGCATTGCCGGATGCGTGGTGACGTCGGCGATGCGTTCGCCGTTGATAAAGACCTCGCGGCCGTCGCGCAGGCTCTCCAGATATTCGGCGCTCGTGAACGGGCGCGCTCTGTCGGCACGGAAATCTTCTGACCGCATGATGTTCCTCCACTTGGTATGCGATCCTAGCGTCGGGGCCGAGGATCGGCTATGGACGGAACGCCAAAACCGATTGGACTTTTTCCGGCGTCATGAGCCAGAACTCCATCCCCGATTTCTTCGTCTATGGCGAGCCCGTCCGGCCGCTCGATGTCGGTTTCCTGCATGTCGAGACAGTGCTTGCACGCAGCAACATCCACCTCGGCCAGGTCGCTGCGCACAAGCATCCGCAGATGGGCCAGATCACCTACTGGAGCAGCGGCTCCGGTACGTATCTCCTCGAGGACCAATCCTGGGACTTTTCGGCGCCAGCCGTCAGCTTCGTGCCGAGCAATGTCGTGCATGGCTTCTCGATCGGCCCCGGCACCGACGCGATCGTCGTTTCCGTGGCCGACGATGCGCTCGCGGCGATAGAAGCGCACAGCCTGCTGCCGCTGGACAGGCCGGTTTTCGCCGGCGGCCTGCCGCAGCACGCCGCCTGGAAACGGCTGGCGGCGGTGCTGGACATGATTGCCGCCGAATACACCGAAGCGCAGGCCGGCAACGACAAGACCTTGCCGTCGCTGATCGCCGTCGCGCTCTCCCACATCGCGCGTCTCGGCCCCGAGGTGATGGACGCCGCAGGCTCATCCGAAGCCTCGCTGGCGCAGGGCTTGCGCCGTCTCGTCGACGCGCATTTCCGTGACGACTGGCCGGTTGGCCGCTACGTCGAAGCGCTGGCCACGACGCCGCATCTTCTCGACAAGGCCAGCCGCGCGGTGCTGGGCAGCGGCGTCAAGCGCGTCGTCGGCGAGCGGCGGCTGCTGGAGGCCAAGCGGCTGCTTCTGTTCACCGTCCGCACCGTCGAGGACATCGCCTACGAGATCGGCTTCGACGATCCGGCCTACTTCTCACGCTTCTTTCGCGAACGAGTCGGCGAAGCACCCGCCGCCTGGCGCCGCAGGCAGCTGCAAGGGCATTGATCTGGTGTGGTACCACGTCTCGTGACGTGCAAACCTTGATGTTGTCGGCCACTTTTTCGTGAAGCTGCACGGGGTTGATCCGCTCGCCTGCTTGCCTAGGTAAAGAGCGCGGCCGGGCGCCATGCAATCCCACAACAGGGCAAATCCGAAAGTCGGTATGACATTTTCCTGTATTAGAAAGCTTGCCCTTCCTGTTCTTGTCGTCGGCGTCCAGTCGTCCTGCGTCATTCCCGACGATACATCGCGCATCGCCAAGGTTGATCCCACGACGGCGGCGGCGCGCAAGGAGATGGTCGGCCTCAGCGAAGGCGACGTGCGAATGTGCGCGGGCTTTCCGACCGCCACCGCGGACGCTGGCGGGTCTGGCCAGATCTGGACCTACAAGCGCGTCGTTCAGCGCGGCAATCTCAGCATTGTCGTCCCAACCCTGGCGCTAGGCGCGATCCCGACGGTCGGCGGCTCCGTCAATGTCGCTCCCGGCGGCTATTGCGACACGCAAATACGCATGGTCGACGGCCGCGTCGCCGAAGTCGCCTATGCCGGCGACAACAATTTGCCGAACAGTCGCGACGCGCTCTGTGTCAGCACGGTGGACGCCTGTGTGTCCTATGCCCGCCAACACAGTCAAAGAGCGACGGCCAGATAGCAGCCGTCACGGCTGATTGGCGAGCCGTGGCGTTGCGTGTCGCGCCGGTAAAGGCTCGACTGACCCGCCGGACGGAATACGCTAAGGCGAAATACCGGCCCTGATCGCCGGGCGGCAAACATGCCTCGTATGCCTCGCCCTTCCGGGCGCAGGCGGCGGGGCATTGTCATTTCTGGGGTCCTGTTTCGTCGCCGGTCAATTCTTGACGAGGCCCTCATAAGGCGGCGTATTCAGGATGTAGGCCACCTCGGTCCGGTTCCGCGCGCGAAGTTTTTTCATGATATTACGAACATGCACCTTGACCGTGCTCTCGCACATGTTGAGTTCGTAGGCGATGATCTTGTTCGCTTTCCCGCGACGCAGCGCTTCTATGACCGAAATCTGGCGCGACGTGAAAAAATTGTCTTCTTGCGCCTGCGATTTGGTGGCCTGGTGGCCATCCCTGGCGTTTTGCGCCGATTGGAAAAGCACACTCGGCGGGATGAAAATTCCCCCTGCCGCCACGAGATGAATTGCCTTGGCTGCGATTTGCAGGCTGACGCTCGTCGGAACATAGCCGCATGCACCGTTGTCGATCGCTTTGTGAACATCGTCGAAATTTTCGATATCGGCGAGGATGATGGTGCTCACCCAGGGTCTCGTCGCTTTGAGGTGGGCGATCCGGGCAAGATGGTGGTCTGCCTCGGAGTTTGACCACACGGCGCACATCAGCACAGTCGAGATCCTTTGGGTCTCCTCCAGGTCTGCCGCGTCGAAGGTTTCGATGCTCGAGAAATGCTGGAAACGAAATGCGGGTTCGATTTCCGCGAGGCCTCTTGCCAGGCAGTCGCACATCAGCGATCGATCATCGATAATCGCGATCTCGATATCCGCCGCAACGAAGGCGGGTGGGCTATCGGGATCGATATTAAGAGCACACAGGCTTGCCTGGGCCGCCTCAAATGTTTGAATTGCTGTCATAGCTGCTCCTCTTGCCCCCTCGCTCGCATCTGGGGCGTGGCTACTGCTCCACGGTTCTCAACTCCCCTCAGTAATCCGTGGATTCGAGCCAGATGTATGTGAAGCACAGCACATGACGGAGCGAAGCCGATTTCTGCAACGGCCATCGCGTGGTCGCCGAGGACTGAGGCGTTTGCCGATCCGGCGGCGGACATCCATGGCCGACCGGGCTCCGGCAACTCGGCGCGACCACTGTGCCGCCAGATCGTTCACATGCCAGGCGGTTCACACCGTTGTGTTCGATCCTGGGCTCGCTCACGGCAGGCACAATGCCGCCGAAGTGCGCCGCTTCGGACGTGAAATCGGCAACGGCCCCTTGCCGATCATTCCCATCTTGCTCATGTTCATTATTGCTTTGAAGATGATCGATCGTAGGGGGCGGCCGGTTTCATCGTAATGGGAGGAAGTACCATGAAGGCATGTTATTTCGTTTCTGCCGCGTTTCTCGCCGCATCCGCGATCCCCGCCTCGGCCGCCGAAATTTCCGATGGCAAGGTCAAGATCGGCATCCTCAACGACCAGTCCGGCGTCTATGCCGATTTCGGCGGCAAGTGGTCGGTCGAGGCCGCCAAGATGGCTGTCGCGGATTTCGGCGGCAAGGTGCAGGGCGCGCCAATCGAGATCATCAGCGCCGATCACCAGAACAAGCCGGACATCGCCTCCAACATCGCGCGGCAGTGGTACGACACCGAACAGGTCGATGCCATCATGGAGCTGACGACCTCCTCGGTCGCGCTCGCCGTCCAGGGCATTTCCAAGGAAAAGAAGAAGATCGACATCGTCACCGGCGCGGCGACCACCGAACTCACCGGCAAGCAGTGCTCGCCCTACGGTTTCCACTGGGCCTACGACACCCATTCGCAGGCGGTGGGAACCGGCGGCTCTCTGGTGCAGCAGGGCGGCGACAGCTGGTTCTTCGTCACCGTCGATTATGCCTTCGGCTATTCACTCAAGGAGCAGACCGCCAAGTTCGTCGAAGCCCATGGCGGCAAGGTGTTGGGCGAAGTGCGTTATCCACTGGGGGCGACCGACTATTCATCCTTCCTGCTGCAGGCGCAGTCTTCGGGCGCCAAGGTCATCGGGCTGGCGAATGCCGGCCTCGACACCTCCAATTCCATCAAGCAGGCGGCCGAATTCGGCATCGTCCAGGGTGGCCAGCGCCTTGCGGCCCTTCTGTTCACGCTGGCCGAGGTGCATGGGCTGGGCCTTCAGGCAGCGCAAGGCGTCGTGCTGACCGAGGGCTACTACTGGGATCGCGACGACAAGAGCCGCGCGTTCGGGCAGCGTTTCTTCAAGCGCACCAACCGCATGCCGAACATGATCCAGGCCGCGACCTATTCGGCGGTGACGCAGTATTTGAAGGCGATCGACAAGGCCGGCACCGACGAGACCGAGGCCGTCGCCAAGCAATTGCATTCGCTGCCGGTGGACGACGCCGTGATGACCAATGGCAAGGTACAGGCGGACGGCAACATGGTCCATGACATGTATCTCTACCAGGTCAAGGCGCCCAGCGAGAGCAGCAAGGACTGGGACTATTACAAATACCTCGCCACCATCCCCGGCAAGGAGGCCTTCCTGAGCGAGAAGGAAAGCGGCTGTCCAACGGCGGCCCAGTGATCGGCGCGGCCATGGCGCCGCCCGCCCTCAATGGAAACGAGCCGCTTGTCGTGCTGTCCGCCCGCGGGCTGCGGCGTGATTTCGCCGGCTTCGTCGCCGTCAAGAACGTCGATCTCGATGTCCGCCATGGCAACATCCACGCCCTGATCGGACCCAACGGCGCCGGCAAAACCACCGTTTTCAACCTGCTGACCAAGTTCCTGGCGCCGACCAGCGGCAGGATCGAACTGCTCGGCCACGACATCACCCGCACCTCGCCGGCGAGAGTGGCGCGGATGGGGCTGGTGCGCTCGTTCCAGATATCGGCGATCTTTCCGCACCTCAGCGTACTCGACAATGTGCGCGTCGCGCTGCAGCGGCCGGGTGGGCTTGGCGTCCAGTTCTGGCGCTCGCTGGCGGCACTCGACCGGTTGACGCCGCGTGCGATGGAGCTGTTGCGCTCCGTCGGTCTCGACGACGCCAGGAACAGGCTGGCCGGCGATCTCTCCTATGGCAGGAAACGCGTGCTCGAGATCGCCACGACGCTGGCGCTCGATCCGAAAGTGCTGCTGCTGGACGAGCCGATGGCCGGCATGGGGCATGAGGACGTGGCCACGGTTTCCGACCTCATCCGTTCGGTGGCGCGCGACCGCGCTGTGCTGATGGTCGAGCACAATCTCACGGTCGTCGCCGATCTCTGCGACTGGATAACCGTCATGCAGCGCGGCGAGGTGCTTGCGGCCGGCGACTACGCCACCGTCAGCCGCGACGAGCGGGTGAAGGTTGCCTATATGGGCACCGCCGATGACTAGTGCAGCACCCCTGCTTGCGGTCCGCGGCCTCAACGCCTGGTACGGCGAGGGCCATGCGCTGCACGGCGTCGATCTGGAAGTGTTTGCCGGCGAGACGGTCACGCTGCTCGGCCGCAACGGCGTCGGCAAGACGACGACGCTGCGCGCCATCATGGGGCTGATCCGCAAGCGAACCGGCAAGGTCGTTTTCGACGGCGCGGACCTGATGCGGCTGCCTCTCCACAAGACCGCGCATCAGGGCATCGGCTTCGTGCCGGAGGAGCGTGGCATCTTCGCCACGCTGACGGTCGACGAGAACCTGGTGCTGCCGCCGGTCGTTGCCAAGGGCGGCATGAGCATCGAGGAGATATTCGATCTCTTCCCCAATCTGAAGGAGCGGCGCAACAGCCCCGGCACCAGGTTGTCGGGCGGTGAACAGCAGATGCTGGCGATCGCGCGCATGCTGCGAACCGGCGTGAAGATGCTGCTTCTCGACGAGCCGACCGAGGGCCTCGCCCCCGTCATCGTGCAGCGCATAGGCGAGCTGCTGGCGACGTTGAAAAAGCGCGGCATGACGATCCTGCTGGTCGAGCAGAATTTCCGCTTCGCCAACCGTGTCGCCGATCGTTTCTACCTGATGGAGCACGGCAAGGTCGTCGCCGGGTTCCCGACCGGCGAGCTGGCGGACCGCATGAGCCTGCTCCACGACGTTCTGGGTGTATGAGGACGCCATGACGATGATCTTCGGAATCCCCGTCCAGGCATTCCTCGGCCAGTTGCTGGTCGGACTGATCAACGGCTCCTTCTACGCCATGCTGAGCCTGGGGCTGGCTGTGATTTTCGGCCTGCTGCGCGTCATCAATTTCGCCCATGGCGCCCAGTACATGCTGGGCGCCTTCGTCGGCTATCTGCTGCTCGCCTATCTCGGCATCGGCTACTGGCCGGCGCTGGTCCTTGCCCCGCTGATCGTCGGCGTCTTCGGCGTCGTCGTCGAACGCCTGGCGCTGTCGCGGCTTTACGACACCGATCCGCTCTACGGCCTGCTCTTCACCTTCGGCCTCGCGCTCGTGCTCGAAGGCATATTCCGCTACTATTACGGCGTGTCGGGAAATGCTTACGCCGTGCCGCCACTGCTTTCGGGAGGCACCAATCTCGGCTTCATGTTCCTGCCCAACTATCGCGGCTGGGTCGTCGTCGCCTCGCTGATCGTCTGCTTCGGAACCTGGGCGCTGATCGAGAAGACCAGGCTCGGTTCCTACCTGCGCGCGGCAACCGAGAATCCCCGCCTCGTCCAGGCCTTCGGCGTCAACGTGCCGCTGCTGCTGACTCTGACCTACGGCCTCGGCTCCGCCCTTGCCGGGCTTGCCGGAATTCTGGCCGCGCCGATCTATCAGGTGAGCCCGCTGATGGGGTCGGATCTCATCATCGTCGTCTTCGCTGTGGTCGTGGTCGGCGGCATGGGATCGATCCTCGGCGCGATCGTCACCGGCTACATGCTTGGCCTTGCCGAAGGGCTGACCAAGGTCTTCTACCCCGAGGCCTCCAACCTCGTGGTCTTCGTCATCATGGCGATCGTGCTTCTGGTTCGGCCGGCCGGCCTGTTCGGAAAGGACGCCTGACATGCGGAAGGGACATCCGAGATGGCCGAATTGACGCTTCGCGAGACATCGGCCGGAAAAACCCCGGCATGGCTCGAATGGACGCTGGTCGGGCTCGGCATACTGGGGCTGCTGGTGGCGCCCTTCCTCGTCTACCCGGTCTTCCTGATGAAGATGCTCTGCTTCGCGCTGTTTGCCTGCGCGTTCAATCTGCTGCTCGGCTATACCGGCCTGCTTTCGTTCGGCCACGCCACCTTCTTTGGCGGCGCCGCCTACTTCACCGCCCACGTCGTCAAGGTTTGGGGCTGGCCGCCGGAGGCGGGCATCCTGCTCGGCATGGCAGGCGCCGCGCTGCTCGGCCTTGTCATGGGGTTCTTCGCCATTCGCCGGCAAGGCATCTATTTCGCCATGATCACGCTGGCGCTGTCGCAGATGTTCTTCTTCTTCTGCGTGCAGGTGCCCTTCACCCAAGGCGAGGACGGCATTCAGGGCGTGCCGCGCGGCGTGCTGCTCGGCGTCCTCGACCTGAACGTCTCGCTGAACATGTATTACTTCGTGCTGGCGGTGTTCCTGATCGGCGTCTTCGCCGTCTGGCGCATCGTCAACTCGCCCTTCGGCATGATCCTGCGCTCGATCCGCGAAAACGAGGGCCGCGCCATCTCGCTGGGCTATTCCGTCGCCAACTACAAGCTCGCCGCCTTCGTCATGTCTGCGGCGCTGGCCGGGCTGGCGGGCTCCCTCAAGGCCGTCGTCTTCCAGTTCGCCACGCTCACCGACGTCACTTGGCAGATGTCGGGCGAGGTGATCCTGATGACGCTTCTGGGCGGCATCGGCACCATGGTTGGGCCGGTCATCGGCGCCAGCTTGGTGGTCGGACTGGAAAACACGCTTGCCACCTCCGGCTTCCCGGTGACCATCGCCACCGGGCTGATCTTCATGGTCTGCGTGCTGATCTTCCGCCGCGGTATTGTGGGAGAACTCTATGCGCGGGTGCTCGAGCGGGCGGAGAAGGGTTGATCAGGTCCAGATCATTCGCGCGCGGCTGAGCAGACCGCGAGGGCGTTTTGCCCGTCGCAGATGCCATACTGCCTGGCGCGACGGCGACCATCGAGCATTCGATACGGACGTGATTCAATCCGTCGCCTTGTTGAGATCGTTGCTCGACGGGTTTGTCAGGATGGCGCTCGTGACAAGGTGAGCAAGATGGTCGGCCCGCGGCGCGAACGAGGGCAGGTCCACGAGCCACCCGAGCGCCGACATCAGGCCGAACAGGTCGTCCCCGTTCATATCGGCGCGCGCTGTACCTTCGGCTTGAGCACGGAGCAGCAGTCGCGCGCTCGCTGCGTGCACCGCTGCGCATGAAGCGTAAAGCGCGGAGTCCGGATCGGTGTGGGCGGCCGCCATCATGGCGACGGCGCCCGTATGGCTTCGGGCGAATGCCACCCATTCGTGAAACCAGCACAGGACCGCATTGTCAGGTGAAGTCGACGCTTCGAGTTCATTCGCTCTCTGTGTCAGCGCGTCCAGGCTGGTCCGTAGCAACGCTTCGAACAAGGCTTCTCGTGTCGGAAAATGACGCAGCAGCGTTGCCAACCCGACGTCGGCCCGGCGAGCGATATCGCGCATGGACGCATCGGGACCATTCTCGGCGATCACTTCACGCGCGACCGTGAGAATGTGGCTGTGATTTTTTTTTGCGTCGGCTCGCATTGATCACCTTAATAAATGGATCAGTGATCCGTATATCTGGATCAGCGATCCATTAGATAATGCGCCTTAACGCAAATGGCAACAGAGGCGCTGCCCCGACGACGCGAAAGGAGACTGCACGTGAGCACTATCAGCATCATCGGCGCAGGTGGCATGGCCGCAGCGATCGGCGGCCTTGCCGTCAAGGCCGGACATGCCGTCGAAATTATTAGTCGCCACCCCGCCAAGGGGCGGGCGCTGGCCGGGCAGATCGGAGCCGGCGCCATGGCGGGTAAGTTCGCCGCCGCCCCGGCCGGGGACATTGTCATCCTGGCGGTTCCCTACTCGGCCGTTCTCGACGTGGTGAAGCAGTACGGCGAAAAGCTGGCAGGCAGGCTCCTTGTCGACATCACCAACCCTATCAGATCCGACTTCACGGGTTTCTCGACTCCCGCGGACAGTTTCGGCGCCCGGGAGATCGCCAAGGCTGCTCCTGCCGACGCGGACATTGTCAAGGCGTTCAACACCCTGAACTCCGACGTCCTGGCAGCCGGTCCAGCCGGGAACCGCGTATTGGACGTGTTCATCGCCGGGGATGACGCGCGGGCGAAGGCACGCGTCTCGGCGTTCGTCGAGAGCCTCGGACTGCGCCCGATGGATACTGGGCCGCTGTCCATGGCGCGGACGCTGGAGCATGCCTGCATGCTGTGGCTGGGCCTCATGACCCATTCCGTCAAACACACCAACTTCTCGGTCGGCGTCAGCCTTTTCGGCTGAGGACGCGCCACCCCTTCTCGCATCCCCTCACCCATAAGGAGCAGCATCATGCACGTATTCGTTACCGGCGGGACTGGCCATTCCGGTCCGTATATCATTTCCGACCTTATCGCAGCCGGTCACGAGGTTACTGCGCTTGCCCGGTCGGACAAATCCGCGGAGGCGGTGTCCGCGCTTGGCGCCAAGGTGCGTCGCGGCGACCTCGATGATCTCGACGGGCTGAAAGCGGCGGCCGCAGACTCCGACGGCGTCATCCACGTCGCGCACCGGCAAGACCTGCTTCCCACCGGAGGTCTCGACGCGGTGGCTGCCGCCGAGCAAAAGATCATGCTCGCATATGGCGAGGCTCTGAAGGGGACCGGAAAGCCGCTGGTCACGTCTGGGAGCATCGGCTCGCCGGGTTGGGAGCATCTCGGACGTCCAGCCACCGAGGAGGATCCCACCCTCGCTGGCGGCGAGAAGTTCAAGGGCACCCTGCGGGTTCGTAACATCGTCGAAACGACCGTGCTCGGCCTCGCTGAGCAAGGCGTGCGCTCCTCGGTGGTGCGAATTCCGACGATCATGCACAGCACGACCGACAATGCCGGCTTCCTCCCGATACTGATCGGGCTCGCGAAGGAGAAGGGCGTGGTCGGATATCCCGGCGACGGCAAGAACAACTGGTCGGCCGTCCACGCCCGTGACTTGGCCACCGTGTTCCGGCTGGCGCTGGAGACGGGGCCCGCCGGCAGGAACTGGCACGCGATTGCTGACGAGGCTATTCCGTTCCGCGAGATCGCCGAGGCAATCGGCAGCCGCCTGAGCCTGCCGGCCGTGCCGATTCCGGCGGACGAGCTGATGCTGCCTGGTTTTTTCGGGTTCCTCGCGAATCTGGTCAAGCTGGACGTCGCAGCGTCCAGCGCCATCACCCGCCATATCCTCGGCTGGGAACCCGCTCAGCCGCGCCTGCTCAAGGACCTCGACAACGGCCATTACTTCCCGGCCGGCTAACCCGCTTGGGCAATAGCAACATAACCCAACTCTCAGGAGACTACACATGAGCACTATCAGCATCATCGGTTCAGGAACCATGGCCGCGGCGATCGCGGGTCGTACCGCCAAGGCCGGTCACACTGTCGAGGTCATCAGCCGCGACCCCGCCAAGGCGCGGGCGCTCGCCGGCCAACTCGCGGCCGGAGCAACCACAGGGTCGTACGGCGCCGCGCCCACGGGCGACATCGTCATCCTCGCCGTGCCGTACTCCGGTGCGGCGGCGGTCGTGGCCGACTTTGGGGAAGCGCTCGACGGCAAGGTCATCATCGACATCGCCAACCCGGTTGCCCCCGACCTCTCGGGCCTCGTCACTCCCCATGGCAGTTCTGGCGCTCAGGAGACCGCCAAGCACCTCCCCGCCGGCGCGCATGCCGTGAAGGCGTTCAACACCATCTTCGGGCACGTACTGGCCAAGGGTGGCCGCCTCGATGCGTTCATCGCAGCCGACGATGCCCAGGCCAAGGCGCGCGTCTCGACCTTCCTCGAAAGTCTCGGGCTGCGTCCGTTCGATATCGGTGGCCTGCACATGGCCCAGACGCTCGAGGCGCTCGGCCTGATGATGATCGGCCTGGCCAAAAACGGCGCCGGCACCTGGAACCTCGCCATGAACGTCGACATC
The DNA here is from genome assembly GCF_020165735.1 of Mesorhizobium sp. B283B1A. NCBI lineage: Bacteria > Pseudomonadati > Pseudomonadota > Alphaproteobacteria > Hyphomicrobiales > Phyllobacteriaceae > Mesorhizobium > Mesorhizobium sp. B283B1A. The sequence goes on from NZ_JAIUIQ010000008.1 coordinate 118,917, forward strand.
CGCGCATAGGCGCTATGGCCGGCATCTTGGTCCAAAACCAACGCTGCTCTCGGGGAGGTCCTGGACGCGCATTCAACCAGGAACTGCACCCCGCAACATCGGCTCAGGCGCTTCATGGCTCTCCCCGGCTCACCCATAGCAACCGCGCTCCACCGCCAGCCGCCGCACCAGCGCCGACACCGCATCGATCGCCGGTGCCACCTTGTCCGCTAGCCGGCCAAGCTCTTGCGCGGCGCTCACCAGCGCGTCGATCTCCATCGGCCGGCCGCGTTCAAGGTCCTGCAGCATCGAGGTCTTGTGCTCGCGCCCGGTGACCATCGCCACCGGGCTGATTTTCACGGTCTGCGTGCTGGTCTTCCGCCGCGGTATTGTGGGAGGCTCCATGCGCGGGTGCTCGGGCGGACCGGGAAGGGCTGATGGGCACCAGATCGACTGGGCGCGATTGAGCGGTCCACGCAGCCGTGCTCGCCACGACACATCCGTCGGTTCAGCGTCGAAAAGACGCTTGGTCTCCTCAGAACTTAATTTACCAAGTTTGTCGTCACATGCGCGAGTGCTGATAAATCAACCGCCCGTAAACCAACACCCGGTCATATGCCGTATCAGTCGAGGGGCGGGTCATGGTCATCAATAAGTTTTGGCGGTCGGAAAGCGGCAATTTCGCGTTGCTGTTTGCGTTGGCGGCGCCTGCGATCCTGGCGGCCGTCGGTTTTGCAGCAGACGTATCCAGCGTCATGCGAGCCAAGGTCAACCTGCAGAACGCTTTGGACGCCGCGACCCTATCCTCGTCGCACCTGTCGGACGACGAAGCGGCCCGCAGACTTGCATTCGACGGCTATTTCCAGGCCAACGTCGCAAATCACCCGGAACTCACCAACGCGAAATTGACCCTGTCGGTCGACAAGGGTTTCAACTACGTCAAGACCAAGGCCATCGCTTCCGCGGACGTGAACCTCTATTTTGCTTTCCTGTTCGGCGACAACCAGCACATCGAAGTCGATGCCGGGGGTGTGGAAGCGACGAACAACCTCGAAGTCGTGCTCGTGCTGGACAACACGGGCTCGATGGCCGGTGCCAAAATCAAGGCTCTCAGGGACGCTACCAAGGTACTTCTCGATAATCTGGATGGAGCAAAGTCACCCGATCGGAAGGTGACCGCCGCGATTGTGCCCTTCGTCACCGCTGTCAACGTAAATGGCGATAAATTTGACCCTTCATGGATAGACATGGCAGGCAAATCGCCGAACAACGGCGCGAACTTTCCCCTGCTGCCAGATGGCAAGCGCGTAAACCACATGGACCTGTTCAGAGACCTGGCACAGGGAACCGGTTGGGAGGGGACGGGATGGAAGGGCTGCGTCGAGGCGCGTCCTGGAAGCGCTGCCATTTCCGACGTAGCGCCGGACCAAGCTGACGCCAACACCTTGTTCGTGCCCTATTTCGCCCCAGATGACCCCGGTGATGCAACCAGTCCATCCGCGAGCTATGGCAACGACGCCAAGGTCTATAACAACTCCTATCTTTCCGATGACGTTCAGGACGGCACGGACACGAAGGGAAAAGATAAAAAGATCGCCAAGTATGAAAACCCCAAGGCGAAAAAGATCAACGACAAATATGCGCCTCTGACAGTCGGCCCCAACCGGGCCTGCCCGACTCCGGTCGTGCCGTTGACCGCTGACTTGGACAAGTTGCGGACGGCTGCTGCCCAGATGCAAGAGTGGAACGGATCCGGCACGAATGTCTCCGAGGGGCTCTCTTGGGGCATGCGGGTGCTTTCACCGGCCCCGCCGTACACCGACGGCGCGCCCTGGAAGACTCCGAATACGAGCAAAATCGTCGTTCTGCTTACCGACGGCGAGAATGTCGTTTACGGAGCGAGCGCCGAACCGGAAAAGTCGGACTACACTTCCTATGGCTACCTTTCGTCTGGCCGGTTCGGGACGAGTAACCAGACAGACGCCGCACGCTCCGTGGATCGATGGACGCTCGACGTTTGCGATAAATTGAAGGCGCAGCAGGTTCAGATCTACACCATTACCCTGCAATCCGACACGGCCGCGAACCGGACACTTTACGGCAAATGCGCGACAAATCCGGCTGACTACTACGCTGTCAACGATCCCAGCAAATTGCCGAATGTGTTCCAAACCATCGCTGGAAAGTTCACGACACTCCAGCTGGTTGATTAGAGCAGTTCACCGTTTCACAGAAACGGCGAGCCGCTCTGCCCGCTCACCCATGACGCCCGCGCTCCACAGCCAGCAATGCCTTCTGATGAGGCCGGCGCGCCGGCGCTCTCCATCCTGACGCAGATCCCCAACCTGTCGAAGCACCTGCCGGAAGCGCTGCGCCTGACCATGCGGTTCATCGGCTAGAATCTGCCGGTGGAGTGCCGCAACGGCATCGCCGGAAGCGAACTGTCAGCTTTCGGCTAGAGTGACCCGTTGCGGTCGTCTGTCGTGCGACGACCCAAAGGCTGTTCGTCACCGAAACTAAACCTCGACGTGATCACCGATTTGGGTCGACGATTCAGTTCGGGCGATCCAATGTTTCAGCATCACGTCAGATAGGGTGTCGCGTGCTGCCACCATGCGTTGATGCCAGTCGTTCTCCTTGTCGAGGACGATTGCGCATTCACCTACCTTGTTCCCCAGCAGGACCGAGTTGCTAAGCCGCGAGAAGTACCATGTAGTTGCCGCGGCATAGAAGATTGTGCGAGGCGAGTGCACGGATGCCAGTCCGAAAATGGCGGGTCCAAACACCTCTTCATGACCGAGCTTTCCGGACAAGCTAGTCAGTGCAGCGGCTATATAGGACAGGTGTGACGACTGCGAGAGTACTTCGTATTCTTCCCGACGCCACTTCGTCAAAGCATCGATGATCTCTTTGTCGAATCCGGCCTTCTTCTCAATGGCGACAATTCTCTCGTGCAACCTCTTGGGCGAGGCCGTGGAATGCCAGAATTCTAGGATCTGAGCGTCTGTATCAGCGGCGACGTAAGATTCCCCCAACGCACGATCGTGTAGGACTGCCGTGCAGAGAAGCAGTGCCTCCACATATGTGCGCAAGAGCGCGCGCGCAGGTGTATCAAGTCCCGAGATCACCAGAGACCGGATCGACACGCCGAACGACACCGCAGACCCCGTCAGCGCCCACGCTGCTCGCGTATTCTCGTTCGATGGGCCGAGCTGGTCCTCAGAGCTAAGCGCGATGTGCACGTACGCGAGAAACTCTAGGCCAAACTCGAAGATCGCAAGGTGCGGTTGAAGCACAGTCGTCGTGGCAGCCCGTGCCTCGGTCTCAGCTTCTAGGAGAAGATCGTTGAACCCGTTGCGGGGCGCAGGATTGCGATGCATGTCACCATAGACCATGCGCCAAATCTCTTCAATCTCATCGTAAATGCTTGCTCTCGATATTGGTTCACTCAGCATCGGTATCTTTCTGTCTGGTCGACAATGAATGTATATATATGCATTACGCGCGCTAGCAGATTTGAAGGTGCCGGCAATAGTATCGGAGAACCGGGAAGAGCCGCAAAGGCCCGACTATGGCGCGATCACGACCTCCAGCATAGTTACCTGGGATGCCGAACAAACCAAGGTTGGTCGGCTTTGGTACGAAGGTAGTCATCAACCCCTTGTAGCGGATGCCGCCGTCAACCAAAGCGGCCGATGCGCATCACCGGCGGAGCAGCTGCCTCAAGGCTCAGCCAAGCCATCACCCATAGCACCCGCGCTCCACCGCCAGCCGTCGCACCAGCGCCAGCACCGCGTCGATGGTCGGTGTCGGATTGGCCGTTAGCCGGCCAAGCTCCTGCACCGCGCTCACCAGCGCGTCGATCTCCATCGGGCGGCGGCGCTCCAGATCCTGCAGCATCGAGGTTTTGTGCTCGCCGACATCGCCCGCACCCTTGATGCGGCGGTCGACCCCGATCGGAAAGCGTACGCCGAGGCTTTCGCCGATCGTTTGCGCTTCCAGCATCATGGCGCGGGCAAGCGTGCGAGTGCCCTCGTCGGCGACGATCGCGGCCAGCGTGCTGCCGGTCAGCGCCGAGATCGGGTTGAAGGAGAGGTTGCCCCACAGCTTCACCCAGATTTCACTACGGATGTCCTCGCGCACCGGCGCCTGCAGCCCGGCCTTGACCATTTCCTCGGCCAGCAGCATCACCCGTTCGGTGCGCTCGCCGGAGGGCTCGCCGAGCGAGAAGCGCTTGCCCTCGACATGGCGGATGAGACCGGGCGCGTCGACCTCGACGGCAGGATAGACGACCGCGCCGATGACGCGCTGCGGCCCGATCCGCTGCCAGATCGCACCGCCGGGATCGACCGCGTTCAGCCTGGTGCCCTCGAGCGGCCCCCTCACCCCATGGAAGTACCACCATGGCACGCCGTTCTGCATGGTGACGACTGATGTTTCCGGCCCCAGCAGCGGCGCGATCTGGTCCAGGGCAGGGGTCAGCGAATGGGCCTTCAAGGCCAGCACCACAGTATCCTGCACGCCGAACTCCTCGGCCTTGGCGGCGGCCCGGACAGGCGCTAGCGTTTCTTGGCCATCCTCGATCAGGCGCAGGGCATCTGCCTTGATCGCTTCGAGATGGGCGCCGCGCGCGACGATCGACAGATCGGTGCGGCCGGCGATCGCCAGCTTGGCGGCGAGATAGCCGCCGATCGCGCCGGCGCCGAAGATGGTGATCTTCATCGTCAAAGCCCGAGCTTGGCGGCGAGGCCGATGCGCTGCAGCTTGCCGGTCGCGCCCTTGGGGATCTCGTCTAGGATCACGACCTTGCGCGGCACCTTGAAGTCGGCGAGCCGCGTCGCGGCATAGGTGCGGATATCGCTTTCGGTGGCGCTCGTGCCTTCGCGCAGCACGACCGCGGCCGCCACTTCCTCGCCCAGTCTGTCATGCGGCATGGCGAAGGTGACCACCTGCGCCACCGCCGGATGATCCATCAGCACGTCATCGACCTCGAGCGGCGAGATTTTCTCGCCGCCGCGGTTGATGATCTCTTTGAGCCGGCCGGTGACCCTGAGATAACCGTCTCCATCGAGCACGCCCTGGTCGCCGGTGTGAAACCAGCCATGCGCGAAGGCCGTCGCATTGGCGTCTGGGTTCTTCTCATAGCCCGCCGTCACATTGGGTCCGCGAATGACGATCTCGCCGGTCTCGCCGGCTTTGAGCAACTGTCCGTCCAGCGCCATCACCGCTACTTCCGGCCCGGCGCCGGCCCCGACGCTGCCCGGCTTGCGCAGGCCAGGCGGCAGCCGGTTCGACGCCATCTGGTGGGCGGCCTCGGTCATCCCGTAGGATTCGATCACCGGACAGCCGAAGGTGGCTTCCAGTTCGGCCATCACTTGCGCCGGCAGCGATGCCGAGGACGAACGGATGAAGCGCAGGCGCGCGCCCGCCAGCGCCTCGGTGTTGCGCGCCGCCCGGGCCAGGATCGCCTGGTGCATGGTTGGCACCGCCGTGTACCAGCTCGGCCGCGCCTCGCCCAGCCACTGGAAGAAGCGCAGCGCGTTGAAGCCCGGCGTGCAGTAGATGCTGCCGCCCGATGCCAGCGACGACAGCACGGCCGCGATCAGCCCATGGATGTGGAACAGCGGCATGATGTTGAGGCAGCGGTCATCGGCCGTCAGGCCAAGCGTCGCCCCGATATGGGCTGCCGAGGCCGCGATGTTGGCATGGCTGAGCGGCACCAGTTTTGGACGCGATGTCGTGCCCGACGTGTGCAGCAGAAGCGCGATGTCGCCATCCCCCGCCATGTCAGGCTTCGCCTGCGGACCGATAGCCGGGCCCTCGATGGTGAAACTGCCGGCAGCCGGCGAAACGACAAGCCTGAGCACGCCGATGCCGAGCCGCTCGGCCACCGCAACCGCAGGGCCGGCCTCGTTTTCGGCAACAAGGATAGCCTTGGCGCCGATGTCGGTGAGATAAAAATCGAGCTCGTCCGCGCGATAGGCGGGATTGAGCGGCGCCGTCGAGGCGGTGGCGGCCACCGCGACGAAGGCTGTGGCCATCTCCGGCCCGTTAGGCAGCACGATCGCCACCCGGTCGCCGCGCCCGATGCCGAGCGCATGCAGCCGCTCGGCGGTGGCCTTGATCAGGCTGCGCAGCCCGCCATGGGTGAGTGTAGCCCTGTCCGGCGCCAGGATTGCCGGAGCATCATCGGTGCCGGCGACGAGGCGGCGGGAAAGGTCTTTTGAATTCGTGCTCATGGTCACCAACTATGTTTCAAACGACTGGTGATAGAAGCCCAACAGACGGTGGCGCCGCCCCTCATTACCCTGCCGGGCATTTCTCCCCGTATAGCGACGGGGAGAAAGGGCTGGCCGCAACGCCGGTCTTTCTTTTCAACCTTGGCGATTGGCAAAACCATCGACAACAGCGCACCTCTCCCCATCACTATACGGGAGATGCCGGCAGGCAGGTGGGGGGCAGCGCCAACTCTTGGAATGTGATTCTCCACCTCAATATCCAAGCGCCATCCCATCCTTACGCGGATCGGAGGCGCCGGTCAGCGTTCCCTTTTCCCAGTCGATCAGCACCGCCTGTCCGCCGCCAAGCGGATGCTGCGGCTCGGCTAAGCGATGGCCGCGCCGGCGCAACCCTTCGAGCGCCTCGGCCGGAACGTTGCGTTCGGCCTCCACCATGCCGTCATTGTAGAACACCCTTGGCGCGTCGAGCGCCTGCTGCGGGTCCATGCCGAAATCGATCATGTTGGTCAAAAGATGCACATGCCCGAATGGCTGGTAGCCCCCGCCCATGACGCCGAACGGCATCACCACGCGGCCGTTCCTGGTCGCCATGCCGGGCATGATCGTGTGCATCGGCCGCTTGCCGGGCGCGATGGCGTTCGGATGCGCCGGGTCGAGGCGGAAGCTCGAGCCACGGTTCTGCAGCACGACCCCGCTCTTCGGACCGACGACGCCGCTGCCGAACGAATAATAGGTCGAGTTGATGAAGGAGACCGCGTTGCGGTCGCGGTCGACGATCGAGATGTAGACCGTGTCGCTGCCCGGCAGGTCCAGGCGCGGCAGATGCGTCATGGCGCGGTCGCGGTCGATCTCGGCGCGCAGCCGGTCGGCATAGGCGCTGGACAAAAGTTGTTTCACGGGCACCGGGACAAAATCCTGGTCGCTGACGTAGCGGTCGCGATCCTGGTAGGCCAGGCGTCCGGCCTCGATTTCCAGATGCAGCCGCTCGGCGCCATTGGGATCGATCCCGCCGAGCTTGAAGCCCGACAGCACGTTCAGCATGAGCAGAGCCGTCAGCCCCTGATTGTTCGGCGGCATCTGGTGGATATCGTAGCCGCCATAGGCGGTGCTGACCGGCGCCACATAGTCGCCGCTGGTCGCCGCGAAATCCTCGTGCGAATGCAGCCCGCCCAGTTCATTGAGCCGGCGCACCATGTCGTCGGCGACCGCGCCTTCGTAGAAGCCGGCGCGGCCCTGTTTGGCGATTGTCCGCAAGGTGGCGGCGAGTTCCGGCTGGCGGTGGATGTCGCCGGCCTTCGGCGCCTTGCCGCCCGGCAGGAAGATGCGCGCGGCATGCTCGTCGGCCGACAGGTCGATCTCCGGCTCGGCCCAGTCGAAGGCGACGCGATCATGCACGACATAGCCGTTTTCGGCATAGTGGATGGCCGGCGCCAGCGCCTCGGCCAGGCTTTTGCGGCCATGGTCTTCCAGGAGCCGGCTCCAGGCATCGACGGCGCCCGGCACGGTCACCGCGTGTGGTCCCTGCTTCGGAAGCTCGTCGAAGCCCTTGTCAAGATACCAGTCGACGGTGGCGCCCGCAGGTGCACGGCCCGAACCGTTGAAGGCCAGCACGTCGCCTTGCCCCTTCGGGCAGTAGAGCACAAAGCAATCGCCGCCAATGCCGGTCGACTGCGGCTCGACCACGCCCTGCACGGCGGCTGCGCAGACGGCGGCGTCCATGGCATTGCCGCCGGCGCGCAGCATGTCGATGGCGGCAAGGGTCGCAAGCGGATGCGAGGTCGCGGCAACCGCTTGGGTGGCACGAACCGGTGAGCGGCCGGGAAACTGGAAATCACGCATTCTGTCTTTGTATCCCCTAGTCTGATGGATGCGACGCTGCCGCCATGGCGTAACACGACAGCGCAACGGATCGCTTCGGCTTCTCGACACTGCGCATTTGCCAATTCTCCTCGTTACGCCAGACGCATGTCAGGGTCGGACCCGATAAGGCGTGAGCCAGGTTTCCAGCGCGTTCAGTGCAGAGATGATCGTGAAATTGATGGTCAGATAGATCGCGCCCGCGGCCACGAAAACCTCTATGGCGCGATAAGTCTGAGAAATAAGCCCCTGGGCGATGCCGGTTACTTCCATCAGGGTGACGATCGATGCAAGCGACGTACCCTTCACCATGAGGATGATCTCGTTGCTGTAGCTCGGTATGGCTTGGCGCAGCGCCAAAGGCAGAACGACGAGGCGCAGGGTCTGGAGCCGTGTCATGCCGAAGGCAGAGGCCGCCTCGACAAGGCCGCGCGGCACACCCTGTATCGCACCCCGTAGGATTTCGCTGCCATAGGCGGCGGTATTGAGACTGAGCGCTATGATGGCGCACCAATAGGGCTCGCGAAACAGCCACCAGAGCCCAACTGCCTGAAGTGTGGGGCGGAACTGGCCGAGGCCGTAATAGATGAGGAATATCTGGACGAGCAATGGCGTGCCGCGAAAGACGGCAACGAAGGAGCGTATGGGCCAGACCAGCATCCGATGGTTTCCCTGCTGCGCCAGTGCGAGCAACAGAGCCAAGGCAAAGCCTATTCCGATCGACAACCCCGCAAGTTGCAAGGTCAACGGCAAGCCGGAGAGAAGGGTGGGAATGATCTCTACAAAGAAGGCCAAGTCGATCATGCGTGGACCATGCCTCGCCACGCCCGTGCCTCGCCGTAGCGGAAGACCGATCCGGTCACGGCAGCGATGAGGAAATACAGCGTCGCGGCTGCTACGTAGAAGACGAAGGGCTCCCGCATCGATCCCGCGCCGATCTGAGATTGCCGCATCAATTCCACCAAGCCGATCACGGAGATCAAGGCCGAATCCTTGAGCACGAGCTGCCAGACATTTCCGAGACCCGGCAGGGCGTGCCGCATCAGTTGAGGCACGATGATGAGACGCAGCGATTGGAACCGGGATAGGCCGAGCGCCTTGCTAGCCTCAAACTGGCCGAGATCGACGGCTAGATACGCTCCGCGATAGACCTCGGCTTGATAGGCGCCCGAAATGATGCCGATCGCCAGGACGCCAGTCGCAAATGTCGGCAGCCCGACGAAGCCCGCGCTGCCGAAGAATTTGCCGATCTCAGTCAATGCTATGCTGCCGCCGTAGTAAAGCAGGTAGATCGTCAACAGATCGGGCACACCCCTGAACACCGTGCCATAGCCCTTGGCGACCCATGACGGCAAAGCTCTCGTGGAAAGCCGGCCTCCTGCTGCAATCGCGCCGAAGAGAGCGCCGAACAGGAAACCGAGGGCTGACAGCGCAAATGTCACGCCGGCTGCCAGCAGCAAGGCTCCGCCCCAGCCGCCCTTGCCCAGGGAAAGGATATGGAGTGTGTCCGTCATGTGAAACCTGATCGTTCAGCCCGGCAGCCGGCCGATCGGTTGATGCCAACCGGCCGTACAGAATGCACGTGGCTACTTGACCGGCGTCACGTCCGTTTTCACCCATTTTTCCGAGATGCGTTTAATGGTCCCGTCGGCAATGGCGGCGCTGATCGCGTCGTTCAGCATTTCCTTGAGCTTGGCGTCCTCCTTCCTGAGTCCCGCACCCGTTCCGGCGCCGAACAAGCCGCCCACAAAGCCCGGACCTGCAACCGTGAAGCCCGAGAATTCGGGTTTTGCGAGCGTCGCGGCGAGCGCTGTCTTCTGAGCGAATATTGCATCGATGCGGCCCGCGGCCAGATCGAGATCGTGCTGCTCGGTCGTCTTGTACTCGCGGATCTCCACCGTGTCGCCGAAGTATTTCTTGACGAATTCGAGCATGGCGGTGGCCGCCTGGACACCGACCACCTTGCCCTTCAGCAGGGGCTTCAACTTGTCGACCGCGGCCTGGGAAGCAGCCTCGTCGTCCAGTTTGAATTTCTCGGTCGAAGCGCCGAGCTTCCCCAGATCGCTATCCTTGGCGGCTGCGAACCCGCCCGGGTCGATCGCATAAGGCTGGGTGAAGTCGATGGTCTCGAGGCGTTTCGGCGTGATGAACATGCTGGCCATGATCACATCGAACTTGCCGACCTTCAGCGAAGGAATAAGTCCGTCCCAGTCCTGAGCGATGATGGTGCATTTGACCTTCATCCGCTCGCAAAGATTGTTGGCGAGTTCGATCTCCAGTCCGTCGAGCTTGCCGTCCGCGTTGGTGAAATTCCACGGAGCGTAGGCACCCTCCGTGGCGATGGTTATGGCCTTGGGCGCGTCCTCGGCCAATGCGGTGTGCATGAAGCCGAACATGCTGAGTGCGGCCGCAACTGCGGCCAAACGACAAACTTTCATGTGGTTCCCCTTTTTTTGATAGGCTGATCGAGCTGTTCCTACGTCCGGCCGCATTGCCGGTTCGAGACCATTCCTGTCCGGCCGGCGTTCGTCACCGGCTCGGACTCACGAACTCGGCCAGCATCGGTGCTGTGCTGAGAATGTGATCCTGCATCACCTTTTCCGCTTGAAGTTCGTCGCCTGAACGCAAGGCCGCGATCACGGCGGCATGCTCCTCGCGCGCAGAATGCGGCTTGTCACAATCGTCGAACCAGATGCGCATGTAGGGCTCTATCACCACATGCAGCGCCGCTATCTGGTGGATAAGCTTGGGCCTCCGGCTTAGCGCACAGATACGGCCATGGAATTCCTGGTGGCGGACCACCCAGTCGCTGCTTCCGCTCTGGCCCGCGCGTTCCATGCGCTCGAGCAGGCGCTCGAATTCCTCGAACTCCTCCTCATCGATCCGGGGCATCGCCAGCCTTACGGCCAGTCCCTCCAGAACCGACCGAATTTCGAAAATCTCGTAAAGCTCATCGACCGTCAGGCCTGCGACCACGCATCCCCGATTGGGCCGCAAAACCACCAGCCCGTCGGAGGCCAGGCGCCGAAAGGCTTCCCGCACCGGCATTCGACTCATGCCGATCTCGGCGGCAATCTCCTCCGGAATAAGCCTGTCGCCCGGTTTGTAGCGGCCGAGGCGAAGGGCTCTCTGGACGTGCCTGTACGCCTCTTCCTCCGCAGTGGCGGGCATCTGTGGCTCTGCCGAAAAGGCTGCTGGCATGGGGCACCTAGAAAGTATTTTTGTATCCACGTATCATAAAATCCGCATTTTACTGCATCGTCAATAGCCCGGGGACGACGTTCAGAAGCCGATAACGGTGCAGTGCACCACCGGCACGATCTATTTCGGCGAGTCTTTGGAATGGTGATTGCCGAAATCAGCGGCAACGTCATGCTACACGGCATGCTGTGCGGCATCGACAATTTCAGCACTATGGCTGAACAGAGCTCTTGTGGCATGCCGAGATCGTCGAGGCGATCTGCGCCGGCGACGCCGGCAGCGCCTGCAGGCTGTCCCGCTCCATGCCCGAGGCTCGCGCGACAACGTGCTGCGTCCTGAGCGGCCGGTCGCCCTGAAATATCCGATCGCCGGATTGGCGATCTGCTGTTGTTGCCTGGCTGTCTATCTCAGGCCGATGCCGTTGGACGGCTTCAGCCCTTGCGCTCCTGCAGGCTGTTGCCGCCGTCGACCACCAGCAGGGCGCCGTTGACATAGCTGGCGCCTTCCGATGCCAGGAACGCGACCGCCGCGGCAACCTCATCGGGCCTTCCGGCACGCGCTGGCGGTGTTTGCAGGGCCGCCATCCGCTCCATCTCGCTCGACGCACCGGTTTCGATCCAGCCGGGAGCCACGGCATTGACGGTCACGCCGCTCTTCGCCACTTCGAGCGCTAGCGTGCGCATCAGGCCGACCATGCCGGCCTTGGCGGCGGAATAGGCAGATGTGCCCTCGAACGACACCACCGGCCCGGTGACCGACGCCACATTGACGATGCGCCCGTAGCCCGCCTCGATCATCGCCGGCAGAAATGCGCGGGTGACCAGGAAGGCGGTCTTCAGGCTGACGTCGATGCCTCGGTCCCAATCGGCTTCGGTCATGGCGAGAAACGCTTTGTCGACCGACGGCGATGCCAATGAGCCCATGCCGGCATTGTTGACCAGGATGTCGACCGCGCCGGCGGTTGCCCGCAGCCGCTCGACCTCCGCTGCGCTGGTGAGATCGGCGACCGCCGCGTTGGCGTCGATGCCCTCGGCGCGGAGCTCCGCCGCGCGATCGAGGACGCGTGCGCTGGCGCCGGTCAGGAACACGGCATGGCCCGCATGGCCGAGTTGCCGGGCAATGGCAAAGCCGATGCCGTCGGCGGCCCCGGCGCCGGTGACTAAAGCGCGCTTGATGTTGGTGGACGTCATGGCTCAATCAGCTCCGCTGGGTTTCGTCGCGCACAGCCGGACAGCAGTGGCCGCTAGCGCCGAACCATATAGTCCATGGAAAAAGATTTGGCGCCCCGAGCGGTGAGGATCGAGCCGACTCTCATTTCTTCTGCCGGAATTTCGAATGGCAACCCGAACAATCCTGCAGGATGAGATGCAGCAAATGTTCCGCCGGCAGCTTGGCCGCATCGGCTTGCGCGGATTCCGGCCGCTTGCCGAGCAGGCTGCCGCCATCCATCGGCAGACCCGCTCCCATCCGCATGTCATCGCTGATTTCGGCCGGGGCTTTGTCGGCTTTGGCCGCGAGTGCCGAGGCGAGCTTGCCGATGTGGCGGGCGAGCGCTTCGAATTCCGGCCTCGCCTGGTCGATCTCCACCCTGGCGCCAGACGGCGCGCCCAGCGTGCCGGCCGGGAATTCGGCGAACAGGGCAGGGCTGGTGTGGGCGCTGAGCGCATCGGCCGCCGCCTTGAACCCGCCGGCATTATACTCGCGCTTGCCGTCGAACATCTCGGCGATGGTTCTTGCCGCCCCCGCCATCGCCTTCATGGAGGCCTGGCGGGCGGCCACGGTCGCATCGCTCGAGGCCGGCGCCATGGATGAGCAGAGAACCATCCAGCCGGCAAGCGCCAGCGTCGCGGCTCCGGCCGGTATGCGGGTCTTCATGCCCGCACGTCGAGCACGCCCATCATGCCGAGTTGCTCGTGCTCGAGGATGTGGCAGTGATACATGCGCCGGCCGGGCTGCTCCTGGCGCAACAGAAGCCGCACCGTCTCGCCACGCGCCACGTTGACGGTGTCTTTCCACGCAACGAAGGGTGGCTTGGAGACCTTGCCGTCGCGCTCATGCTCGATCACCTGGAACTGCGTGCCGTGGACATGGAACGGATGGTCCATGTCGGCCTGATTGACGATTTCCCACAGCTCCGTCTCGCCGGCTTTTGCGACGATATCGATGCGCGCCATGTCGAAGGTCTTGCCGTTGATCAGGAAGCCCATCTCCATGCCGGTCGCGTTCATCGCCATGATTTCGGTGAAGACGAGACGCCGGCTGACAGCAGGGGCGGAAAGCGGAGCGATCGGCCGCAATCGCGCGGGCAGCGGCGGCATCGCTGCTCCCGGCGTTTCCGAGACATCGACCGTCAGCAGCGTCAGACCAGCATCGGCCGGGCGGCCCGCGCCCATCCAGCCGCGATCATAGTCCAGCGTGCCCAGGGTAGCGGGACCAGGCCTGTCGAAGGCGACGACCAGCTCGATCCGCTCGCCCGGGCTGAGCAGGATCTCGTCCACCGCCACCGGCGCCTCGATGAGCCCGCCATCCGTTCCCACGATTGTCATCGCCGCGCCTTCGAAGGCGAGCTTCAGGAAGCGCGCATTGGCGGCGTTGTAGAGGCGCAGGCGCCGCCTGTCGCCCTTTGCAACGGCAAGCCTCGGGTTCCTCTGGCCATTGACCAGCACCTGGTCGCCGACGCGGCCGTTCATCAGGTCGGTCATGGTGTTGCCGGGTATCGAGCCGTCGGCGGCCAGCCGCAGATCGGTCAACATCAGCACCGTGTCGCCATATTCGGCCGGAACAGGGTCGGCTTTCGATTTGACCACGAAGGCGCCGGCCAGGCCGCGATAGACCTGTTCGGCCGTCCTGCCGTGCGGATGGGGGTGATACCAGTAGGAGCCGGCGCTGCCTTCCGGCAGGTCGAAGGCGTAGACGCGATCGGCGCCCGCGGCCACCGGGTCCATAGGATTGCCGTCCTGGTCGGCCGGCACGGGCATGCCGTGCCAGTGGATAGTGCTTGCCTCGCTGTCGATCCGGTTGGCGAAGGTGATCTCGACCCGGTCGCCCTCGAAGGCCTCGATCAGCGGCCCCGGGCTCGACCCGTTATAAGCAAGGATGGGCGTTTCCAGCCCCTCGGCGAAGCGCGCAATAGCGGCCTCCGCAGTCAGCTTCGCCTTGAACATGCTGGGCCGGGCGGCCTCGTTTGCAAGCAACGGCAGCGCACGCAACGCCTCGCCCTCCGGCAGCATGATGGCGCCTTGCGTCATGGCGTCCATATCGTGGCCGCTCATCTCCATGCCGGGCATGGTGGACATGTCATCCATTTTCATCTGCGCCAGAGCGCGCGGGCTCGCCAGGACCGTTGCCAGGCCTGCCGCCAGAAAACCGCGTCGATGCATTTTTCGCTCCTCTATGTCGAGGCAAAGGGCCTCACCATACGATCTTGCCGACGCTAAACGTTCCAGTGGCGGGAAGGTCAAGCGCGATCGACGGTTCGGCGTTGGAATTTCCAGCCGATGGATCGCAATGGCTTCGGCCGCGTTCATCCCAACGACTGATACAACCTGCCGTTTCATCGACAACCGCGAGAATCCCGACCATGCTCATCCAACCGATCGACTATTTTCTTGTCGCCTGGTTCACGCTCGCCCTGGCCTCGACCCTCTATGTCGGCTTCGACCAGTACCGCAACAATCCCGAGCCGGTGGTGATGAAATGGGGCTTCATCCTGGTGACGCTCTATATGGGTCCGCTCGGACTGCTGCTTTATGTACTTGCCGACAAGGAGCCGCGACCTGGCGAGCACGAGGCCTTCACCCGCACGCTTTGGAAGCAGGGTGTCGGCTCGACCATCCATTGCGTCGCCGGCGACGCGACCGGCATCATTCTGGCCGCCGTCATCACGGCGGCACTCGGCCTGCCGATGTGGCTCGATCTCATCGTCGAATATCTCGCCGGCTTTGCCTTCGGTCTGTTCATCTTCCAGTCGCTGTTCATGAAGTCGATGATGGGTGGCAGCTATTGGGAGAATGTGAGGAAGAGCTTCCTGCCGGAATTCATCTCGATGAATTTCATGATGGCCGGCATGGCACCGGTCATGAGCTTCCTCATGATGGGCCGTGACATGCGTGCCATGGAGCCGACGGAGCTGCTGTTTTGGGGCGTGATGTCGATCGGCGTCATCGCTGGCTTCGCGCTCGCCTATCCCGCCAATGTCTGGCTGGTCGCGCGCGGCCTGAAGCATGGCCTGATGACCGAGCGCCCGGATCAGGGCGCGGCTGGCGGGCACGAGCATCACCAGAAGGGACACAAATCGGCTTCCGGCAAGGGCAACGCCGGCCATGGCATGCGCTCGGACGCCACCACTCCGCAGATTGCCGTGCTCGGCGTGGTGTCGGCGATCGCGTTGGCGCTTGGCATGGCCGCGCCGGCGAACTGGCTGAACCTGACATTATCGGCCCGCGATGTCGGCGGTGTGATCATGCCGCAAGGCATGATCATGGATCGCGACACGCCGGCGGACGCCATGCGCGATATGGCGGCGACCTCGCCGCGGCTCGTCACCGCCTCCTACGGCCTGGCGGCAAAAGGCGACCAGGATCTGCCGTTCCGCATGGAAAACGGCGTCAAAGTGTTCGAACTCAGGCCATCGGTGGTGCGCTGGCAGATCCTGCCGGACGTTGCGGTCGACGCCTATGCCTATAACGGTCAGATCCCGGGGCCGCGCATCCATATTCGCCAGGGTGACCGCGTCCGCATCAACCTCACCAACGGCCTGCCGGAGGAAACCACGGTGCATTGGCACGGGCTGATCCTGCCCAACCAGATGGACGGGCCGGCCGAGATCACGCAAAAGCCGATCGAGCCCGGACAGAGCTATTCCTACGAGTTCACGGCCACCCAGCATGGCACCTACTTCTACCATCCGCATGCCAAGCCAGACCGGACCCAGGCGCTCGGCCTTTATGGCGCGCTGATCATCGATCCCGCCAACCCCGCCGACGAAGTGGCGGCGGACCACGACTATGTCATCGAGCTCCAAGAGTGGCTGGTGCGGGAGGGGCTGACCTATCCGTCGATGCCGATGGATGGCGGCATGCCCAATTTCTTCACCATCAACGGCAAGGCGTACCCTGCTACGGACACGATCCGCATGAAGGTCGGCGAGACGCTCAAGGTGCGTTTCATCGGCACCAACAACGGCTTCATCCATCCCATGCACATCCATGGCGGGCCGTTCGAGGTGGTCGCCCGCGACGGCGAGACTATCCCTGCCGCCGCACGCTTCCTTGCCGACACCATCAATGTCGGACCTGGCCAGCGCTATGACGTGGTCTGGAAGGCACAGCGCCCCGGCAAGTGGCTGATCCATTGCCATATCCCGCACCACACGACGAACAACAATGTCGAGGACAAGGGCGGCGGCGGACTGATGACTGTCATCGAGGTAGGCTGACGGGGCGCTAAACCGCAAGTCACAGATCGCTTCACCGATGCCGCGATTTTTGGCGCCGCTCGGAAGGACCTTCGATGGGCCAGTCGTAGCCGCGTCGTCATATCGCTCAGCGCGGCCCGTTGAGATGCGCAGACCATAGTCGAGGAGAGAGGGGCTGCCCTCTCTCCCCAAGTTCCTACGGACGAACGCGGATAACCGTCTTTCCCGCACGCCGCTCGGTCGAGTTGAAGGTGGTGACGGCGTCATCCAGGCTCGAGACCTTGCCGATATTCGTCCGCAGTCGTCCGTCCCGGATGCGCTGAACGATCTCCCAAAGCTGGCCGCGATCAGCCTCGACGACGAAGTCAACCGTCAGGCCATCTGCAGGTCGAATATCCGTCGGTCCGACGACTGTCACAAGCGTTCCTCCGGCCCGGATCAGGGCTGCGGACCGCTTCTGGATATCGCCGCCGATGACGTCGAACACCAGATCGACGCCGCCAACCTCCTCTAGTTTGTCGTTGTCGAGATCGACGAACTCATTCGCGCCGAAGTCGAGCGCCTTCTGGCGGTCGGCGACGCGTCCGGTGCCGATGACATAGGCCCCGGCCTCCCTTGCAAGCTGCGTCACCATCGAACCGACGGCACCGGCCGCGCCGTGCGCGAGCACGCTTTGCCCCGCCTGAAGGCGGCCATGCTGGAACAGCCCCTGCCACGCGGTCAGGCCGGAGATCGGCAGGCTCGCACCCACCGTGAAGTCGACGTCGCCGGGCAGCGGCGCGAGATTGCGTGCCTCCATGGCGACATACTCGGCGAGCGTGCCGTCGCGATGCCAGTCGGCGAGGCCGAACACTCGTTGACCGATTGACAGTCCCGTGGTGCCGTAGCCGAGCGCGGTGACCACACCGGCTAGCTCATGGCCGAGGATCGATGGCGTTCGGTCACGGAAGGCTCGATCGGCCCAGGTCGAAGGCCACTCCAGTTCGGTGTTGACGAACCCCGCCGCATGAACCTCAATCACGACATCGTTTATTGCCGCCTGCGGCTCGGGCCGCTGCACCAGCTTCATGCCGGCCGTTCCTGCAGCCTGATCCGTTGCTACGATCGCTTTCATGGGAATGGTCTCCTCAGTGATTTGTTGGTTCGGGGTAATTTATCGCTCTGGTTCCGGCCAGCCTACCGGTGATGATGAAGGTCACGGCCGCGTCGGTGACCGCGGGCTGATTCCAGGCGATCGGACGCAGCGTGCCTTGGCTTCTGGCGAGCGTACGGCGATGAAGCGCCAGTTCTGCAGGTGGAAGGATGTCGGCGCGGACGTGCCGATGCGCACCAGGTTGCTGATCTGATCGTCGGTAAGCATTGCAGTGGGGTCGTAGTACTTGGCGGCACTGCGGCTCAGGATGGTTTCGATGACGACGTTCGTCGCGAAAGTGTTTTCGCTCTTCCCGGTCTCCCGGAAGATTTCGGCGGCTACACGGGTTGCTGGTCCGGTGGTGGCGCGGCTGATGCAGTTCATTGGATGGCTCCCTTATCAAGTGATTGCGGAGCCTAATCTACGGGGACGAGTGAGAATTTCGAGACTGAATTAGCTCAAAATGATGCGCAAAAGGATCATGATGGGCTTTTCATTTCCCAGGCCGCGCGTCTTGCTCGCCATTGTGCGCCAGTCGCCGCCATTCCCCCGGTGTCATCCCCATCCTCTCGGCAAACACACGCCGAAATGCCGAAACGGATTGATACCCGACCGTCTCGGCCACGGCCTCGGTGCTGATCGCTGGCTTCCTCAACTCGTTGGCGGCCAGACTCATGCCGAGATCGGTCAACAAATCGAGGGCGGAGCAACCTAGCCTGTCCTGAAAGTGCCTCATGAATGTGGCCCGCGACATGCTGCACATGTCCGCTAAATCAGGCAGTTTCCAAGACCGGGCTGGGTCGGTGAACATCGCCGCAATTGCTGGTGCCAACCGCGGATGACCGGCCAGGGCCAACAAGCCTTCGGGCGCTTTCTCGGCTTCGCTCGCCGAGCGCAGTACCAAGGTGAATAGGGCCGAAGAAAGTGCGTCGAGAATAGCCCGTCCTCCCGCTCTGTCTCCGGCGGACTCCATTCGCATCAGCTTCACCAGGCTGGCCAGTTGGTTGGAAGCGGAGCCGATGCTCTCGTCCCCATGCCCGTCCATAGACCGCGCCACAAGATTCGTGGGCAGGTAGTTTCGGATCAATCGATCATGGGGTGGCGCGACGAAAAACCGCCCACACAGCAGATCGAGTTGCTCACCCTGGCCATCGTTCTCGCTCAACATCCATCCGGCAGAGCCTACGCTTTCGTGTGTACGGACGGGCGTTTGCCCGCTGCCGTCATGCAGCACATGCGCCGCACCGTGCGGCAGCAGAACGATGTCTCCGCTCAGCAGCTCCCTTGCTGTTCTCGTCTCCGGATCCTCTAAAATGGCCCTGCCCTTGACGATGACGTGGTAAGGGATCTCGTTCGCCGCTGCCCGGTCCCAGGTAACACGCCACGGCGCGCCGTAGGCGCAGCGGACCTCGAGTTGGCCGGTAACGGTGATCATTTGCAAGAGATGGCTGAGCCAGTCCACTTCAGACATTGGACCTCGAAAACCGGAAATGGTGAAACATCTTATCGCAATTGTGCATCGGTTCTACTTGTCGACCACGTTTCCAAACCTGGCTTTCATACCGGGCCTAGATCGTGAGCGAGCCACCGAGCGCCCCATGATCGGAACAAGGGGCCTGTATCCCGTCGCGCAAAACCGCTTCAGATTGCCGATTTGAAACGGCGCAATTTGGTTAAGTCCTGGAGATAAATGGCGCGCCCGAAGAGATTCGAACTCCTGACCCCCAGATTCGTAGTCTGGTGCTCTATCCAGCTGAGCTACGGGCGCGCATCAGGCCGTGTTTTCAACGACCCAGCGATCCGATCCTGAGGACCGGCCGCGAATGTGTGCAGTTCCCTAGCGACTGAATTTGCGAAAAGCAAGTCGATCCGGCAAAAGTTTTGTCACAGGCATGTCATCTGGCGATGGCGGCTCGGATCTCGACGCTCGAGGCAGCCGCGAAGTCGGTGCGATTCCAGGCTGGACGGAAAGTCTCGGGGAAGATCAGGGAAAGGATCGGGCTCGAAAGGCAAGCGCGCCCCGGGGAAGGCAGTGCGGAAGACCTCAGGCCGGGCGACGCAGGCTGCCGCGGGCCTGGTCGAGCCGCACCGGCTGGTCGGGGATGGTGACCGAGAATGTCGTGCGTCCGCCGATCGACTCCACCAGTTCCACCGTGCCGCCATGCGCGCGGATCAGTTCGTGCGCGATGGCCAGGCCGAGTCCGGTGCCGCCGCTGCGTGCCGAGCCGCGGAACGCCGCGAACAGGTTCTCGCGCGCCTTCGCCGGCAGGCCGGGACCGGTGTCGGTGACGACGATGCGGCTGACGCTGCCCATGCGTTCGGCCGAGACCGCCAGCCGGCGCACCACCGCGCTCTCGGTGTCCGCCGCCATCGCCTGCACCGAATTGCGGCAAAGATTGGTGAGCACCCGGAACAACTGGTCGGAATCGGCATCCACCTCGAACGCCGCCTCGACGGCGTTGATGAACTCGATGCCTTGTCCGATGTCGAGCAGGCCGTGCACGTCCTCGACCAGCTGGTACAGCCGCACCCGGCGGCGCGAAGGCGGCGGCTCTTGCGTGCGGCCATAGGCCAGCACGCCTTCGGAATAGGAGACGGCACGGTCGAGCGCGCGCAAAAGCTTCGGCGCGAAGGCCTGCACGGTTGGGTCCCTGACCTGGCGCAGGCGGTCCGACATCAACTGCGCCGAAGCCAGGATGTTGCGCATGTCATGGTTGATCTTCGACACGGCAAGGCCGAGGTCGGCAAGGTGCTTCTGCTCGGAGAGCATCTTTTGCAGCCGCTCCTGCATCTGCGACAGCTCGCGTTCGGCAACGCCGATCTCATCGGCGCGGGCGGCGGGGCGGATGATGCGCCCGGGATCGTCCGGAGCCTCGGAGAAGGACAGCATCGAGCGCGTCATGGTGCGGATCGGCCCGATCATGATCAGGTCGATGGCGGCGTAGACCAGCATGGCCGTGAACAGCGAGATCAGCAGCGAGACGAAGGCGACATTACGCGAATATCGCAGCATTGCATGGCGCAGGCTGTAGTCCGGCATGATCAGCTCGAATTCCTTGTCGCTGTCGCCGACCGGTCCGAAAACGCGAAGCATCCGGTCGCCGCCGAAGAACAGCGTGTCCAGCGCGCCGGTCATGCCCTTGACCATGCCGACGCTGGCAAGGTCGATGTGCTCGTCCACCTGCGGCGGCATGTCGGCCACCACCAGGAGCCGCGAGACGCCGCCATCGCGCACCGCGATCGCCTTGGCGCCGATCGCCATCAGAACGTCGTTCTGGGCCGTGCGTGACAGCGAGGTCGACTCGCCCTGCACCAGCACGATCGAGACGGCGGCGGCCGTACTCAGCCGCTCCTTGAGCCAGCTCAGCCGGTAGCTGGCGATCCAGGGCAGGAAGATGAGCACTTCGGCCAGCAGCACGAAAACGATGGTCAAAAGCAGCAGTTTCGTGGACAGGCCGCGCGACAAAGGCACCGTGCGGACGGCGGCTGGCGCTGTTCCGGTCCCTTCTCCCGCTTGCGTGGCTTCGCTCATGTAACCCTGTCTTCACAATCACTTGATCGGCCAAGATTAGGCGATCAAGGCTTTTTTGCCAATTTATCCTTTGGCCGGAACATTAAATTGCCGTCATAAAACCTACGTCCTTGGCGCGACGACCCCGGATTGACTTCCAAAACCCTTCTTTCTATAAGCCCGCTCACGCTCGGGCCATTCGTCCCGGCGCGGTTTCGATCGCGCCAAAGCCGGCCCGGCAAAGCTCCTGTTACAGAGTGACAGAATCAAGAAGGGCCGCACCCCGCGGTATTAAAACAAATGAAGCGTACCTACCAACCGTCCAAACTCGTCCGCAAACGTCGGCACGGCTTTCGTGCCCGCATGGCCACCAAGGGTGGTCGTGGCGTTGTCGCAGCTCGCCGCAACCGCGGCCGCAAGCGGCTCAGCGCCTAAGCGAGACGAGATCGTTGCCCGCAACCGGCAAGCCAGTGGGGGTCAATCCCAAGCGGCTTCTGAAACGCGCGGAATTCCTGGCCGTCCGCCGTGGTGAAAAGCGCCGCGGGCGGTTTTTCCTCGTCGAGGTCCTCGACCGCGGCGACGGCGGCGTGCCGCGTGTCGGCTTCACCGTCACCAAGAAGGTCGGCAACGCCGTTGTGCGCAACCGCGTCAGGCGGCGGCTGAAAGAAGCCGTCCGCGTCCATGCCGCAGATGACATGATGCCCGGCAATGACTATGTCATCGTCGGGCGCGACGATGCACTGCGCGCCCCGTTCGGCCAGTTGAAGGCCGAACTCTCCCGCCGACTTCGCGGAACACGATAGGCCAAGGGCTCTCGATGGAAAACAACCGGAACTTCTTCATCACCATCGCGCTGTCGGTGCTGATCCTGACTTTGTGGCAGGTTTTCTACATGAATCCGCGCGTCGAGCAGCAGCGCGAGGCCGCCAAGATCGAGCAGCAGCGCGTGGAGGAGCAGAAGAAGGCGGCCGAGGCCGCCAATCCAGGCGCTGCGACACCGGCGCCGGCGCCGGCGCGGCGCGCCCCCCCCCCCCGGGCACCATTCCCAACGCGCCCGGCGGCGACGCCGTCACCGCGGCCGGCCGCGATCAGGCGCTGGCTGCTTCGAAGCGCGTCAAGATCGACACGCCGAGCCTCGAAGGCTCGATCAACCTGACCGGCGCACGCCTCGACGACCTCAAGCTCAAGCACTACACCGAGACCGTCGACAAGAACTCGCCCGAGATCGAGCTGCTCAATCCGCAGGCGCTGCCGACCGGCTATTTCGCCGAGATCGGCTTCGTCGGCAACGACAAGACCGGCGCGGTGCCGGGTGCCGACACGGTGTGGAGCGTGGAAGGCAATCCGACGCTGAGCCCGTCGACGCCGGTGACGCTTACCTACACCAACGACAAGGGCCTGACCTTCAAGCGCGTCTTCTCGGTCGACGCCAACTACATGTTCACGGTCACGGATACGGTGCAGAATTCCGGCGCCAGTGCGGTTTCGCTGTTCAATTACGGCCGCGTCACGCGCTACGACAAGCCGGCCGTCGCCAGCACCTATGTGCTGCATGAAGGCCTGATCGGCGTTACCGGCACCGAGGGCCTGGCCGAATACAAATACGCCAAGATCGAATCCGAAAAGCAGGTCACTCCGGGCAAGTCGACCGATGGCTGGCTCGGCATCACCGACAAATACTGGGCCGTCACCCTGGTGCCGACCGAGAAGCAGCCTTTCCAGCCGCGCTATGCCTTTTTCGAGGATGGCCGGCACCGCTACCAGTCCGACTTCCTCACCGATGCAATCAATGTCGATGCCGGCCAGTCCGCGACGGTCGAGACGGAGATCTTCGCCGGCGCCAAGGAAGTGGCCAAGATCAACGCCTACGAGGCGGACCGTCATATTCGCCAGTTCAACCTGGTGATCGACTGGGGCTGGTTCTATTTCATCACCAAGCCGATGTTCTGGCTGATCGACACGCTCTACAAATTCTTCGGCAATTTCGGCCTGGCGATCCTCGCCACCACCGTCATCGTCAAGGCGCTGTTCTTCCCGCTCGCCAACAAGTCCTACGCGTCGATGGCGAACATGAAGAAGGTGCAGCCCAAGATGCTCGAGATCCGCGAGAAATACGCGGACGACAAGATGAAGCAGCAGCAGGCGATGATGGAGCTGTACAAGACCGAGAAGATCAATCCGCTGGCCGGTTGCTGGCCGGTGGCGCTGCAGATCCCCGTCTTCTTCTCGCTCTACAAGGTGCTCTACATCACCATCGAGATGCGCCACGCGCCGTTCTTCGGCTGGATCCAGGATCTGGCCGCGCCCGATCCGACCTCGATCTTCAACCTGTTTGGCCTCGTTCCGATCACGCTGCCCCACATGCTGATGATCGGCGTCTGGCCGCTGATCATGGGCGTCACCATGTTCCTGCAGATGCGCATGAACCCGACGCCGCCGGATCCGACGCAGGCCGCGATCTTCACCTGGATGCCTGTCATCTTCACGTTCATGATGGCGGGTTTCCCGGCGGGTCTCGTCATCTACTGGGCCTGGAACAACACGCTGTCGATCCTCCAGCAGGGCCTGATCATGAAGCGCCAGGGCGCCAAGATCGAGCTGTGGGACAATCTGGTCGCGCTGTTCCGGAAGAAACCGTCACCGGCTGAGTAGCCGGCCTTCTTCCTACAAAAGGCGGAGTAGCCGGCCCCCAAAAAAAGCCGAAGAGAAGATCTCTCTTCTCGAAAAGCCCGGTTCGTCCGGGCTTTTTCTTTGGGCGAGCATCGGTTCACGTTCCCGTGATCGGTGAAACTGCGAGCGGTCGCGGGGCGTGACTGCGTGTGCATTTCCAAAGGCTATCAATTCCGATCAGCCCTCACCCGGAGGAAGACCACATGCGCCTGCCGTCATTCAGGATCATCGCCCTTTCCGCATTCGTCGCTGGCGCGGCAATTGCCGCCCCGGCCTATGCCAAGAACCCGACAGTCGGCGGCGCGCCGATGTACGCCACCAAGAACATCGTCGAGAACGCCGTCAACTCGAAGGACCACACGACGCTGGTCGCCGCCGTCAAAGCGGCTGGCCTTGTCGACACGCTGCAGGGCGCCGGCCCGTTCACCGTCTTCGCGCCCACCAACGAAGCCTTCGCCGCGCTGCCGGCCGGCACCGTCGAAACGCTGCTCAAGCCCGAGAACAAGGACCAGCTCACCAAGGTGCTGACCGCGCATGTCGTGGCCGGCAAGATCTCCGGCAAGGACATGATGGCCAAGGCCAAGGCGATGGGCGGCAAATATGAGATGAAGACCGTCTCGGGCGACACGCTCACCGCCGAGGTCAAGAAGGGCAAGCTCTACATCATCGACGAGTCCGGCGGCGAGGCCAAGGTGACGATCGCCGACGTCAACCAGTCGAACGGTGTCATTGATGTCGTCAACAAGGTGCTGTTGCCGAAGTAACCACCCCGGCGAAGGGGATCAGGCAGGTCCGTTGGGGCTTTCTCGGGCTTGCCGTCTCCACCTCGTGACGAGGTCCATATTTCCTGGGAAGCCGTATCGGCAATGGACCGGAGTCCAGCAGTCCCACGCAGGGCTCCGGTTTTTTGGATATGTGAAGGCGACCGGGTTTCAGCTGTCGAGCAACCGCTCCCGGCACGTCACTCCATGTGACGGCGCTATGGTCGACCTTGGCCGGTATCAGGGCAGCGGTTTTGACAGCGCGCTGTCCAATCCGATCGTGATTTGCCGCGGCAACAAATGAGCTCCATGACAAGGAAAGCTCGCTCTCGGCCCATTGATGCTATAGGGCGGATCACGTTATTTTGACCAGGCGCACCCCGCAGTCCGGATGCGCCGACCAATCACTTCCTCGACGGATATCGACATGGACGGACCCAACCCCGGCATCAAGCACCCGATCCCGATGCATACGCGCGTCGGCTTCCTGAAGCCGCTGGTGAGTGCGCCGAACATCGAGATCGGCGACTTCACCTACTACGACGACCCTGACGGGCCGGACAAATTCGCCGACAAATGCGTGCTGCACCACTATCCTTTCATTGGCGACAAGCTGATCATCGGCAAGTTCTGCGCCATCGCCGAAGGCGCGCGCTTCATCATGAACGGCGCCAACCATGCCATGTCCGGCTTTTCGACCTATCCGTTCAACATCTTCGGCCATGGCTGGGAAAACGGTTTTGATCCGGCGACATGGTCGAAGGAAGTGCGCGGCAACACCGTGGTCGGCAGCGACGTCTGGATCGGCATGGAGGCGGTGATCCTGCCGGGCGTGCAAGTCGGCCATGGCGCCATCATTGCGGCGAAGTCCGTGGTGACGCACGATGTGCCGCCCTACGCCATCGTCGCTGGCAACGCGGCCAAGGTGGTGAAGATGCGGTTCGACGACAGGACGATCCGGCGGCTGCTGGCGGTGGCATGGTGGGACTGGCCGGTCGACAAGATCGGCCGCAACCTCGACGCCATCAGGGGCGCCGATATTTCTCTTCTGGAGGCAGCAGCTTGAACGCTTTGAACAGCACCACGATCGGCACCGACCTTTTCACGCGCGGCTGGATCTTCATCCGCGGCGTGCCGGCCATGAAGTTCCTGCCGCCGGAAGGGCCGCCGGAAATCGCCTTTGCCGGCCGCTCCAACGTCGGCAAGTCGTCGCTGATCAACGCGCTGGTCAACCAGAAGGGGCTGGCTCGCACCTCCAACACGCCGGGGCGCACGCAGGAACTCAACTATTTCGTGCCGGATGGATTTTCGGGCGAGGGCGCCGACCTGCCGCCCATGGCGCTGGTCGACATGCCGGGCTACGGCTACGCCACCGCGCCCAAGGAGAAGGTCGACGAGTGGACGAAGCTGGTCTTCGACTATCTCAAGGGCCGCGTCACGCTGAAGCGCGTCTATGTGCTGATCGACGCCCGCCACGGCATCAAGGCCAAGGACGACGAAGTGCTGTCGCTGCTCGACAAGGCGGCGGTGTCCTATCAGATCGTGCTGACCAAGACCGACAAGATCAAGGTCGCTGGCGTGCCCAGGCTGATCGAGGAGACGCTGGCAAAGATCAAGAAGCGGCCGGCGGCGTTTCCGTTCGTGCTGGCGACGTCATCGGAAAAAGGTGAGGGTCTCGAGGAATTGCAGGCCGCCATCGTGCTTGCCGCCAATGGTGGGTGACGCGGTTTCCCGTCAGGACTTTGCCTCCAGGGCAATCATCTGGTGGCGTTCTTCCTCGGCCAGGCTTGCGGTGCCGTAGGCCTTCAGGAACATATCGACGCCCGACCGGACGATGTGCTCGATCTCCTCCTGGCTCGGCGCCTTGACGCGGTAGGCGAAGATGCACTGCCGGAAAAGACCGGCAAGGCAAAGATCGGTGAACTGATAGGCGGCAAGGTCGACATCGTCGATGCGCAGCAGGCCGCGCTCGATGGCGGCGTTCAGGAAGGCCACCATCCTGTCATGGCCGCGTTTGGGACCGCGCTCGTAAAACCGCGCGCCCATGTCGGGTATCCTGTCGGAGGCGCCGATCACGGTGCGCTGCGCCTGGATGACCCTGGCCGAGGTGATCTTCATCGACAGCACCTTGCCGAACTTCACCAGCGTCTGGCGCAGATCGTCTGAACGGTCGAGCAGGTCGTACATGTTCTTGAATATGCTGCCGCGCTCTTCCTCGATCAGCGCCTCGAACAGCTCTTCCTTATTGGCGAAGTAGACATAGATGGTGCCCTTCGACACGCCGGCCTCGCGCGTGATGTCGTTCATCGAGGCGGCCTCGAAGCCCTTGTCGATGAAGACACGGCGGGCGCCGTCGATGATCTGGCTGCGCTTGACCGGATCCTGTCCGGCGGCGGGGCGGCCGCGGCGCAGGCTGTCCAGCAGATCCTCGCATTTGTCGTTTTCGGCGTCGGGCGTTGTCTCGGCCATAAAAGTCACACCTCGAAAATAATTCGAACCAAGCGGTTCGATTGCCCCTTGATATGGTCCTCTTTACGCGCTATGTCAACGTCCATCGAACCGAACGGTTCAGTCTATTATAATCTTTCCTAGAGAGATGTCATGTCCTCAAACGCGCCATCCACCGCCGAAGTCCGTCCGTTCCCCAGTGCCAAGGTTGCGCCGGCGACGGAAGCACCGGAAATTCCTGTCCAGCCGGCCGCCGCGCCGCCGCCGGAAGCCCCCGCAAAGAAAAAGCGTTCGGCGCGCTCCGTCCTGCTGCCGATCATCGGCGTTGCTCTGCTCGGCGCCGGCGCCTGGTATGGCTATGACTATTGGACGACTGGCCGTTTCATGATCTCGACCGACGACGCTTACGTCCAGGCCGACATGGCGTTCGTCTCGCCGAAGATTTCCGGCTATGTCGATCAGGTCAAGGTGAGCGAGAACCAGCTGGTCAAGGCCGGCGACCCGCTGCTGACGATCGATGACGGCGACTACAAAATAGCTGTCGCCCAGGCCGACGCGCAGATCGCCACGCTGTCGAAGACGCTAGACCGTATCGACGCGCAGACCAAGGCCGCGCAGGCTTCCCTGCAGCAGGCGCAGGCGCAGAAGGTCGCCGACCAGGCCGCAGCCAGCAATGCCGCCCGTGCCCAGCAGCGCGCCGCGCAGCTGGTCAAGACCCATGTCGGCACGCAGGCGCAATTGGACGACGCCCAGACCGCGCTCGACCAGGCCAATGCCGCGCTGGTCGGTGCCGACGCGCAGATCGCCGCCGCACAGGCCAATATCGGTGTGCTCGAAGCGCAGCGCGCCGAGTCGGCGAGCACGCTCGCCTCCTTGCAGCTCAGCCGCGACAAGGCCGCGCGCGATCTTTCCTTCACCGTGCTCAAGGCGCCCTATGACGGCGTCGTCGGCAACCGTTCCGTCGAGCAGGGCGACCTCGTCAGCCCCGGCCAGAAGCTTGCCGTCGTCGTGCCGATGGACAAGCTCTACATCGTCGCCAACTTCAAGGAGACCCAGCTTGCCCGGCTGGTTCCCGGCGAAAAGGTCAACATCGCGGTCGACGCCATCGACGGCCAGCCCATCCAGGGAACCGTTTCGTCGCTCGCTCCGGCCTCCGGCGCGGTCTTCTCGCTGTTGCCGCCGGAAAATGCCACCGGCAACTTCACCAAGGTCGTGCAGCGGGTCCCGGTCCGCATCGACGTCCGGGCCGATGCCCTCAGGACCGGCAAGTTGCGCGCTGGCTTGAGCGTTGTCGTCGACGTCGACAGCCGCACCGCACCTGCCGCGAGCACCAACTAAGCGCTTTTCGGAGGGCGGCTCGGGGGCTGATCAAGCACTGAGCCGCCCGGCCTGCCTCAAGGAGGCCCATGCAATGGCAACCGCAACAATCACCGCAGGATCGCCGCCGGCACGGCCGGCCGTCCCTGACACTATTTCCACACGCCGCATCATTGCCTTCCTGGCGATGGTGTTCGGCATGTTCATGGCGATCCTGGACATCCAGATCGTCTCCGCCTCACTTTCCGAGATCCAGGCGGGCTTGAGCGCCAGCTCCGATGAAATTCCGTGGGTGCAGACGGCCTATCTGATCGCCGAGGTGGTCATGATCCCGCTGTCGGGCTTCCTCAGCCGCATGCTGTCGACGCGCGTGCTGTTCACCATCGCGGCAGCCGGCTTCACCGCCGCCAGCGCGCTCGCGGCGACCGCCACCAACATCGATCAGATGATCGTCTACCGCGCTGTGCAGGGTTTCATCGGCGGCGGC
The DNA here is from genome assembly GCF_020165735.1 of Mesorhizobium sp. B283B1A. Lineage (NCBI taxonomy): Bacteria > Pseudomonadati > Pseudomonadota > Alphaproteobacteria > Hyphomicrobiales > Phyllobacteriaceae > Mesorhizobium > Mesorhizobium sp. B283B1A. Next base: position 147,935 of record NZ_JAIUIQ010000008.1, read on the forward strand.
ATGATCCCGAGTGTCTTCGCGGCCGCCTTCACCATCTTCCCGCCCTCGCGCCGCGCCATCGTCTCGCCGATGATCGGCCTGGTGGCGACGCTGGCGCCGACCATCGGCCCGACCGTCGGCGGTTACATCAGCCATGCTTTTTCGTGGCACTGGCTGTTCCTGGTCAATGTCGTCCCCGGCATTCTGGTGGCGACCGCGGCCTGGTCGCTGATCGACTTCGACAAGCCCAATCTAAAGCTGTTCAACAAGTTCGACTGGTGGGGCCTCGCCGGCATGGCGGCGTTCCTCGGCTGCATGGAGTATGTGCTAGAGGAAGGCCCGAACAATGACTGGCTGCAGGATCATGCCGTGTTCATCTGCGCGATCGTCATGACCATCGGTGCAGTGATCTTCTTCTGGCGTGTCTTCACCGCCGAGGAGCCGATCGTCGATCTGCGGGCCTTCAGCAACATCAACTTCGCCTTCGGCTCGCTGTTCTCCTTCGTCATCGGCATCGGCCTCTACGGCCTGACCTATCTCTATCCGGTCTTCCTCGGTCGCATCCGCGGCTACGATTCGATGATGATCGGCGAGGCGCTGTTCGTCAGCGGCCTGGCCATGTTCGTCACCGCGCCGATCTCCGGCATCCTGTCGAGCAAGATGGATCTGCGGCTGATGATGATGATCGGCTTCTTCGGCTTCGCCACCGGCACGTGGTGGATGACGCACCTGACCGCCGACTGGGATTTCTATGAACTGCTGATCCCGCAGATCCTGCGCGGCTGTTCGATGATGCTGTGCATGGTGCCGATCAACAACATCGCGCTCGGCACCTTGCCGCCCGACCGGCTGAAGAATGCGTCCGGCCTCTTCAACCTGACGCGCAACCTCGGTGGTGCCGTCGGCCTTGCCCTCATCAACACCGTGCTGATCGACCGCAATGCTTTCCACTACGCCCGGCTGTCGGAGCACGTGCAGTGGGGCAGTGCGGCGGCCCAGCAGAAGCTGCAGAACATGACGCTCAATTTCGAGCAGACCACCGGTCTCGATGCGGCGAGTGCCGCGATCTCCAAGCTGTCGGGCATTGTCCAGCAGCAGGCGGCGCTGCTGTCCTTCATGGACGTGTTCTACATGCTGACGGTGCTGTTCGCGACGCTTGGCCTGTTCACCATGCTGATCAACAAGCCGGCCGCGCCCGGTGGCGGCGGAGGCGGCGGCCACTAAACAAAAATACCCCACGTGGGCAGCGGTTTCGGGAAGCTCCTCCAGTCCACGCCCGAAAAGCTCTGACCGCGCAAAAAACTCCGGGCCGCAAAGCCCGGAGTTTTTCGTTTGAAGCAGAATCTGTCAGGCCGTGGCGGGCTTGAAGCTCAGCGCCACGCCGTTGATGCAATGGCGCAGGCCGGTCGGCGCCGGGCCGTCGTCGAAGACATGGCCGAGATGGCCGCCGCAGCGGCGGCAATGCACCTCGGTGCGGGTCATGCCCAGCGACCGGTCCTCGGTCTTGCCGATGCCATTGGCGATCTCCTGCCAGAAGCTCGGCCAGCCGGTGCCGGAATCGAATTTCGTCTCCGAGGGATAGACCGGCAGATCGCAGCCGGCACAGGCGAAGATGCCCTTGCGGTGCTCGTTGAGCAGCGGGCTGGTGCCCGGATATTCGGTGCCTTCCTTGCGCAGCACGTCGAAGGCGGCCGGCGACAGGATGGCCTTCCATTCGTCGTCGGTCTTGGTGACCTCGAACTTCTCGGCGGCTTGAGCTGCCTGCGGGCTGCCCATGCGCAGCAAGGTGGCTGCGGCCCCGACGACACCAACGGCAGCGACGCCGCTCAAAAGAAAGTCGCGACGGTTCATGACCAGTTCCTCCGATTGTCTATTTTGCCAAACTATGCCGCCACGCGAAAGTCAAAAGCCGGTGACGGTTGTCCTCGAACGAACTCCGCGCCGTTCCACGGGTTGGCCGTGGGCGGCGCGGAGCTCGCGTGTCGCTTGCAGGTCGAGGGAGCGAGACGATGCAATCGACGGAGGGCTCTTGCAGCAGGTTCGCCTCGGCAGGCCCTTTGTTACATTTTCGGGCCGATCACATCTTCGGGAGCAGAACCTTGTCGATGACGTGGATGACGCCGTTGGATTGCTCGACATCGGCGATCGTCACATTGGCGACATTGCCGTTCTCGTCGGTAACGGTGACCTTGCCGCCATCGGCCTTGAGCGACAGCTCGCAGCCGCCGGCGGTCTTGACCTTGTGGGTGCCGCCGTCGGCCTTGGCCATCGCGGCCACGTCGGCGCCCATCGCCTTGGCGCCGATGACATGGCAGGTCAGGATCTTGGCGAGCTTGTCCTTGTTCTCAGGCTTGAGCAGCGTGTCGACCGTGCCGGCCGGCAGGGCGGCAAAGGCTTCGTTGGTCGGCGCGAACACGGTGAACGGGCCGGCGCCCTGCAGAGTCTCATCCAGGCCGGCTGCCTTGACGGCGGCGACCAGCGTCGTGTGATCCTTCGAATTGACGGCGTTTTCGACGATGGTCTTGTTGGCAAACATGGCGGCGCCGCCCACCATCGGGTTTTCGGCATAGGCGGCGGTGGCAAGCGCGGACACGGCGATGGTACCGGCAAGCAAAAGGGTGGCGAATTTACGCATGATGTAGAACTCCTCGGGTTTTCTCTTCCCATTTTTGGGGACGTGAGGAGATACGGAATACAAACGCGGGAGTTTCAGATTTTTTGTTTTTGAATTTATCTGAGCGCAGAAAGAAATTTTCCAGGCTCGGTAGTTTGCCGGCTTGGCGGCACTTTAGACATGCGGAATTATAGATAGACTTGCTATCGCCTAAATCATGGTCACAAGCGCGAACGGTCGGGCTAAATGCTCTTCAAATCGCCTGCGGCAACCACCGGTCCGGTCGGCTGCCCGGTTGGCGAACCGCCTGATGGTTCGAGGCTGACGGCCAGCACCGCGCCCTGGGCAAGTTTCTGCTGGGCTGCCGGCGAGACGACGATATGAGCCGTTGCCCCGCTCGGGATGACGCCTATCGAAACCGGTGGATTCTTGCCTTCAATCATCCAAAGTTCGAAATCCTTGCCGGACGCGCGCTCGCCGGAAACATGCGACAGGCTGACTTCATGGTGCGCGGCATCGTAGACGGCGAGGTATTTGACGTCGCTGCCGTCGGCGGCCAGCGAGGCGACTAGCCGCGTCTGCGGCTGGACGGCCGGCGGATTGACGTAGGGCACGGCGATGTAGAGCGCGAGCGCGGCAACCGCCGCCGCCGCGAGGCCGCGCCAGAAGGCGAGGCTGGACCAGAGGCCTGCACGGGGTTCGGCGGGTGCGGCTGCGGTCGATGCAAACAGGCGTCGATCGACGGCCGCCTTCACCGATGCCGGTGGCTCGATTTCCGGATAGGCGGCTGCCAATGGCGAAAGATGAACCTCCCAGCCGTCGACAAGCCGCGCGAAGTCGGTTTCGGAATCGATGCGCCTGGACGCGATCTGCCGCTCGTCCGCCGGCAGCACGCCGAGAACATATTCGGCGGCGAACATGTCGTCGCCCCCACGTTCCGGTCCATTGTCCTCTGCGAGCGTCATCTCTCCAGGCATTCTCTGAGTTTCATCAGGCTGCGGCGCAGCCAGGTACGCATCGTGTTCAACGGCACGCCGTGGCGCTCCGCCAGTTCGGCATAGCTTTCGCCCTTGAGATAAGCGCCCCGGACGGCCGCCGCCCGGTCCTTCTCCAGCTCGTCGAGGCAATGGTGGACGCGTTCGGTCTCGTCGCCCGCCACCGCCATCGCTTCAGGTCCCGGCGCCGGATCGGCCACGTCGAGCGCGGCATCGATATCGGCGGCAGGCTTGCGCCGCGCTCTGATGCGATCGATCGCATGATTGCGCGCGATCGCCACCAGCCAGGAGATCGGGCTCAGATCGGAGACAGCAAAACGGTCCGCCTTCGTCCATATCTTGACGAAGACTTCCTGCAGCGCTTCTTCAGCATCTCCCCGGTCGTTCAATACACGAAGGCATACGCCGAAAAGTTTCGCGCTGGTCTGCCGGTAGAGCAGGTCGAACGCTGCCCGATCCTTCATCGAAGTCCGGACGATCAGCTTGGTGATGTCCTGCGGCGTCATGCCGAGCCAAATTAGGCAATTGCGTTGTATTTGCAACGACGGAAATATTCGATGCACCTAAAGTTCCGGCGTCCGGACGCAGGCTTCGATTGCCAAGGGAATCGCCGCTGGCTAGCTTGGCGGCAACGGGGGGCGCACATGTCGGTCGAACGGATCCTGTGGGAAGAAGACGCAACCGGCCTTGCCGGCCTGGTGCGCAAGGGCGAGCTGTCCGCGATCGAGCTGACCGAGGCGGCGATCGCACGCGCCGAGGCCACAAGGCCTGAAATCAATGCCACGGCCGAGCCGCTCTATGAAGCCGCACGGGCGCGGGCGAAAACCATGGACCGTTCGCCGCCGCTGGCCGGCGTGCCCTTTGCCATCAAGGATCTCGGCATCGCCATCAAGGGCGTACCGTCGCATGGCGGCAGCCGCATTCCCGCCTGGCTGCCCGATGTCAATTCGGTGATGACCGAGCGCTACCTCGCCGCCGGACTGGTCCCGATCGTCACCTCGACATCGCCGGAACATGGGCTGCGGCTGATGACCGAATCCAAGGCCTTCGGCATCACTCGCAATCCCTGGAACACCGGACACACCACCGGCGGCTCGTCCGGCGGTGCGGCAGCGCTGGTCGCAGCCGGCGTCGTGCCGGTGGCGCATGCCTCGGATGGCGGCGGCTCGATCCGCGTGCCGTCCGCCTGCACCGGGCTGGTCGGCCTCAAGACCTCGCGCGGCCGCATCCCGCTGACGCCGCTGGTGAGCGAAAGCTGGTACGGCATGGTCGTCGACCATGCCGTCACCCGCTCGGTGCGCGATTGCGCGCTGCTGCTCGACCTCACCCACGGTCCCGACTCGCTGTCGCCTTACGCCGCACTGCCGCCGAAGGGCACATTCGCTGCTGCCGCCGCGCGCGATGCCGGCAAGCTCAGCCTGGCGGTCTATCGCAAGTCGCCGCTTGGCCTGCCGATTTCGGCCGAGACGGTGAAAGCGCTGGACATCGCGGTGGCGCTCGCCCGCGAGGGCGGCCACACCGTCGAGGACATTGACCTGCCCTTCATCGGGCGCGATTTCTTCGCCGACTTCTGCAGGACGGTTGCCTCCGCCGTCGCCGGCACGCTGCAGGCGGAAGCGCTGCGCGTCGGCCGTCCCGTTACCGGCGACGTCGAGCGTGCCACGCGGGTGCTCGGCCGGCTGGGCGAGATGGTTTCAGCCGGCGAGACCTATGCCGCCCTGCAGCGGCTCCACGCCGCCTCGCGTCAACTGATCACGGAGACCGCGCACTTCGACGCCGTGCTGTTGCCTGTCATCGCCCACCCGCCGCTTGCCTGTGGTGCCATGGATCCGAAAGGCGCCGATGAATTGGTCGAGAACCTGCTCGACAAGCTTCACCTCACGCCCTTGCTTAAGGTCGAGTCCGTCTTCGGCCAGCTGATGGACAAGAGCCTGTGGTTCACCCACTGGCCGGCGATCCACAATGTCAGCGGCCAGCCATCGATTGCGCTGCCGGTCCATGTCACCGATGCCGGCCTGCCGCTCGGCATCCAGGCGGCCGGCCGCCCTGGCGACGAAGAAACGCTTTTGTCCTTCGCCGCGCAGATGGAGAAGCTTTCGGGCTGGCTGAAGCGGCGGGCGCCGCTGATGATGCCGTCACAATGACGAGGCCGTGAACCCGGCGAATATGACAACAATGACATTTGCGGGCAGAGCCAATTCCCGCTAAGACGCCGCCGGTCTTAACGGTCCACGTGCCCAGCGGTTTGGGGTAACGACATGCATGAATCAAAGCCAGGGAAACCATGCCGATGACGGAGATAACCGCCACCGCCGAAATGCAGGCAGCCCTGCTGTCGCGGGCGCTGCCTTACATGCAGCGCTACGAGCACAAGACGGTCGTGGTCAAATATGGCGGCCACGCCATGGGCGATATCGAACTCGGCAAGGCTTTCGCGCGCGACATCGCGCTGTTGAAACAATCCGGGGTCAATCCGATCGTCGTCCACGGCGGCGGCCCGCAAATCGGCGCCATGCTGGCCAAGATGGGCATCGAATCCAAGTTCGAGGGCGGCCTGCGGGTCACCGACCAGAAGACCGTCGAGATCGTCGAAATGGTGCTCGCCGGCTCGATCAACAAGGAGATCGTCGCCCTGATCAATGCCGAGGGCGAATGGGCGATCGGCCTGTGCGGCAAGGACGGCAACATGGTCTTCGCCGAAAAGGCGCGCAAGACCATGATCGACCCGGACTCCAACATCGAGCGCGTGCTCGATCTCGGCTTCGTCGGCGAGCCGGTCGAGGTCGACCGCACGCTGCTCGATCTTCTGGCGCGCTCCGAAATGATCCCGGTGCTGGCGCCGGTGGCGCCCGGCCGCGACGGCCACACCTACAACATCAACGCCGATACCTTCGCCGGCGCCATTGCCGGCGCCTGCAAGGCCACGCGCCTGCTGTTCCTGACCGATGTGCCCGGCGTGCTCGACAAGAACAAGATGCTGATCGACGAATTGACGGTCGCCGAGGCAAAGGCGTTGATCAAGGACGGCACTGTCTCGGGCGGCATGATCCCCAAGGTCGAGACCTGCATCGAAGCGATAGAACGCGGCGTCGAGGGCGTCGTCATCCTCAACGGCAAGACGCCGCATTCGGTGCTGCTCGAGCTGTTCACGGAACACGGCGCCGGCACGCTGATCGTGCCCTGACGGTCCGCGGCTGTGCCGCCTGGGCGGCAGGCGGTTGGGCGGCACGCACTAGTCAGGCAGGGCGGCCACCGCCACGATCTCGATGACCAGATCGGGATGGGCAAGTGCGACCACTCCGATCACCTCCGATGGCGGCGGATTGTTGTAGCTGCAATGCTTTGGGCAATGCTCGGCAAAGAATTCATCCATCACGTCCAACCGGAAATTTGGCGAGCTCAAGGCCCCGCCGTCCGGAAACGGTCCCTTGACGTACTGGGTGATCTTGACGAGATGCTCGAGCGAACTGCCAAGCTCCTCCAAATCTGATTTGATGTTCGTCAGGATGGAGCGCCACTGCGTCGCAGCGTCACCCACGGCGCCTCCCTTGCCGCTCGACGGATCGTAGTTTTCGGCTGTGCCGGTATTTCCGGCAAGGAAGACCAACCCCTTGGCTCCCGTCACGACAGTGCCTTTCCCCCAAGGCATCAGCCGATCACCTTTCATCTTCTTATGCGTGACAAGGTTCATCGCTTCCTCCTGCCGGTAACCAACGGTTCGCAGAAAATTAGCGCACTGCCCGCCGGCCGCCAGTGACAGCCTCGCGGCGGCTACGCGTGTAGGAAGCTCAGGCGGTGCGCGATTGCGCGACGACGGACGCGGCCGGTTTTCGGGCTTGGCGCGCAAACACCATCGATTCCTCTTCGGCATCCTGCGGCGCGCCCCAGAATTCGGCGAGCGTCGGCCCGTCTTTCACCCTGATGTCACGCGCCAGAAAACCCCAGACTTCGCGGAACCAGACGCGGCGGCCCATCCGCGTATACCAGCGCATCGAATGCCGCTGCTCGGGATCCGGGTGGAACAGGATGCGCGCCAGCGCCTTTGGCCGCGACTGCACGGCGAGTTCGATCAGCTTGACCGAGAAGAACAGCATCCACGGCTTCAGCCGGGTCATGTGCAACACCTGGTGCTTGTAGTCCCACAGCCGGGCGTCCCTCTGGATCACCTTGCGGTCGCGGGCAATCCTGAAGAACGGCGTCCAGCGATGCGGCGTCACATAGAGCGCCTGGATCTGGTCGGGATCGTAGGCGATGAGCTGGCGAAAGCCGCGCCAGAGGTCGCGAAACCCCTCATCCTCGAAACCGGCCACCCAGGTCGCCATCGACAGGATGCCATGCTTTCGCAGCAGCCGGATCGCCTCGCGGTCGGATGAGGTGCTGCCACCCTTGCGGATCAATTGAAGCGTCTGCTCGTCGGTGTTCTCCATGCCGAGCAGCCAGCGGATGACACCGGCCTTGCGGTAGAGATGCAGGATGTCTGCGTCGCGCACGATGTCGTCGGCCCGCGTCGAGCCGACGATCAGCACCGGCACGTTCTCGGCGATCAATGCGTCGAGAAAGGCGCGCCAGGCCTTTTTCGACACGGTCGGGTTCTCGTCGGCGAGATTGATCAGTTTGACGCCGTGCTCGCGGTGCAGCCAGGCGATTTCCTGCGCGAACTTTTTGGGATCGCGGTGCCGCCAGCGGGTCCAGAAGCCGCGCTGGCCGCAATAGTTGCACAGATGTGGGCAGCCGCGCGAAAACTGCATGACCACGGCGCGCTTGCCGCCCCAGTAGCTGTAGCGGCTGTGGTCGATCAGCTCCCAGCCGACGCGGTAGGCGTCGATCTCGATGATGGTCATCGCCGGTTGCGTCGCGAAGGGCCGGCGCAGATCGTCGCGAAAGGCGATACCGGCGACGCTTGCCGGCGGCTGGTGCATTTCCAGCGCCTCGACCAGCGCCACGACGGTCGCCTCGCCCTCGCCGCGCACGATGAAGTCGAAGACATCGGTCGCCCCGAGGATGTCGCGCCAGTGATAGGTCGGGAAGACGCCGCCATAGATGACGATGGTCGCCGGTTCGCGCGCCTTGATCATCCCGGCGATCAAAAGGGCGGTCGGGTGCGCCGAGGTCGAGCCGGAATGGCCGATCAGGACGAAGTCCGGTCGATCGTCGAGTGCGCTGCGCACCACAATGTCGAGCGGCAGCGGTCCGAATTCGGCATCGACCAGCCGCACCTCATGGCCGGCGTCGATCAGCGGGCCGCCAACCGCCAGCAGGCCAAGCGGCGGCAGATGATCGTCCGGCACGCGGCTGCCGATAGCGGTGTGCGGCGGATTGATCAGGACGATTTTCATGGCCGACCTCCTGGAGGGATGATCCGCGCATGCTGGTCCGCGATGTGGACCCCGGCTTGGCCTGTTTCAGCAGTTTGCGTGCAGCTTCTCCGCAGGAATGCGGAGGGCGGGCGATGTCATCGCTTCAGGTGCGCCAGCGGCACGTGTCCGGGCCCCTTGATGTTCTGCAGCACCAGCTGGGTGTGCACGTCGCGCACACCGTCGAGCCGCATAAGCCGATGCATGACGAAGGCGTTGAGCTCGTCGACCGACGGCACCATGACATGCAGCAGGAAATCGTGGTCGCCGGTCATCGTCCAGCACGATGACACTTCGTCCATGCGCTGCACCGCGGCAATGAAGCTTTCGGGCGAGCCGTCGCTGTGGCTGACCAGGCGCACCTGGATGAAAACCTCGACCATCAAGCCGACCGCGCGGCGGCTGATCACCGCCGCAAAGCCCTTGATGATGCCGACATCCTGCAGTGCCTCGAAGCGCCGCGCGCACGGCGTCGTCGAAAGGCCGATCTCCTGCGCCAGCTCCGACACCGGCTTGCGGCCGTCGCGCTGCAGGACATCGAGCATCTTGATCTCGAAATCATCGAACTGAGGCATTTTCACTCCTCCAATACGGATTTTGAGTGAATGTTATCCCGAATATTGCAAGCGAACCATCATCAAAACCGATTTGCCTCGCCGAATCCGGTTAGCTTTCCGGCAGTCTGCCATTCGTGATTTGCAGGGAGAAAAACCATGACGACGATGAGCGTTGCCGAATATGCCCGCGACTGCGCGGCGCAAGGGTTGCGCGGCGACTATTCGGTCTGCCGTGCCGATTTCACCGTGGCGCAGGGTTATGACTACAGCGCCGAAGAACAGGCCGTGTGGCGCACTTTGTGTGACCGCCAGACCAAGCTGACGCGCAAGCTCGCCCATCATTCCTATCTCGACGGTGTCGAGAAGCTCCACCTGCTCGACCGCATCCCCGATTTCGAGGACGTCAGCGCCAAGCTGCGCAAGCTGACCGGCTGGGAGATCGTCGCCGTGCCGGGGCTCATACCGGCCGCCCCCTTCTTCGATCATCTCGCCAATCGCCGCTTCCCGGTCACCAACTGGCTGCGCAGCAGGCAGGAGCTCGACTACATCGTCGAGCCGGACATGTTCCACGATTTCTTCGGTCACGTGCCGGTGCTGTCGCAGCCGGTGTTCGCCGACTTCATGCAGATGTATGGCAAGAAGGCCGGCGACATCATAGCGCTCGGCGGCGACGAGATGATCACCCGGCTCTACTGGTATACGGCCGAATACGGCTTGATGCAGGAGGCAGGCCAGCCGCTGAAGGCCTTTGGCGCCGGCCTGATGTCGTCCTTTACCGAATTGCAGTTCGCCGTCGAGAGCAAGGACGCCCATCACGTGCCCTTCGACCTCGAAACGGTGATGCGCACCGGCTACGAGATCGACAAGTTCCAGCGCGCCTATTTCGTGCTGCCGTCCTTCGACGCCCTGCGCGATGCCTTCCAGACCGCCGATTTCGAGGCGATCGTCGCGCGCCGCAAGGGCCAGCCAGCACTCGACCCGGCGACAGTCTAGTGGATCCGGCTCCGGTGTTTGAGGCGCGTTGCGTGAATCCGTTTCGACGCAACGCGCTTCGGGCGCTTTGATCTCGCCAGGCTATTGCATGGCAGACGGGTTCATCCACAGGAACTCCCAGACATTTCCGTCCGGGTCTTCGATGTGGCGGTTGAACATGAAACCGAGATCCTGCGCTGGATTGGGATCGGCGCGGCCGCCTGCCGCCACGCCCTTCTCGATTATGGCATTGACCTCGTCCCTGCTGTCGGTGGTGAGCGCGATCAGCATCTGGCTGTCACGCTTGGGGTCGCCGATCTGCCGCGCTGTGAACTGGCTGTAATGCTGGTGCGTGAGCAACATGACACCGATCGAGTCTGAGAACATGATCGAGCTGGCCTGGTCGTTCGAGAACTGCGGATTAAGCGTGCCCCCGATCGCGAGATAAAAGTTGGTCGCTGCCTGCAGGTCGCGCACCGGCAGATTAAGAAAGATCATCTTGGTCATCGGTCTAGGCTCGCCTTCGTTGACAGGGTACTAGTCAGTCCAGTACCGTTTCAGAGCTATCATACGGGAACGGTACCGTCTAGTACTGGTTGAGGGGCGCCATGGAAATAGAAGGTGAGACCAGATCGGCACGCAAGGATCGTGAAATCATCCAGGCGGCCACGGCGGCGTTCATCGGCAAGGGCTATGATGGAACCAGCATGGAGGAAATCGCCACCAGGGCGGGAGCTTCCAAGCAGACCATCTACAAGCATTTCACGGACAAGGAGACGCTTTTCGGCGAAGTCGTCCTATCAACCGCTACCCAGGTCAACGATGTCATAGAGTCCGTGACGACACTGCTTTCCGAGGCGAAATTCATGGAGGGCGGCCTGCAGCAGCTTGCTCGACGTTTGGTAACGATGCTCCTGGATGAAGAGTTGTTGAAGCTGCGGCGCCTGATCATCGCCAACGCGGATCGAATGCCGCAGCTTGGCCGCAGCTGGTACGAAAAAGGTTTTGAGCGCATGCTTGCCTCGACGGCGTCCTGCTTTCAAAAGCTCACCGATCGAGGGCTGATGCAAACCAGTGATCCCCGTCTGGCAGCCAGCCATTTGTTTGGAATGCTTCTTTGGATTCCCATGAATGAAGCTATGTTCACGGGAAGCAATCCGCGCTCCAAGGCCGAACTTGAACGGCACGCGGATGCCTCGGTAGAGGCGTTTCTTGTCGCCTATGGAGTCCAGCCGAAATAGTCCGGCTCCTGCCGGTGTTCGCTGTAACGCCGCGAACACGTAGCCTCTATCGCCCGGCTTGCGATGGAATGGTATGGCTGGGGCTCTCCCATCGGCCTCGGCATCCTGCTCGTGGCGCTTGCCGCCGCCGTGCTGGTGCGCATCGCCGTCCCCGGCCTTTGAGCCGATATCAAGCGTCTGCCGGCGCCATTATCGGCGCCGGCCGAGGACCGTAGGAACTCAGACGCTGACCACCTTGGTCAGATGTTCACCCAGCCGGCAGGCCAGCGCGGTGATCGTCGTTGTGGGGTTGGCTTGGCCCGACGTGCAGAACACCGAAGAGCCGCCGACATAGAGATTGTCCATGCCATGCACCTTGCAGTTGGCGTCGACCACGCTTTTGGTGACGTCGGTGCCCATGCGCGTGCCGCCCATATGGTGGTGTCCTGCGGTCTCGTCGTTGGTCGGGTAGTCCTGGCCGTTGGCGATCCAGTCGGCGATGCGCACTCGGCCGAGATTCTTCTCGATCAGCGTCGTGCCGAACAGCCTGAGCCCTTCGAGAAGGGTACGGCGTTCCAGGTCCGATTTCTTCCAGTGCAGTTCGATGCGCGGCACGCCGGCGTGGTCGACATCGGTCTTCGACAGTTCGATCTGGTTGGAGGCCCGCGGCGCCTGTTCCCAGGCGACATAGAGCTGGGCCGCGCAGCGCAGATTCTGGCTCAGCTTGGAGGACATCCACTCGGCCATGTTGGGCGCCGTGCAGGCGAGATCGGCGATCAGGCTCTTGACCCCCGGATACGGCGTCTCGATCAGCCGGATACCGAAATTCATGATCTGCAGGCGCTCCATCGCGGCGAGCGTCGGCGAGAAGAAGGCCTCGTTGACGGCATCGACCTCGAACGCGCCGTAGTCGGCCAGGATGGCATTGCCGCCCTCGAAGGTCGGGTGCTCCATCCAGTAGCGGCCAAGCGCCGCCGCATTCGGCACGACGCCGCCGTTCGAGCGCCGGTTCGACCACAAAAGCAGCCGCGAATTCTCCAGCCCGCCAGTGCAGACGATGAAATAGTCGGCATTGAACGTTCCGGCATCCTGGCCGTCGGACCACAGTCTGGCGCCGGTCACCCGTTTGCCGTCGCCGGCAAGTTCGGTGGCATAGGTGTTGAGCACGACGGCGATGTTCCCGCTCTTGTCGAGTTCGTGGCCGAATTTCTCGGCGAAACGCACCGCCGGGCTCTTGATCAGCTGCACCCAGCGAATGTCGTCCGATATCGGCACATCCGGCCGGAAATCGGGTAGGTCGAGGATGTCATGCACCTCATTCAGGTAGGGCTCGATGTCGGCGCGGCGGATTGGCCAGCCGGTGTCGGGTGCCCAGGCCTTCGGCTCGAAATCCTGCTTGTCGAGCACACGGCACCATCCGGCCCAGTGATTGGAGCTGCCGCCCATGAATCGCAGGCGGGTGATGTCGAGGTCGAAATAGAAGTCGCCGACCGTGGCGCCGCGGTAGAAATCCTGGGATTCGTCGCTGAAATCCCGCGCGCCGGCTTCCAAAACCACGACTGGAATGCCGGCGGCACCGAGCTTGCGGGCAATGGTGGTGCCAGCCGGGCCGGAACCGAGGATGCAGACCTTGGGTCTGAAATTGGCGGCGCGATACGCCTCGTAACTGTCGAAGATCATGCCAGATCGCTCCGCTTCAGGATCCAGCCATTGACCTCGACGATTTCGCTCGGGTCGGCCAGTGCATCGACCCGGGATGCGCCGGTATGGGCCGCGTCGGCGTCAGGCGATTTGCGGAACAGGGACAGGGCTGGCATTGCGATCAGCGCCTGCATGATCGTGCGGCGCGACATTTCTTTGAAGAAACTCATGACTGGTCTCTCGATGGGGGCCTCGGCTGCGCATGGCGTTCCCGGAACGGGACATGCATCGGGGAAGAAGCTTGTTTCGTGCCAAACCTAACCGTGAAGCCGTTTCAAGCCGGATAATGGCGCGGCCGGCTGCAAACAAAGTTAGAAATCTCTTGACGGCGGCGCTGGCTTGAGTGGCCCATGGGCCCGGTCTCCCGGCCATTCGCCGGCGGCTTATGCGGCGGCAGAGATATCCGTATCGAGGACCGACAGGTTGCGGCCCGCGTGCTTGGCTTGATAGAGGCGCCGGTCGGCGGCACGCATCAGCTCCGATACATTGGCTTCCTCGCCGCAGACGGTGCCGCCGATGCTGACGGTCAGCGGAATGGTCCGCTCGTCGACGGGCCGGAAGCGAATCAGCTCGACCTCGCGGCGAATGCGCTCGGCGACACGCTTGGCCTCCTGCTCGGTGGCTCCGACCAGGAACGCGCCGAACTCCTCGCCGCCGATGCGGCCGAGCACGTCGCCGTGGCGCACGCCGCGCTCGATCGCGCTGGCGATCAGCAGCAGCGCATCGTCACCGGTCAAGTGACCGAAACTGTCGTTGATCTTCTTGAAATGATCGGCGTCGATGATCAGCAGCGCGCCGCGATCGGACTTGCGTCGGGAGCCATCCAGCGCGGCGAAGAAGCTCTCCCGGTTGAGCATGCCGGTCATGTCGTCGCGGCTTGCCTTTTCCGCCAGGCGGCGATGCGCGGCGGCCAGCTGGGCGTGCGCCCGGGCAAGTTCGCGATGCGCATTCTTCAGCCTGTCGCTCTGCCAGAAGGTGCTGGCACAAGCAACCCAGGCGAGTACCAGCGGACAAACAGTCGAGGTCAGCCAGATCGTCCGGCTCATCGGAAATCCCATGGCCGGGACGATGATCAGGGTTAGCAGGAGAGAGATGGCGACTGAGGCGAAAGCGATGGCGGCGGACTTCAGAATTATGGTGTTCATCGCTGGCTCCCACAGGACTGTCTCTGTGCCAGCAAGCCCTGAATGCCACCTTTCCCGGATGCCTAAAATTTGAATCGTGAGCCTGTTTTTGCTACTCGGGTCGCGCGGAAGTTGTGGATAAAGTGCATTTCGGAATGCGCGTTTCATGCCATAAGGGGCACATGACCACGCTCCCCGATCCCGCTCGCTTCGCTCATGTCACCGACTGGGTGTTCGATCTCGACAACACGCTCTATCCGCACCATTCGAATCTGTTCTCGCAGATCGACGTCAAGATGACCGCCTATGTCGGCGAGTTGCTGGCGCTGCCGCGCGATGAGGCACGCAAGCTGCAGAAGGAGCTTTATCTCGAATATGGCACGACGCTGAACGGGCTGATGACGCGCCACGCCATCGACCCCGACGATTTCCTCGAGAAGGTCCACGACATCGACTATTCGTGGCTGGTGCCCGACCCCGTTCTCGGCACCGCCATCCGGCAGCTTCCCGGCCGCAAGTTCATCTTCACCAATGGCGACCGCAGGCACGCCGAGCGCACCGCGCGCCAGCTCGGCATCCTCGACCATTTCGACGACATCTTCGATATCATCGCGGCCGACCTCAATCCCAAGCCGGCGCGCCAGACCTACGAGAAGTTCGCCGAACTGCACGCCGTCACCGGCCACAATGCGGTGATGTTCGAGGATCTTGCCCGCAACCTTTCCGTGCCGAAATCACTGGGCATGACCACCGTCCTGGTGGTGCCGCGCAATTTCGAGCCGACCTTCTCCGAAATATGGGAGCGCGACCCCGCGCAAGAGGACGACGTCGACTTCGTCACCGACGATCTGGCGACGTTTCTCACGGCGATTGTGGAAGGGGTAGAGGAATTGAAGAACTGAGGAATTGAAGAACTGAGGAATTGGGGAATTGGGGAACGGTCCGACTCCCTTTTTCCTCAGCCTCAGTTCCTCAGTTCCTCAGTTCCTCAGTTCTTCAATTCCCCAGTTCCCCTGCCTATTCCCCCAGCTTGTAGAACCGGCTGATAATCCCCCACGCTTCGTCGGCGGTGTCGACGAAATCGATGATGTCCTGATCCCCGGGGCTGATCGTGCCCTGTTCGGCGAGGAAGTCGAG
The DNA here is from genome assembly GCF_020165735.1 of Mesorhizobium sp. B283B1A. Taxonomy (NCBI): domain Bacteria; kingdom Pseudomonadati; phylum Pseudomonadota; class Alphaproteobacteria; order Hyphomicrobiales; family Phyllobacteriaceae; genus Mesorhizobium; species Mesorhizobium sp. B283B1A. Next base: position 163,588 of record NZ_JAIUIQ010000008.1, read on the forward strand.
ATCGATCGCCCTTTTCCAGAACGACTTGCCGAACAGGATTACCGGCACGCGTTCCATGCGTCCGGTCTGGATCAGGGTCAGCGTTTCGAAGAATTCGTCCATCGTGCCGAAGCCGCCGGGAAACACCGCCACCGCCTTGGCGCGCATGACGAAGTGCATCTTGCGGATGGCGAAATAGTGGAAGTTGAAGCACAGCTCCGGCGTCACATAGGCGTTCGGCGCCTGCTCGTGCGGCAGCACGATGTTGAGCCCGATCGACGGCGCGCCGACATCGTCGGCGCCGCGGTTGCCGGCCTCCATCACGCCGGGTCCGCCGCCAGTCACCACGACATATTCACGGTAGTATGAAGTCGCCGACTGCTGCGAGCAGAGACGGGCGAACTTGCGCGCCTCCTCGTAATATTTGCTGTTTTCCTCGAGGTTCTTCTTCTGCGTCTCGTTCTTGGCCGCCCAGGCTTCGCCGCCGGGTTCGGGCAAGCGCGCGCCGCCGAACAGGATCACCGTCGAATGGATACCGCGCTCGGCCAGGATCATTTCCGGTTTCAGGAGTTCGAGCTGCAGCCGGACCGCGCGCAATTCGCGCCGCGTCATGAACTCGGGATCGTTCCATGCCAGCCGGTAAGTCTCTGCCCGCGTCTGCGGCGTGTCCGGCACGCTTTTCGACCGCTCCAGATCCTCGTCCGAATGCGGCAGCGGGGTCCATCCCGCCTTTTCCATGGGAGTCATCGAATCCACCGTCCAATTCCCTTAACTGCGCCGTCCCGTGACGCACACGCGATTGACCCTCATACAGCCTTAACATAAGCAGGTTCCGCAAAAGTGTCCTGCGGTTTTGCGACAAGAACCTGCCACATGCAAAGACCGACGCAGGCAAAGCCTGCCAGAGGTCCGCGCGACTTTTAAACAGGTTAAGGCTCAGGCCCTTAACAGCTTGGTAATGGAGCGAAATCATGTCGAAGCCCGATCTGGCGAGCCTCGAAAAGACCATCGAGAAGGCCTTCGAGGAGCGCGACACGATTTCGACCGCGACCCGTGGCGAGACGCGCGATGCCATCCAGTCGGCGCTCGACCTGCTCGATCGCGGCACGGTGCGCGTCGCCGAGCGGCAGGACGACGGCAAGTGGCACGTCAACCAGTGGCTGAAGAAGGCCGTGCTGCTCTCCTTCCGGCTCAACCCGATGGAGATCATCAAGGGCGGCTCCGGCCAGGCCGTGTGGTGGGACAAGGTGGCGTCCAAGTTCGACGGTTGGAGCGCCGTCGACTTCGAGAAGGCGGGCTTCCGCGCCGTGCCGGGATCGATCGTGCGCCGCTCCGCCTATGTCGCCCCGGGCGCGGTGCTGATGCCGTCCTTCGTCAATGTCGGCGCCTATATCGATACCGGCACCATGGTCGATACCTGGGTCGGCGTCGGCTCCTGCGCCCAGATCGGCAAGAACGTGCATCTTTCCGGCGGCGTCGGCATCGGCGGCGTGCTGGAGCCGATGCAGGCCGGTCCCACCATCATCGAGGACAATTGCTTTATCGGCGCGCGCTCGGAAGTCGTCGAGGGCTGCATCGTGCGCGAAGGCTCGGTGCTCGGCATGGGCGTCTTCATCGGCCAGTCGACCAAGATCGTCGACCGCGCCACCGGCGAGGTCTTCTATGGCGAGGTGCCGCCAAATTCCGTCGTCGTCGCCGGCTCGATGCCCGGCAAGCCGTTGCCGAACAACGAGCCCGGCCCCAGCCTCTACTGCGCCGTCATCGTCAAGCGTGTCGACGCCAAGACCCGGTCCAAGACCTCGATCAACGAGTTGTTGCGCGATTGATCTTTCCGCCGGGTGGGCGCACCTTCCGCCGGCGCGGCAATCGGTCGCGCTGGTTCAAGATGGAGGGGTGACATGGACTGGAAATATTTGCTGACCAGCTATGAGGGTCGCATCAACCGCGCGAAGTTCTGGGCCAGCGTCGGCGTCGTTTTCGTCGGCGCGGTAATCGCGATGATCCTCGACAACATACTGGGCACGACGTTCAACCAGATGCCTTACGGCTTTATCTATTTGCTCTACTCGCTTGCCATGCTCTATTCGGTCTTCGCCTTCTACGCCAAACGCTGGCACGATCGGGGCAAGTCGGGTTGGTGGAGCCTGATCATCCTGGTGCCGTTCATCGGCGCGATCTGGTTCCTGGTAGAGTGCGGCATTCTCGAAGGCACCAAGGGTGCCAATCAATACGGACCGGACCCGCTTGCCTGACAGTTCAAATCTTACCTGGCTTTTCTTCAAGACATCGGGCCGCGTCAGCCGCGCGGCCTATTTTCTTGGCGGTCTGCTCGTCGCCATCATCCAGGCGTTTCCACTGTACCGCTTCACGCTGGTGCCGGAAGGCTCGGCCGAGAGCAACATGTGGTCGTTCATCTTCTTCGTCGCCTTCATCGCCTCGCTGTGGTCGAACATAGTGCTGGCGGTGAAGCGGCTGCACGACCTCGACAAGCCGGGCATTGCCGCGCTGATCCTGTTCGTACCGGTCGTCTCGATCGTCGCCTTCCTTGTGTTGTGCCTGTTTCCAGGGCAGCCTGGACCCAACCGCTACGGCCGGCGCACCAACGAGCCGGAACAACCCTGAGGATCGATCGGGCATGCGCTACCGTACGCTTGATCCGAAACTGATCGTCGAGACCGCCGAGCGGCTGGAGGGCCGCATCGCCGACCGTTTCCCCGATGCGGGACTGCGCGGCGTGGCCGCCGAACTGGTGTCGTTGTCGCGCGACCTGGCAAAGGCCGCCAAGGCGCTCGAGGCGCCGATCTGGTGGCTGCGCGGCATCATCGTCGCCGCCGTCGTCGCCGGCGCGCTGGTCTTCCTGTTCGTCGGCACCATCCTGCCGCTCATTCACATTTCCCAGGCCGACGACGCGGTGCAGTCGGTGCAAGGCATCGAAGCCACGATCAACATGATGATCCTCGCCGTGCTCGGCTTCCTGGCCCTGATCCGCACCGAGGAACGCATCAAGCGCAAGCAGGTGTTTCGCCAGCTGCACGGTCTGCGCTCGCTGATCCACGTCATCGACATGCATCAGCTGACCAAGGATCCGGCGGCGCTGTCGGCCAATTTCAAGCCGACCCTGCACTCGCCAGCCCGCATCACCAATGCCGCGGATCTGGCGCGTTATCTCGATTATTGCTCGGAAATGCTGTCGATCACCGGCAAGATCGCCGCGCTGTTCGCCCAGTCGGTCAATGACGACGTCGTCATCGACGGCGTAAACGACATCGAGAATCTGAGCTCCAACCTGTCACGCAAGATCTGGCAGAAGATCACGCTGATCGAGGGCCACCCGGCGGCAGAACCTGTTCCGGCGTCAGGCCCGGCGACCCAAGCCGCGCCGCTTCGGACGCGCGCACCAAAGCGGTAACGCTTTTCAAGAGCGGCGCCGGCGTGCCCGTTCTTTCGGCGAGGCCGAGCACCGCCCCTTGCAGCTCGCCGATCTCCGTCGGCCGGCCGCGCCGCAGATCGTCCCACATCGACGAGCGGGCTTCGGGGTCGATCGCCAGCATGCGCCGAGCCAAAAGCCTGAACACCCAGTCCGGCAGCCTGAGCAGCTTCGGCAGCAGCGCCGGCCGCAAGCCGGCGATACGTGCCGGCTCGATGCCTGAGGCTTTCATCGCCCGCAGCGCTTCGTCGATCTGGCCGGCCAGGATCAGCCGCCAGCGGCGATCGGCGAGTTCGCGCGCCAGCGGCAGGTCCGAAAGCGCCACCAGTGCGTTGTTCAGGTTCATCAGAAGCTTACCCCACAGCACCGCCTTCATGTCGCCATGGGTTTCGACCGCCAGCCCTTCGACATTCAAAAACCTGGCGACATCGAGGAGGCCGGCAAGACCGTCCTCGATCATCACCTTGCCGTCGCTGGCGCGATGCACGCGCAGCGGCAATTCGCCGTCCGGCGATTGCACCACATTGAACGGCACCATGCCGGCCAGCACCGTTTGTTGCTCAAGTCCTGTTTGTTGATCAAGCCCGGCACGCAGCCTGTCGGCATTGTCGACGCCGTTCTGCAGGCTGATCACGACGGCATCGGGGCGGGCATGGGCCTTGATGAGGGCGGCCATCTCCTGCGTCGCGCCGCTCTTGACCGTCACCAGGATAACGTCGGCTTGCCGCAAGGTGGTGGCCGGGTCCACGGTGACCTCGAGCGCATCCGGCTTGACCAGGCGATCACGGCCTTCGAGATCGCTGACGCGCAATCCGCCCTGGCGCAGCACCGCCTCTATGCGCGGCCGGGCCAGCAGGATCACCTGGCGTCCGGCAAGAGCCAGGCAGCCGCCGGCGTAGCAGCCGATGCTGCCGGCACCGGCAATGACGATCTTCTTCCCGCCATTGGTCATTCTGTCGTTCCGACGCGGCACCGACTATACGACATGAAAACCATAATGTCGGCGCTTTGTCAGGCCATTGGGCTGCCCCTTATGTCTGGCCGTGACAGGCCCCGTGCTTTCGACTATCGGTTTTGCCATGACGCTGCCGACCGACCCCGCCGCAAACCTCGCCACCCTTATCCGTTGCGCTTCGGTGACACCAGCCGAAGGCGGCGCGCTCGGCGCGCTGGAAACGATGCTGAAACCGCTCGGCTTCCTGGTCGAGCGGCCGGTGTTTTCCGAGGATGGCACGCCCGACATCGAGAACCTCTATGCAAGGCGCTCCGGCAACGGCCCGCATCTGATGTTTGCCGGTCATACCGATGTCGTGCCGGTCGGCGACGAAGCCGCCTGGACGCATCCGCCTTTCGCCGCCGAAATCGCCAATGGCGAGATGTATGGACGTGGCGCCGTCGACATGAAGGGCGGCATTGCCTGTTTCATCGCCGCCGTGGCGCGCCATGTCGAGGCAAATGGCGGCCCGAAAGGCTCGGTCTCGCTGCTGATCACCGGTGACGAGGAAGGACCCGCCATCAACGGCACGGTCAAGCTGCTCGAATGGGCGGCGTCCCGGGGCGAGAAGTGGGATGCCTCGATCGTCGGCGAGCCGACCAACCCGGATGTGCTCGGCGACATGATCAAGATCGGCCGGCGCGGCTCGATGTCGGGCGCCGTCACCGTCAACGGCCGCCAGGGCCATGCCGCCTATCCGCAGCTTGCCGACAATCCGGTGCGCGGGCTGATGAGCCTGGTCGACGCCTTGCTGCATCCCGTCTTCGACAAGGGGACCAAGGATTTCCAGCCGACCAATCTGGAGATCACCTCAATCGATGTCGGCAACCCGGCCACCAACGTCATCCCGGCGAAGGCGGTCGCTGTCTTCAACATCCGCTTCAACGACACCTGGACGGCCGAAACCCTTCAGGCCGAAATCCACAACCGCCTCGACCAGGCGGCCGGCCGCAAGAAATATCGGCCGGGCAAGAAGACGCCGGTCGATTACGATCTCGTCTGGCGCGACCGACCGAGCCACGTTTTCCTGACCCGCGACGACCGCCTGGTCGAAACGCTTGCCGGCTCGATCAAGTCGGCTGTCGGCAAGGAGCCGACGCTGTCGACCTCGGGCGGCACGTCGGATGCGCGCTTCATCAAGGATTATTGTCCGGTGGTCGAGTTCGGCCTGGTCGGCAAGACCATGCACATGGTCGATGAGCGCGTCGCCATTGCCGATCTCGAAACACTGACGCGAATCTACCAGCGCTTCATCGAAGACTGGTTCGGGCAGGGCTGAACGGCATGCTTTCCGCGGACGAAACCCAAGCTTCGCTGATCGGCGCCTGGCGGCTGATGCTCGGCAAGGTCGACGGCCTGCGCCTGCTCGACCTGTCGGCCGACGGGTTCTGGAACTCGTTCTTCGCCATCATCGTTGCGGCGCCGGCGCTGATCGTCGGCTGGGTCGGCATCGCCAACGAGATCGGCAATCCCGATGCCTTCGCGGGTCGCTTCAGCATGCTGCTGCGGCTGGCGACCGTCGATATCGGCTCCTGGGTGCTGCCGCTGGTCGCGCTCGCCCTGATCGCACCCCGCGCTGGTATCGGTGGCCGTTTCGTCCACTATGTCGTTGCCAGCAACTGGGCCTCGGCGATCACCGCCTGGCTGATGCTGCCGTCGGCGCTGACCAGGCTCTTCCTGTCGTCGGCAAGCCAGGTCTCGAGCCTCGTATCGCTGCTGTTGTTTGCCCTGTCGATGGTGCTGACCTGGCGCATGACGAACGCCACGATCGGCAAGGGAGCGGCGGTCGGCACCGCCGTCTTCGTCGGCATGTTCATCGCGTCGCTGCTGGTGCTGTTCGGGCTGCAGATGCTGCTCGGCATCGCCGTGCCGGACGATGTTGGGGCTCAGAGCCTTTCCGGGTTCTATTCGGGATAATCGACGCCAATGAGGAAAAGCCCGTCGGGCGGCGCCACCTGGCCGCAGGCGGCGCGGTCGCGCGCTTCGAGCGCCGCTTTGAGGTCGCTGGCGCTCCAGCTGCCGTCGCCGACGCGCTTGAGCGAACCGACCATGGAGCGCACCTGGTTGTGCAGGAAGGAGCGTGCTGAAGCCCGCACCTCGATCATGTCGCCCTGTCTGCTCACGTCGAGCCGCTCCAGCGTCCGGACCGGGCTGTTGGCCTGGCACTGCGTCGAGCGGAAGGTGGTGAAGTCGTGCCGCCCGAGCAAGATCTTCGCCGCTTCGTGCATGACGTCGGCGTCGAGCCGCTTCGGCACCCACCAGACCTTGCCCTTTTCCAGAGCCGAGGGCGCGCGCCGGTTGAGGATGCGGTAGAGATAGTGGCGGCCGGTAGCCGAGAAGCGGGCGTCGAAATCGTCGGGGACGACGTCCGCCTTGAGGATGACAACGCGTGCGCCCGCCGCCTGCAGATGGGCGTTGACGGCATCGCGCACCTTGTCGCCAAGCCATGCCTTGGCGAGATCGACATGCGCCACCTGGGCGGTCGCATGCACGCCCGCATCGGTGCGGCCGGCGGCGCGCAGTCGCACCGCCTCGCCGCAGAACTTTTCGATCGCCTCTTCGATCGCCTGCTGCACCGAAGGCTGGTCGGCCTGGTGCTGCCAGCCGGCGAAAAGGCTGCCGTCATATTCGATGTCGAGGCGAAAACGCGGCATGCCGGGCGGCTATACGCTTTCGCCTAGGCGGCGAGAGCGGTGAAGGCGGAAGCGTAGACCAGCCTGCCGGCTTCCGGAGCGTCGCCCCAGGCCAGCGCCTGCAGCGCTTCGCCTTGGTATTCGCTCTCGAACTTTTCGGCCCGCGCATGGCTGTAGCCGAAACGGCCGTAATAGGCCGGATCGCCCAGCACCACGGCCAGCGTCTCGCCGGCATCCTTGAGGCGGATATGCGCCTCGCGGATCAGCGCGCCGCCAATGCCGCTGCCATGGAAGGAGGGCTCCACCGCCAGCGGCGCCAGCGCCACGGCCGCGAAGCTCTTGCCGCCATTTTGGACGAACAGCCGGGAAAACAGGATGTGGCCGACCACTTGCCCATCTTCCTCCGCCACCAGTTCGACGACGGCATCGCCGCCGGTCACCAGCGCATCGACCAGCCCGGCTTCCGCCTGCTGGCCGAAAGCGTGTTCCTCGACGTCGCGAATGGCCTCGCGATCCCGCGGCGTCGCCGCGCGTATCGACATCATGCTCATGAGAACTTCGTTCCTTTTTCGATCTTGGCCCCGCGCAGGAATTCCGACGCGGCAGCGGGCCTTCCGCCCGCGCGTTGAACTTCGACCAGCCTGACCGCCCCTGTTCCGCAGGCCACCGTCAGCCGGTCATCGAGAATGCCTCCCGACTCGCCCAGATCATCCGAAAGCGGCAGGCCTTCGGACAGCTTCGAGCGAAGCAGTTTCAGCCGCTCCGGGCGGCCGCCAATGTCAATCCCGGACCAGGCGCCGGGAAAGGGCGACAGGCCGCGAATGGTGTTGTGGACCTCGGCCGCTGGCCGCGTCCAGTCCACGTGCGTCTCGGATTTATCGATTTTTCTGGCGTAAGTCACCCCGTCCACGGCCTGTGCGGCAAATCTCAGGGTGTTCTCTTCCAGACGCGCCAGCGCTTCCACCATCAGGGCAGCACCGACGCTCATCAACCGATCATGCAGATCGCCGGCCGTCATATCGGGTTCGATGCCGCATTTTTCAACCAGTCCCACCGGCCCGGTGTCCAGCCCCTCATCCATGCGCATCACCATCATGCCGGTTTCCAGGTCGCCCGCCATGATGGCGCGCTGGATGGGAGCCGCGCCCCGCCAGCGCGGCAACAGTGACGCATGGCCGTTGATGCAGCCGAGCCGGGGCGCGTCGAGGACCGCCTTCGGCAGCAGCAACCCATAGGCGACGACCACGGCGATATCGGCCTCCAGGGCAAGCAAAGCGGCCTGCTCGGCTTCGCCTTTCAGCGATACGGGCGTCCGCACCTCGACGCCCAGCCGCTCCGCCTCGCGCTGCACCGGCGACGGCGTCAGTTCCAGCCCGCGCCGTCCGGCGGCGCGTGGCGGCTGGGTATAGACGGCTGCAATCTGGTGTCCCGCTTCGGCAATCGCTCGCAACGTCGGCACCGAAAACTCAGGCGTGCCCATGAAGATGACGCGAAGGGGCATTCCCTATCCCACCAGTTTGCCCGGCGCCTTGTCCTTGGCGAGCTTCTTGAACTTCTTCACCACCATGTCGCGCTTCAGCTTTGAGATGTGGTCGATGAACAGCACGCCGTTGAGATGGTCGATCTCGTGCTGCAGGCAGGTCGCCATCAGCCCCTCGGCCTCCATCTCCTGCAGCTTGCCGTCGCGATCGAGGTATTTTACGCGCACAGAGGCAGGGCGTTCGACCTCGGCGTAATAGTCCGGAATGGACAGGCAGCCTTCTTCGTAGACGGAGCGCTGGTCGGCGCTTTCCAGGATTTCCGGATTGATGAAGACATGCGGCGCCGGCGTCTCGTCTTCCTTGGCGAGATCGATCACCAGCATGCGCAGGGGTTCGCCGATCTGGATCGCGGCCAGCCCGATGCCTGGCGCGTCATACATGGTCGCAAGCATGTCGTCGGCTAATCCGCGCAACGGCGCGTCGACGCGTTCCACCGGCTTGGAAACCTGGCGCAGGATGGGGTCGGGAAGGATGATGAGCGGCTTGATCGGCATGGCGTTCCACCTAAGACGTCCAGCGAAAAGCGTCAACCGGGGCGTCTGAGCCTCGTTCACGTTTTGATCTGTGTCGTCGGGCCGAATCGGCTATGCTGTCCACATGAATGACCTGAGCACCATCCTTTCGGAGCCCGTCGCACGGCTTGGCGCCTCTACGATCACGCTTGGCCACGCGCTGGCTTTCGGCGCATTGCTGTTTCTTGGCCTGTTCGTGGCGCTTGTCGTCGCGCTGTGGCGGTCGGCCAACGCGCGCGCCGTGGCGGCTGCCGAAGCCGCCGACCACGCCCGCGATGCCGAGGCGCGGATGGCCGGCATTCTGCAATCCCAGGCTGAGATGCAGGGCCGCATGGGCGCTATCGCCGAAGTGTTCGGCGCGCGCCAGGCGGAGCTCACGCAATCGATCGGCCAGCGTCTCGACGCCATGACCGGCCGCATCGGCCAGACCATGACCGAACAGACCAAATCCACCCATGAAAGCCTGGCCAAGCTGCAGGAGCGGCTGGCGATCATCGATGTCGCGCAAGGCAACATCCAGTCGCTCGCCGGCCAGGTCGTGCAGTTGCAGGCGATCCTTTCCAACAAGCAGACGCGCGGCGCCTTCGGCCAGTCGCGCATGGAGGCGATCGTCGCCGACGGTCTGCCGCATGGCGCTTACGAGTTCCAGGCGACGCTGTCGAACGGCAGCCGGCCCGATTGCCTGGTGAAAATGCCGAATGGCGCGCCGTCGCTGGCCATCGATGCCAAGTTTCCGCTGGAGGCATGGAACGCCATCCGTGCCGCCGATGGCGCCGACCTGCAGAAGGTCGCGGCCCAGGCCTTCCGCCGCGACATCGAGATCCATGTCCGCGACATCTCGGAAAAATACTTGATCCAGGGCGAGACGCAGGACACCGCCTTCATGTTCGTGCCGTCGGAATCGGTGTTCGCCGAAATCCACGAGAATTTCGAGGCGATCGTCCACAAGGCGCATCGGGCGCGCGTCGTCATCGTTTCGCCGTCGCTGCTGATGCTGTCGATCCAGGTCATCCAGGCCATCCTCAAGGACGCCCGCATGCGCGAACAGGCGCATCTGATCCAGGGCGAGGTGATCCGGCTGATGGAGGATGTCGCGCGGGTCGACGAGCGGGTGCGCAAATTGCAGGTCCATTTCGGCCAGTCGGCCAAGGACATCGACGATATCCTGGTCTCGACATCGAAGGTCACCAAGCGCGGCCAGAAGATCGAGGCGCTGGAATTCGGCGCGCAGCCGGACGGCGATGCCGGCCCGGACGGCGCCTCACGTGCACCTGCCGCGAAGGCCGACGCCGGCCCCCGCGTCGCAGATTCGAAGACCGGGCAGCTCAGGCTGAGGGTCGTCGAAGGCGACGATTGAGGCGCGGCACCTGAACCCGGCGCTACTGCTCCTCCACCGTGGTCATGCCCTGAAATTCAGGCAGCCAGTGCAGCGCCGAGCGGTGCCATTTCTGCAGTGTCGGAACCAGATCCTGACGTTGCCGCGCGGTCCCCACCCGAATTCCATAGACCTTCGGACCATCGCCGACCGACGTGGCGTAAAGGTGCGAGCCGCAGTCTGGGCAAAAGGCCTGGACACGCTTGGCGCCGCTCGCCACGGTCTTGATGTAGATTTTCGGGGTGCCCTGCGTGATCCGGTAGTTGTTTTCCGGCGCCGGAACCGTCACGCGAAAGGCGGTGCCGGTCAGCTGCTGGCAATCCGTGCAATGGCAGATCGACGTCTTTTCCGGGTCGACCTCCGCTTCATAGGTGATGGCGCCACAGTGGCATCCGCCGTCTATCTTCATCGTCGCTCCTCCTGCAATTCGGACCAATCTTAGCGGGGCAAGCCCGCGAGGCAACTTCGCTTTGCTAGTCCAGGGCCGGGTCGGACATGGCACCGATCAGCTTGCGCCGCTGCTCCCAGGTCCCAGTGGTCTGCGGCTTGACGAACAGCCGCGTGATCTCCGGCATTTCTGCCTTCAGGCGCGCCTCGATGCGCTCGACACAGGCCTCGACCTCCGGCGCCGCCAGATGATCCTCGAACTCGATGCTCAGGGCGGCGACGATCTCTGCCGGTCCCATATGGACGGTCAGAACGCCGTTCGCCCGCTGTACCGCCGGATCCTGCTGGACGATCGCCAGCACCCTTTTCTGCACCTCGGGTGAAGCCGGCTCGCCGATGAGCAGGCCCTTGCTTTCGCGAGCCAGGAAGACCGCCGTCGCGCCGAGGATGACGGCGATGCCGATGGAAGCGGCACCGTCGAGTTCCGGCATATCGAGCAGTTCCGCCGCCAGGATGCCGGCAAAGGCGACGATCAGGCCGAGCAGGGCGGCGCTGTCCTCGAACAGCACGGTGTAGACGCTCGGATCCTTGCTCGATTGCACCGCTTGCAGCCAGCCTTCCCCCTTGCTCTTCTGCCGGCGAAATTCCTTCAGCGCCACCAGCCAGGAGCTGCCTTCGAACAGGAAGGACAGGCCAAGGACGATGTAGTTCACCTTGACGTTGGCAACCGGTTCCGGCGCCATGATGTGGATGATGCCCTCGTAGAACGACACGCCGGCACCCAGCGCGAAGACCAGGAGGGCGACGATGAAGCTCCAGAAATAGAGTTCGCGGCCGTGGCCCAGCGGATGCGTGCGGTCGGCCGGACGCGCGGCACGATACATGCCATAGAGCAGCAGGCTGCCATTGCCGGTGTCGACCAGCGAGTGCACGCCCTCCGACAGCATCGCCGAACTGCCGGTGAAGAAGGCGGCGGCGAATTTGGTCAGCGCGATGGCGAGATTGCCCGCCAGCGCCGCATAGATAACCGTTTTCGAGCCGCCATGCCCGGCCATGCAATGCTGTCTCCCTCAGGATACCCATCCGTAGCTGCCCCGCCGCCGAAGCTCCACAGGCAGCACAACGCGCGAACCGGCCCGGTCGTTCAGGTCGTTGAAGGCTTGAGGCTGGAAAACCTTCTATTCGACGATCTCGTCGGTCCACACCCTGAAGCCGGCAAGCAAGCCCGGTCCGAAAATATGGGTCAGCGGCACGTCCGCCGCGTCGCGGCCGGAGGCGATCAGGATGCGGCCGATGCGCGGCGCGTTGTTGCGTGGATCAAAAGCGTGCCAGCGGCCGCCGAGATAGACCTCCATCCAGGCGCAGAAATCCATGCTCGCCCAAGGCTTCGGCATGCCGATGTCGCTGATATAGCCGGTGCAATAGCGCGTCGGGATGTTGAGCGCCCGGCAGAAGGTGACGGCAAGGTGCGCGAAGTCGCGGCATACGCCGCTCTGCTCGCGATAGGCTTCGGCGGCGGTGCGCGTCGGCCGTGCATTGCCATAGTTGAAGACGATGTGATTGTGGACGAAATCGCACACCGCCTGCACGCGCGGGATGCCCGATGGCGTATGGCCGAACAGCCGCCACGCTTCGCTTGCCAAAAGGTCGCTCTCGCAAAACCGGCTGGGCAGCAGGAACAGCAGCGTCTCCGCCGGCAGGTCGCGCACCTCGTGCTGCCAGGCCATCAGCTCGCTCATCTCGAATGTACCGGGATCACGGATCACCGCATCGGTACCGAAGGTAAAACGCCCGGGCGGCGCGACGAAGCGGTTGCACCAATTGCCGAAACTGTCGCGATAGCTCTCGATCGGCACCGGCGGGTTGGACGTCAGGAAATCCGGGCGTTCGAGGTCGGAGGCACGGGAGTAGTGGACATTGAGCATCGCGATGAGCGGCGTTTCCTGCGGAAAGTCGAAGCTCATCTCGCAGCCGATGTGAATTCGCATCGTCGTCCTGACCGGCCTGCCCGGCAATCATCCAGCGAAAGCGCGGATCGATGCTGCAGTGCGAAGATGACCATGGCACGGACCGCCATGGTTTACGAGCAAATTAGAAAGCGGTTGAAAGCGGCCAGCCGGCGGTCGCGACCGACTCAAGGCCCTTGCGGCAAAGCGTTTCTCTTGTTTCACTTGGCTTCCCGCAATTGGAGGAACGAATCATGGCTAAAGGTGCGATGAAGGCAGGCAAGGAAGCCCGCAAACCGAAGAAGGACGCCAAGAAGCCCGCGCCCGCTCCCGCCCTGAAGGCGCCGCCGGTCAAGGCGATGCGCATCAAGGAAAAGTAGGCTTCGGCACATCCCGCTCGGCGGGATTTGACCGGCGGCGTCGGACACTGCCGCCGGCGAGCGTTGATCGGGCGTTTGGACGGCCCTATGTTGCCGGCGCGGGGACGACCCCGCGCCTCCCCAAAATCCGGTCGGGACGACCCGTCCATCATTTATCGAGCATCTCGGGATCGGGTCCCGTTCCGGCCCGATGCTGGATGGAGCGTTGCGATGTCGTGGATTTTTCTGTTTTTCGCCGGCCTGTTCGAAATCGGTTGGGCGATAGGCCTCAAATACACCGATGGATTCACCAGGCTCGTTCCGACGGTGCTGACGGTCGCGTCGATGGTCGTCAGCCTTACCCTGCTCGGCCTGGCGCTGAAGGCGCTGCCTGTCGGCACGGCCTATGCGGTGTGGACCGGCATCGGCACCGTCGGCACGGCGCTGCTCGGCATCTGGCTGCTCGGCGAGCCCGCCACGGCGATCAGGCTCGCCTGCATCGCCTTGATCGTCTGCGGCATCATGGGGCTGAAGTTCGCGGCCTGATCGAGTCCAAGCGTTCCCTCGGCTTAATCCGAGGGAGAGACCTCCTGAGGAAGACAGCCGTTGGGATCACCTGCGCCCAAGGGGCTCAAAAGTGTTGCTTCCACGAAAACGCGTTCAGGGCCGCTGCGAGGCGACCCTGATCCTGCATTCGAAGCTTGGACGCTAAGGCGTTAGCGAGCCGAGAAGCCTGGCGGCGTTCTGCCGGTACGCTGCTTGCGCGCCGCATAGCGTGCGTCGCGTTTCGCCTTGCGTTCGGCTTCGTCGGCCAGCAAACGGGCGATGCGCTCGTTCTCTTCGGCTTCCTTGATCTTCGCTTCAGCCTGTGCCGCCTCTTCGGCCGCAATGCGCGCCGCCTCGGCCGCTGCCTCGCGCTCGGCCTTCTCGACCGCTTCGCGCGCCAGCTTTTCCTGCTTCAGCCTGGCCTTTTCAGCTTCGCGTATCTCGCGAGCCTCGAGGATTGCCTTGCGTTCGGCCTGTCGTGCCAGCACTGCAGGATCATCCGCCGCCGGCTTTGACTTGAAACGCTCCAAAAGCGCCTTCTTTGCCTCGTTCGCGGCATTGCGCCGCTCGAAAATGTCTTTTTCCCTGTAGATAGCCAAGTCCACTTCCCTGAAGTCAATTCGCGAGGCTTACATACGCGCGAATAGCGAGAGTTCAAGCGCCAAAACGGTATGCCAGCCATGAAATTCTGTGCTGTTGCGCACGGGAGACGCCTTTTCCTTGCAAAACGACATGCACTGTTCACTGTCCGAGCCTCTGGCGGCGGGGCCAGGCACTCGCTAGGTCTAGCCGCAAAACCCAACATCAGGATGACATCAGATGGAACTCGGTCTCTACACCTTTGCCGACGTCAGCCCGCAGCCCGGTCCGGGCGCCATCGGCCCGCATGAGCGATTGCGCAACCTGATCGAGGAGGTCGAACTGGCCGACCAGGTCGGTCTCGACGTCTTTGGTCTCGGCGAGCATCACCGGCCCGACTATGCGGCCTCGGCACCGGTCGTGGCGCTGGCGGCGGCCGCCGAGCGCTCCAAGCGCATCAGGCTGACCAGCGCGGTCACCGTGCTCTCCTCCGACGATCCGGTTCGCGTCTTCCAGCAGTTCGCCACGCTCGACCTTCTCTCGGGCGGTCGTGCCGAGATCATGGCTGGACGCGGCTCGTTCATCGAGTCCTTCCCGCTGTTCGGCTACAATCTGGAGGACTATGACGAGCTCTTCGCCGAAAAGCTCGATCTGCTGCTTGCCATCCGCGACCAGGTGAAAGTCACCTGGTCCGGCAATCTGCGCCCGCCGATCAATGATCGCGGCGTCTATCCCCGGCCGTTCCAGGACAGGTTGCCGGTCTGGATCGCCATTGGCGGCACGCCGCAGTCCGCGGCGCGCGCGGGCGCGCTCGGCCTGCCGCTGGCGCTCGCCATCATCGGCGGCGAGCCGGCACGCTTCGCGCCGCTGCTGGACCTCTACCGCGAGGCGGCCAAACGCGCCGGCAGCGACCCGGCGGGCCTCGCCACCAGCATCAACGTGCACGGCTTCATCGCCGAGACGACCGAGCAGGCCGCCGACGATTTCTACGGGCCGCAAGCCGAGGTGATGAACCGCATCGGCCGCGAGCGCGGCTGGGGCCCGACATCGCGGGCGCATTTCGACCAGTCGCGCGGTCCGAATGGCGCCCTGTTCGTCGGCAATCCCGATCAGGTCGCCGAGAAGATCGTCGCCCAGCACAGGATCTTCAACAATGACCGCTTCCTGTTGCAGATGGCGATCGGCACCATGCCGCATGCCAAGATCATGAAGGCGATCGAACTCTACGGCACCAGGGTGGCGCCGATCGTGCGCAAGGAAACCGCGAAGTCCGCGCCGGTAGTGGCAACACCCGCCGCCTGAGCGGCGGGCGGGCTCGCCAGCCACGCCCGTTCGCAAAGCCGGCTCATGGAACCTACAGCCTGAACTTCGCGTTTCCTGCAGGCAATTGCCGGCCGCGGAGAGGCGGACGGCTCGAGGGTGACCATGAAAACCGAACCCGCTGCCTTGGGCGCAGGCGCCGCCGACGAGCCGGATCCGCGCGTCGAGGCGCGCGCCGACACGCATCTGATGCGATCGCTGCTGGTCGGCATTTTCCTGTTGATGGCCATTTACGCCCTCTACTTCGCACGCGCCTTCTTCATGCCGGTCATCCTGGCCTTCCTGCTCGCCCTGACGCTCACCCCAATCGTGCGGATACTGCGCAAGCGCGGCATCCCCGAAGTGGCCTCGGCGACCCTTCTGGTGCTGCTGTCGATCTGCGTCTTCGCCAGCGCCGGCTACCTGCTCTCCAGCCCGGTCATCGACCTCATCAACAACTCCTCGTCGATCGGTCAGCAGCTTACCGAGCGGCTGGCGCAATTGCGGCGTCCGCTGGAAAAGATCATGCAGATTTCGCATCAGATCGAGCAGCTGACCGAGACCTCGCAGGAGTCCGGCATCCAAAAAGTCGCGGTGGCGCAGTCCGGCATCCTGTCGGCGGCCGCCAGCAACATCCTCTCGGCGGGAACCAGCCTCACCATCATCTTCGTGCTGTCGCTGTTCCTGCTCGCCTCGGGAACGATGTTCTACGAGAAGATCATCCAGTCCTTCGCCAGCCTCAGCGAGAAGAAACGGGCGCTGCGCGTGGTCTATGACGTCGAGCGCGAAATCTCGCACTATCTGCTCACCGTAACCGTCATCAATGCCGGCCTCGGTACGGTCATCGGCCTTGGCCTGTGGGCGCTGGGCGTGCCCAACCCGCTGGTCTGGGGCGTGGCCGCCGCCCTGTTCAACTTCCTGCCCTATGTCGGGGCGCTCTTGACGATCGTGCTGGTCGCGGTGATTGCGCTGATCAGCTTCGACACCATTTCCTACGCGCTGTTGGCACCCGCCTTCGTGCTTTTGTGCGACGTCGTCGAAGGCCAGTTCGTGACGCCGATGGTGGTTGGCCGACGCCTCGAGATCAACGCCGTGGCGATCTTCATCGCCATCGCCTTCTGGTCGTGGCTGTGGGGGTTCGTCGGCGCCCTGATGGCGGTGCCGTTGCTGGTCGTCATCAAGGTGTTCTGCGACCATTTCGACGGGCTCAGCCATGTCGGCAATTTTCTCGCCGCGCAGCACACCGCCGTGGTGGAAGAGGAACCAGCCGAGGAGGACGGCAAGGCTTCGGCATGAACGGCTGGCCGTGTTTGCGGCGCCGGGATCGAATGCCTATATCCGGCCGATCAATGCCCGGTGCCCTTCCCGATGAGCGATGCTCCCTTCGACCTCGACGCCTATTTCGCCCGCATCGGCTATGCCGGTTCCAGGGATGCTTCGCTGGATACGCTGAAGGCGCTTCACTTCCTGCACCCGCAGGCAATCCCCTTCGAGAACATCGATCCGTTTCTCGGCCGCCCGGTCAGGCTCGACCTTGCCGCGCTGCAGGACAAGATCGTCGCTGGCGGGCGCGGCGGCTATTGCTTCGAGCACAACCTTCTTTTCATGCATGCGCTGAAAGCGCTTGGCTTCGAGGTCAGCGGCCTTGCCGCGCGCGTGCTTTGGGGGCAGGCGGAAGACGCCATCATGGCGCGCAGCCACATGCTGCTGCGCGTCGAACTCGATGGCCGGACCTACATCGCCGATGTCGGCTTCGGCGGCCTGACCCTGACCGCACCGCTGCTGCTGGAGCCCGGCACCGAACAGAGAACCCCGCATGAGACCTTCCGTATCGCCGCGACCGACGATCATTTCCGCCTGCAGGCCGCTATCGGCGGCGATTGGCGCTCGCTTTACCGCTTCGACCTGCAGCCGCAATACGAGGTCGACTATTCCATCGCCAGCTACTTCCTGTCGACCAACCCGATATCGCATTTCCTCACCTCTGTCCTGGCGGCGCGCGCCGCGCCCGACCGGCGCTACGCGTTGCGCGGCAATCGGCTGTCGATCCACCACATCGGCGGCCGCACCGAGCAGAAGGACATAGCCACTGCCGCCGAACTCGCCGACACGCTGGAAGGCCAGCTCGGCATCATCATTCCAGACCGTGCCGGCTTCGAGGCCAGGGTGCGCGACAAGAAGATCTTGGAGACCAACGCATGACCGAATTGTCCGTTCTCGACCTGTCGCCGATCGTCGAAGGCAGCGATGCCTCGCAGTCGCTGGCCAATTCGCTCGATCTCGCCCGCCATGCCGAGCGGTTGGGCTACAAGCGCTACTGGCTGGCCGAGCATCACAACATGCCGGGCATCGCCAGTGCCGCGACGGCCGTCGTTATCGCCCATGTCGCCGGCGGCACCAGGACCATTCGCGTCGGCGCGGGCGGCATCATGCTGCCCAACCATGCGCCGCTGGTGATTGCCGAGCAGTTCGGCACGCTGGCCGCCTTGTTTCCCGGCCGCATCGATCTTGGCCTCGGCCGCGCGCCTGGCACCGACATGAACACCGCGCGCGCCTTGCGCCGCAACCTCGAAGCCGGCGTCGACAATTTCCCGCAGGATGTCGTCGAGCTGATGGGCTATTTCCTGCCGGCCGAGGAGGGCCAGCGCCTGCGCGCCGTGCCCGGCGAAGGCCAGACCGTGCCGGTCTGGATCCTCGGCTCCAGCCTCTATGGCGCGCAGCTCGCCGCCATGCTCGGCCTGCCCTATGCCTTCGCCTCGCATTTCGCACCGGCCGAGCTCGACCACGCGCTCGACATCTACCGTTCGCGCTTCCAGCCGTCGGAACAGCTCGACAAGCCGCATGTCATGCTCGGCCTCAATGTCTTTGCGGCACCCACCGATGCCGAGGCGCGATTGCTGTTCACCTCGCTGCAGCAGGCCTTCGTCAACCTGCGCACCGGCAGGCCGGGAAGGCTGCCGCCGCCCGTCGAGAATTATGATCGCGACCTCGACCCGATGGCCAAGTCCATGCTTGGCCAGGCGCTGTCCTGCGCCGTCGTCGGCTCTCCCGAAACGGTTCGCCAGGGCATCGATGCCTTCGTGCGCCGCACCGGCGCCGACGAGCTGATGGTCACCGCGCAGATATCGGATCATGCCGCCCGGGTGCGGTCGTTCGAGATTTTGGCGGAGGCCCACAAATCGCTGTCGCAGGCGGCCTGAGGCGGCGTGGCACGGGATCGTGCTAAAAATGGGGCTGGGCAGCCTTACGCCAGCTTGACCAGCAGCCTCATGAAGGTAGCGGCCTCCCTGGCCGACAGTGGCGCCAGGGTTTCCGCGGTGATTTCGCGCGCCAGCGGGATCAGCCGTTCGATCGCTTCGCGCCCTTCGGCGGTCAGGTTGACCAGCAGCCGCCTTTTGTCGACCTCATGCTTGGAAAGCTCGACCAGACCGCGCGCCTTCAGCCGGTCGATGACGCCCTTCACCGTCGCCGCATCCATGGCGATCAGCGTGCCGAGCTGGTTCTGCGACGTTTCGCCGACGTCGCGCAGCTTGGCGAGCGCGGCGAATTGCGGCGGCGTCAGGTCGCCGATGTGCGCGGCGAAGATCGAGACATGGCGCTGATGCGCCTTGCGCAGGATGAAGCCGACCTGCTCCTGCAGGAGGTAATCCTCCGGCGTCTCGACCTCCACCAGCTTGAGCAGATTGTCCTCGCCGCTCACCGCAAGCCGTCCCATGCCTTGATGTCGTCGGCCGCCAGCCCACCCATGCGATTATGGATGCGCGGGCCGCAAGTCATGGCCAGGCAGAACAGGATCTCATCGGGGCGCGGGCCGTCGCTGATGCCGACCTCCATGGCGTCGAAATGGCTGCGCACATAGGCTGCGTTGATGTGGCCGAGCGGCACGTCGAGCTTCGAGCCGAAAGCGCCGACCTTCTTGGCCGACGGCACGATCGCCTTGGCGTCGCCCAACCGTTCGCGCATCGCATAGCCGCCAGGCACATGCCAGAGCGCGCCGTGCTCGAGCTCGCCCGCTATGCCGACAATGGCGCCCTTGCCGTAGCCGTCGATCTGTTTGACGTCGCCACCGAGCGCTGCGATCAGCCGGTCGGCGAGCAGCAGGCCGAGCGGTTTCAGATCGTCCATGGCGCTCTGCAGCTCCTCTGCATAACGCCCGGCGAACGGGTTTTTCACCAGCGCCATGGCGGCTGCGCGCCGGCGCGGCACCTTGGCCGCCGGTCCGCCCTCGTGAAAGATCTCTTCGGTCAGGACAGCGATCTTGCGGATCGGAAACTCAGGCATGCGCAACTTCCTCCCTCGAATTCTTGTTGGGCGCCGCAAGCGCAACGGAGCCACTGATGCGGGCCTCACCGCCAAGAAACAGCGCCGATCCGGCAATCAGGCCGCGCCGGCGAAAATCTTCGGCGACAGCAAGGCCGTTGTCCAGCGCCCGCGCCACCTCGCCAGGCGCAAGCGTGCCGACGCTTTGTGTCACCAGTCGCGCGCCGAGATCGCTGTCGGGGGACAGTTCGCTTGCGGGAATGCGCTTGATGGCTTGATTGCCGGGCAGATCCACGGCGTTGGCAATGAGTGTCGCCGCCGCATCGGCCTCGGCGCCAGTCCGCGCCAGCACGGTGACGGCGTCGGCAATGCCAAGCGAGAAGGAGCGGCCACGCCAGCCGCTGGTTGCAACGCCACGCACACCATCCTGCGGGCGGATCATGATCCGGTCGGCCATGTCGTGGCCCGTGCCGGCGATCGCCAGGTTCATCGAAAGGCCGTTGCCGATATGGAGTGCGCTGTCGCCGCCATTGTTGACATAGGCGCGATCGAGCTTGCGACCCACAAGCAGCGCAGCGAGCATTTCGTCGGCTACCGACCCGGCAACGGCGGCCATCGGCGTGATGAAGCATTCCGCCAACGGGATGACGGCCGCCTCCATGCGACGCGCCGTCGGGCCGTCAAAGGCGCGCGGCGCCAGGAAGAATGCCGGCAGCCGCAATTCGGGAAGCTCCTTGACCAACTCGATCAGGATCGTCTGGAAGCGCGCCACGGCTTGCTCATAGGCGGCACGGCACTCATGCGCCTCGCCGAAGGCCTCGACGATCAGGTCGATCGGCCCATGGTTGAGGTGCAGCCGCTTGCCGTCCTGCAGCCAATGGACCTGCGGGCCTTGCATCACCCGGCACCGTTCGCGGGCACACGGTGCAATTGCGCCAGCGGCGGCCACGGATTGCTGCCCGGCGCGCCGGTACCGCGGCGCGCATTGAGGTATTCGCCGCCCTTGGCAACGATGTCGTGGACACTGCGGATTTCGGCCTCGTAGCCGCCCAGCCTGATGTAGTCGTCGCGGCGCAAGGTGAATTCGATCGGCGCCACCAGCGCCGGTGTCGGCACATAGCCGAAGGCGCCTTCCGGAACCCGCGTGACATCGACCATCAGCGTGATGCCGCCTCCCGGCCAGACATAGACCGGCGCGCCGCCGACCGTGACATAGGTCTTCAACCCTTGCACCGAACGGGTAAGATTGACCGGGTTTTCTGTGACGCCGGCGCGCAGCGAGCCGCCGGCACCGCCGATGAACAGCACGGTGCACAAAGCCGGCTCGCAATTGTCCTCGATCAGACCGACCGACTTCTGCAACCGTTCCGGAAACGGCTTTTCGACCGGCTTCAATTCGTCATCGAGCTCGTAATAGGCGAACTGCTCGCCGGTGGTCGAAACCATCAGCAGCGACAGGCCGGGCCGCGCGCCCTTCCTGGCGTTCCATTCGCCGAGGATCGACAGCGGGTCGGAAATCGAGGTGCCGCCCCAGCCAAGGCCGGGTTCGGAGACCTTGAAATAGCGTCCCGGCGTCGAACGACGGCCGATGATCTTGATGCCCGTATCCTGCCAGCCCAGCACCTTGCCGGCCTGATGCTCGGAGACGACACCGGTGATGTGATCGTCGACCACCACCACCTCGTCGACCAGCCCGCGCCATTGCGTGGCGAACATGCCGATGGTGGCCGAGCCGCAGCCGACGCGCATGCGGTGTTCCTGCTTGCCGTCGATGACAGGTGGTTTGCCGGCTTCGACGACAATGGTGGCGCCGCCGTCGATGCCGAGTTCCACCGGCTTGCGGTTGCACAAATTGAGCAGCGCGTCGCAGGTGGCGCGGCCCTCCGCCTTCGAGCCGCCGGTCAAATGATGCACGCCGCCCAGCGACAGCATCTGCGAGCCATATTCGCCGGTCGTGACATGACCGATCGCCTCGCCTTGCGAGCGCACGATCGCCGTCTCGGGGCCGAGATGACGGTCGGTGTCGATCTTCACCTTGACGCCGCAATAGGAGAAGATGCCTTCGGTGACGACGGTCACCAGATCGACGCCCTCGACCTCCTGGCTGACGATGAACGGGGCCGGCTTGTAGTCGGGATAGGTGGTGCCGGCGCCTATTGCCGTGACGAAGCGGCGGCCGGTGTTGACCAACTCGCCATCCCACGCTTCGCCCTCGGCGACGAAAGGCACCATCGTGGCGCCGGTCTCCGCCGCATGGTCGAGGATGGTCAGCGGGTCCATGCGCACGATGCGGCCGCCGACATTGCCGTAGCGGTCGCAGGCGCCGGTGCGGCCGTCGGCGATGTAGCACATCACCGGGCAGGCATCGCAGCGGATCTTCTCCGCCACCAGCTTCTCGCCGGGATCATGGGTCTCGAAGCGCTCGGCAAGCTCGCTCATCGGCGTGCCTCCTGTTCACGGATGCCATCTTGTTCGCGGATGCCAGCGCGGATACGCGTCGGCGTCGCCGGAACCTTGGTGACCAGGACGCCGGTGGCGTGGCGGATGGCGTTGAGGATCGCCGGCGCCGTCGGAATCAACACATGTTCGCCCAGGCCCTTGGCGCCGAATGGCCCCTCGGGATCGGGAACCTCGACCAGGATGGTCTCGACCGGCGGCACGTCGCCAATGGTCGGGATCAGATAGTCGTGCAGGTTTTCGGTGCGGCCCGGGATATATTCTTCCATCAGCGCCATGCCGATGCCTTGCGCGATACCGCCTTCGATCTGGCCCTCGACCAGCAGCGGGTTGATCGCCTTGCCGACATCGTGCGCGGCGGTGATCTTGATCAGCTTCACGGTGCCGAGCTTGAGGTCGACCTCGAGCTCGGCGATCTGCGCGCCATAGCCGTAGACGGCGTAGGGTTTGCCCTGGCCCTTGGCATCGAGCGGCAGCGTCGGCGGATCGTAGGTCTCCTCGGCGCGGAAGACGAAGCCACCGCCATCCACCTCGAGCGAGGCGAGATCGATACGGCGCGTGGCCTCGCCCTCGCGGATGACGATTGCCACGCCATTGAGCTGCATGGAGGCTTTTTCGGAAACATTGGCAAAGCGCAGGATCTTTTCGCGCAAGGCCCGCCCTGCCTTCTCGGCCGCCTTTCCGGTGACGAAAGTCTGGCGCGACGCGGACGTCTTGCCAGCGTCCGGGCTGATGCCCGTATCGGCGCTTCTGAGCCGGAATTTGTCCAGCGGCAGGCCAAGCGCATCGGCGCAGATCTGGGCGATGACGGTGTTGGAACCCTGGCCGATATCGACGGCGCCCTGGTGCAGGATGACGTCGCCCGATGGCGAGATGCCGACCTTGATGGTCGAGGGATTGGGCAGCGAGGTGTTACCGCAGCCATACCAGCACGAAGCCACGCCAACGCCGCGTTTTCTGTCCACGCTGGCGC
This sequence comes from Mesorhizobium sp. B283B1A, assembly GCF_020165735.1. Lineage (NCBI taxonomy): Bacteria > Pseudomonadati > Pseudomonadota > Alphaproteobacteria > Hyphomicrobiales > Phyllobacteriaceae > Mesorhizobium > Mesorhizobium sp. B283B1A. The sequence continues at coordinate 186,855 of NZ_JAIUIQ010000008.1, forward strand.
TGTTGAAGGCATCCGCATCCGCCGTCGCACGTGCCCAATGCGGACGGAGCGACTCCAGGCACTCGGCAATGCCGACACCGGACTCCAGCCTCTGCCCCGTAACCGTTTCGGATCCGTTCCGAAGGCAGTTCTTCAAGCGAAAATCGAGTCGGTCGATACCGAGCTTGCCAGCCAGCTCGTCATAAAGCGTCTCCTGCATGATCGTCGCCTGCGGCACGCCGAAACCGCGGAAGGCACCGGAGATCGGCCCATGCGTATGGATGGCTCTGCCTTCCGCGCGGTAGTTCGGCGTCGCATAGGGGCCGGAGGCATGCACCGGCACGCGGTTGGCGACGGTCGGGCCCCAACTTGCATAGGCGCCGGTGTTGAAATCGCCTGAAAAAATCATGCCGGTGACATGGCCGTCGGCATCGGCGCCGATGGTCGCCTTCATCTCAGCGGGATGACGCTTGGTGGTCGAAATCATCGATTCGTTGCGTGTGTAGGCAAGGGCTGCCGGCCGGCCGGTCTTCAACGCCACCAGGCCGATCAGCGGCTGCAGCGAGACATCGAGTTTCGAGCCGAAACCGCCGCCGGTCGCCGTCGGCACGATGCGTACCTTGTCGACGGCAAGGCCGAGCACCTTCGCCGTCTCGTCACGGTCCATGTACGGCGCCTGCGTGCAGGCGACGACGACAAGCGTATCGCCGTCCATATAGGCATGGCCGGCCTCCGGCTCGATATAGGCGTGCTCGACATAGGACGTGTCGATCGCGCCGGAAACCGTGACGGCGGCACTGGCAAGCGCTGCCTCGGGATCGCCACGCTCGACGAAGCCCTTGGTCAACAGGTTGGCCGGGCGCGCCTGATGGATCAGCGCAGCACCTTCGGCCTGCGCCTCGCCAGGTTGCAGAAAATGCGGCAGTTCGGTCCAGCGGACCGGGAAATCCGACAAATCGAGATCAAGCATCGCCTCGCGCTCGCCGGCGACCAGCGCCACCGCTTCGCCGCGAAGCCGCGCAAACCCGTCGGCCAGCGCCGGCTGGTCGGCGAATGGGCCGATAACGCCGAAACAGTTCTTTCCCGGAATATCGGCCGCCGTGAACACGCCGACGATGCCGGGGTGCGCCTTCGCCCAGCCGTCGAGATCGCCGAAGGCAAAGCTGGCGTGATAATGTGGCGAGCGGACCACCAGCACGGCAAGCGCATCGGCGGGGAAGGCATCGCCGCCGAATTTCTCGGCCCCGGTGACTTTCGGCACGCCATCGAGCCGGATGGGGGAGGAGCCAATGGCGTGGCCGGACTGAGGCAAACGAAAATCGAGGCTTGCTGCCTGCAAGGAGGCATCCATCACCGCCGCGATGATCTTCCGATAACCGGTGCAACGACACAGAATGCCGCCGAGCGCGTCCTGCACTTCGATCTCGGTTGGGCTCGCCTTTTTGTCCAGGAGCGCCGTCGCCGCGATCAGCAGCGCCGGAGTGCAGATGCCGCATTGCGCCGCGCCATGGGCGAGGAATGAGGCCTGCAACGCCGACAGCCGGCCATTGGCGAGGCCTTCGACCGTTGTCACCGATGCCCCGGCGGCGGAGGCCGCCGACATCAGGCAGGCGCAGACGGGATCGCCGTCGACCAGCACCGTGCAGGCGCCGCAGTCGCCGGCGTCGCAGCCGACCTTGGTGCCGGTCAGCTGCAATTCGTCACGCAAAACCTGCGACAGCCGGCGCAGCGGCGGCACGTTGACCGAGACGGCGGCGCCGTTGACCGCGAAGGCGATGTCGGCGCGTTCGAGGCCAAGCGGAACACCACCCAGACCGGGCAGAGCTTCGTTCATTTCAGGCAGAACCTGGCTCATGCTGCCACCATGTGGTCGTTCATCGGTCCGGCGGCGGCCAGCACGGCGCGGGCAACGATTTCGCGCACCGCGTCGAGCCGGTACTCGGCACTGCCGCGCACATCGGCGATCGGCGACAGCTCGGCCATTGGCGCGGATTGGACCGCATCGGCGAGCCCGCCATCCACTGCCCGCCCACGCAATGCCGCCTCGACACCGGCAAGCCGCTTGGCGACGGCCGAACACGAGCCGACAGCTATCGCTGCGCCCGTGACCGTGCCGGCCTCAACGACCAGGCGCGCCGCCACCATGGCGATGGAAATGACGAGGTAACGCCGTGCGCCGAGCTTGACGAAGGCCGACGTACCCGCCGGCTTCGGCACGCGGATGGCCGTGACCATTTCGCCCGGCTGCAGGGCCGTGCGGCGGTTGCCGAGAATGAAATCCGGCAAGGGCAGACGGCGCGTCGCCGCCGCCGAGCGCAGCTCGACCTCGGCATCGAGGACAAGCAGGCCCGGCACGCCGTCGGCGGCCGGCGAGGCGTTGCAAAGATTGCCGGCGACCGAGGCGACGTTCTGGATCTGCACCGAACCGACCTCGCGCGCTGCCTGTTTCAGTGCATCGAAGGCCGGCGGCAAGGGGTGGCGGATGATGTCGGTCCATGTCGTGCGCGCGCCGATAACCCAATGGCTGCCGGTCTCGGCGATGCCGCGCAGCGCCGTCAGGCCGTTTATGTCGAGGACATTGTCGCGGAACGGCTTGCTGCCCTGTGCCGGATAGAAATCCGTGCCGCCGGCCAGAATGCGCCAGTCGCCCTCGCCAAGCAAAGCGAGCGCCTCGTCGACCGTGGTGGGTTTCGCGTAACGGATCACGCTTTGCCTTCCCGAAAAGAGGCCTTCCAGAGCTGGTACTTCGAAAGATCCTTCCAGCGCAGGGCCGGGAAATTCATTCGTATGCAAATGATATCAAGCCGGCAGGAATTGTCAAAGCCGGAGTTTTGCGGCAGCTCCGCCACCACGCATTTGTTATGCTTCCAGAGGTTGACGCAGGCGGCCATCTGGTCAAGTTTCTGCGTCCGGTCGCGTCAGCGGCATTTTCCACTGGAGCCTGCATACGGAAGAGGAAAGCCCCATGGCCGACGAAGCGCTTGTTGTCATCGACCTGCAGAACGACTTTTGCCCCGGCGGCGCGCTGGCGGTTGCCGGCGGCGACGAGATCGTGCCGCTGGTCAACGATATGATACGGCATGCCGACCATGTCGTGCTGACGCAGGACTGGCATCCCGCCGGCCATTCGAGCTTTGCCTCCAGCCATCCGGGCGCGCAGCCTTTCACCGTGATCGAGATGCCGTACGGGCAGCAGACTTTGTGGCCGGACCATTGCATCCAGGGCAGCCTCGGCTCGGACTTTCACTCCGGCCTCGCCTGGACCAAGGCCGAGCTTGTCATCCGCAAGGGATTTCGCCCCGCCATCGACAGTTACTCGGCCTTCTTCGAGAACGATCATGCGACGCCGACCGGCCTCGCCGGCTATCTCAGGGAACGCGGCATCGACACGCTGACCCTGGTCGGGCTGGCGACCGATTTCTGCGTCGGCTTTTCGGCGCTCGACGCTGTCAGCCATGGCTTCAAGACCACGGTCCGGCTCGACGCCTGCCGCGGCATCGATCTCAACGGATCGCTTGATGCCATGCTGCAGCGCATGCGCGACGCCGGCGTGATGCTTGAAGACCAGTTGTCGGACTGAACGGTGGGGCAGCGGGGGGCTTTTTGCGGATCACCATAGGCAAGATGGCAGGTGCGGCGATCGCTGTCGCGCTCCTGTTTCCAGGCGTGGCTTTCGCGGCAGAAGAACACGGCCTGCCCGGCGCCGCGATGTCGCTGTGGTGGGCGCTGCCGTTCGCCGGGCTGCTGCTGTCGATCGCCACCGGTCCGCTGCTGTTCCACCATGCATGGGAGCATCACTACGGCAAGATCACAGCCCTATGGGCGGCGCTGGTGATCGTGCCGTTGGCGCTGGCCTTCGGCGTCCCCTCGGCGACCGAGGCGGTGCTGCATGCGCTGCTCACCGAATACATGTCGTTCATCATCCTTCTGTTCGCGCTCTACACGATCTCGGGCGGCATCCTGCTTGCCGGCAACATCCATGGCACGCCGCTGGTCAATGCCGGGCTGCTGCTTGCCGGCGCAATCCTGGCCTCGGTGATCGGCACCACCGGCGCCTCGATGATCCTGATCCGGCCGATCCTGCGCGCCAACGACAACAGGCCGTTCAACGCCCATGTCGTCATCTTCTTCATTTTCCTGGTTTCCAACATCGGCGGCTCGCTGACGCCGCTCGGCGACCCGCCGCTGTTCGTCGGCTTCCTGCGCGGTGTCGATTTCTTCTGGACAACGACCAATCTCTACCGGGAGACGCTTTTCGTCGGCCTCGTCGTGCTGGCGATGTTCCTGGTCATCGACATCATCCTGCACAGGCGCGAGGCCGGCGCGCCCAAGATCAAGGATCCGACGCCGGATACGAAGGTGCGCCTGCGCGGCCTGGCCAACCTTCCGCTGCTGGCCGGCGTCATCGCTGCGATCCTTTTGTCGGCGGCCTGGAAGCCAGGAGTCAGCTTCTCCGTGTTCGGCGTCGGTCTCGAGCTGCAGAACCTGGTGCGCGACGCCATCATCCTGGCGCTGGCCCTGCTGTCGCTCCCCCTCTCCTACAAAAGCCACCGCGAAGCGAACGGCTTCAACTGGGGGCCTATCGCGGAGGTGGCGAAATTGTTTGCCGGCATCTTCATCTGCATCGTGCCGGTCATCGCCATCCTCAGGGCAAGCCATGAGGGGGCGCTGGCGCCGCTGGTGTCGCTGGTCAGCACTCCTTCGGGCCAGCCCAACGACCTCGCCTATTTCTGGCTGACCGGGGCGCTGTCGTCCTTCCTCGACAATGCGCCGACCTATCTGGTGTTCTTCGAACTCGCCGGCGGCGATCCTCAGCATCTGATGACCGAGTTCGCCTCGACGCTCGCCGCGATCTCGGCGGGCGCCGTGTTCATGGGCGCCAACACCTATATCGGCAACGCGCCCAACTTCATGGTCTATGCCATCGCCCGGCATCGTGGCGTCAGGATGCCGGGCTTCTTCGGCTACATGCTGTGGTCCGGCCTGGTGCTGATCCCGACGTTTCTGGTTGCGGGCTTTCTGTTCTTCGGCTGATCAACCGACGCCCACGTAGCGCCTGACCGCCGACGGGTCGGCGCGTAGTTCCTCGACATCCACGGTTTCGCGGTTGCGTCCGTTCTCGATGAACGAGACCCGGTCGGCGACCGACAGCACCGCGTCGACCCGTTGTTCGACCAGTATGGTCGAGACGCCCATGTCGCGCAGCTTGGCCACCGTCTCGCGGATTTTGGCGATCATCGACGGCATCAGCCCTTCGGTCGGCTCGTCGAGCAGTAGCACCTGCGGTTCGAGGCAAAGCGCGCGCGCCATGGCCAGCATCTGCTGTTCGCCGCCCGACAGAGTGCCGGAACGCTGCCGCAGCCGCTGGCGAAGCAGCGGAAAAAGGTCGAGGACATTTTCCCGCACGTCCTTGCCCTTGCCGCGCGCCATCAGCCCGATCTCGATGTTTTCGGCCACCGTCATCTCGGCGAACAGCCGCCGTCCCTGCGGCACATAGGCGACGCCGGCCTTCGGCACCTCATGCGCCGGGAGGCCGGTCAGTTCCTGTCCGCCGAGCTTGATCGAGCCGGCGCCGGCTGGCACAAGGCCCATGATCGCCTTCAGCGTCGTCGTCTTGCCGGCGCCGTTGCGGCCGAACAGGCACAACACCTCGCCCTTGTTTAGCACGAGGTCGAGACCATAGAGCACCTGGACCTCGCCGTAGAAACAGTCCAGTCCCGAAATTGCCAAGGCTTCCGTCTTGCCCGTCTGCGTCATCTTCGCTTCAATCATGGGGCCGTCCCCAGATAGGCGTCCTGCACCGCGGCGTTTTCGCGGATCGCCTCGGGCGTGCCCTCGGCCAGGATCTTGCCGGCATTGAAGACGGTTATGCGGTCCGCCAACTGCATGACGACCGGCATGTTGTGCTCGATCAGGAGCACCGTGGCGCCGTTGGCTATGTCGCGCACAAGCGCGATAAAATTGTCGATCTCGCTGTCGGCCAGCCCCTGCGTCGGCTCGTCGAGGATCAGCAGGCGTGGTTTCAGCGCCAGGCCCATCGCCACTTCCAGCAGGCGCTGGTGGCCATAGGACAATTGCCCGGCCGGCATATGGGCGCGGTCGGCCAGTCCCGTGCGTTCGAGCGCCGACATCACCCCGGCACGCACGGCGCCCTTCGAGCGGCCGTCGCTCAGCGTGCGCTGCACCGGCAGCGCGACATTGTCGTAGGCGCTGAGATTGGCGAAGACGCTGGTGATCTGGAACGTGTAGGCGATGCCCTGGCGGACCCGGACATAGGCCGGCAGACCGGTGATGTCGGTGCCATCGAAGACGATCGCTCCGGAAGTCGGTTGGATGCGGCCGCTGACCAGGCTGACGAAGGTGGTTTTCCCCGCTCCGTTGGGGCCGATCACGGCGCGGATTTCGCCCGGCATCAGGGTGAAATCGACACCGTCGACCGCACGCAGACCGCCAAAACTGCGCGACAGGCCTTTCGTCGTCAGAAGCGGCGTCATGGCAGCCATCCGAGCCAGCGCTGGCGGATGCTGCCTAGAATGCCCTTCGGGAAGAACAGCACCAGCAGGATCAACGCGATGCCGACGATCAGCAGGTAGGCCGAGGTGTAGCCGCTGGTGATGTCGATGACATAGTACATGAACAGCGTGCCGATCAGCGGTCCAAGCATCGTGGCGGCGCCGCCGAGCAGCACCCACAGCAGCGGCAGGATCGAATACTGCACCGAGGCGAAGCTCGAGCCGATATAGCCGAACAGCAGAGCGTAGGCGGCGCCCGACGCCGCACAGATCGCGCCGGAGACGACGACGGCGGCGAGCTTGTTGGAAAAGGTGTCGTAGCCCAGCATCTTCGTCCGCTCCTCGTTCTCGCGGATGGCGATGAGCACGCGGCCATGGCGGGATCGGACGATGGCCAGCGTGATCATGAGCACGAGCGAGAACAGCGTCAGCGCACTCATGTAGCGCACCGTCGGATTGGTGAGGTCGAGCGAGGTCGCACCGAGATCGAGCACGCGTGCCGGCTGCGGCACGACCTGGCCCTGGTCGCCCCCGGTCCACACGGCGAAGTAGAGGATGAGCAGATAAAACACCTGCGCGAACATCATGGTGACGATCATGAAGGCGACGCCGGTGGTGCGCAGCGCCAAGAGGCCGATCGCCAGCGCCAGCACGGCGCCGCAGGCAACTCCGACGGCGAAGGCCAGCGGCACGTTCCAGCCGAGCTGGATGATGGCCAAGCCGGCGCCATAGAGACCGGCGCTGAAGAACATCGCATGGCCGAGGCTGAGCAGGCCGACATAGCCGAACAGCAAATTGTAGCCCATGGCGAACACCGCCAGCACCAGGATGCGGGCGAGCAGGCCGTGATAGTAGTCGGGCAGCACGAAGCTCAGCACGAACAGCAGTGCGATGACGCCGAGGTGGAGCGCGTAGGCTTTTGCCGGCGAAGCTTCACTCATCGCGAGGCCGTCCCGAACAAGCCCTGCGGCCGGAACACCAGCACCATGGCGACCAGCAGCGTGGCGATGATCTTGGCCAGCGTCGGCGAGAAGAACATCGAGATGATGCCGTCCGACATGCCGATCAGCACGGCGGCGACGACCGTGCCGCGCAACGAGCCGAGGCCGCCGATGATGACGACGATGAAGGACAGCAGCAGCGGATCCTGTCCCATCAGGTAGTGCGCCTGGCTGATCGGCACGATCAGCACCGCGGCGATGGCCGCCAGCATGGCGCCGAGCGCGAAGACGCCGCCATAGACGCGGCCGACAGGAATGCCGAAGGCTTGCGCCGTCTCGCTGTCATACTGCGTGGCGCGCATGACGAGGCCGGCCTTGGTGCGCGTCAGCATCAGCCAGGTCGCGATCAGCAAGAGCGCGGAAGCGGCGACGACAGACAGCTTGTAGCCGGAATAGCCGAACCACGGCAAAAGGATGCGGTAGTTGAAGGGCGGCTCCACCGGCCGCGCCTCCGGACCGTAGAAGGTCAGCGCGAGCTGCTGGATGATGTAGAGCATGCCGATGGTGGCAACGATCGTGGCTTCCGGATTGTAGTTGAGCCGGCGCAGCACCAACCGCTCGGCGATGAGCGCGATGGCGCCGACGATCAGCGGCGCGATCACCAGTGCCGCCAGGAAACCGAGCGCCGGATGGCCGCCGATCGCGGTCGAGATCGCCCAGGCGAGCACCGCGCCCAGCATGAAGAACTCGCCATGCGCGACATTGACGATACGCATGACTCCGAACACCAGCGACAGCCCAAGCGCGGTCAGCGCCAGCACGGCGGAGGTGACGAGGCCTTCGAGGGCGGCGAGGAGGAGGTGGGGTCCGAAGTGCATGGATTATGCACCAGCGGATGCGCGAGGCACCCCCCTCTGCCCTGCCGGGCATCTCCCCCGCAAGGGGGGAGATTGGCAGTTTCCGCGAAGGCGGCCACCTACTGACCTTGGCGATTGGCGAATCCGGTGGACACAGCCAATCTCCCTCCTTGCGGGGGAGATGGCCGGCAGGCCAGAGGGGGGTGCCTTGGCGCTCACGCTTACAGGCAAAGCTGGGTCTACAGCGCCTGCGTCGTATAATCCCCCTCGGCCTCGTAAAGCCCGTCCTCGATCTTGGTCTTGTGGACCACCTTGAGCTTGCCGCCTTCGACCTTGGAGATGTTCTGGATGCCGAAACACTGATGGATCTTGCCGTTGAAGGTTTTCGGCCCTTGCGGGTGCTCCGGGCCTTCGGCGAAGGCGGTCAGCGCCTCGGTTGCCTCGACCAGCTTGTCGCGGTCCTCCGGTCCCTTGTAGCCGGCGTCCTCCATTGCCTTCTTGACGACATAGAGCGTCTCCCAGCAGCCGAACATGTGCGCGGCGGTGGAGACGTCCTTGGGATCGCCGACGGCCGCCCCATTGTCGTCGATGCCGACAGCGGCGCGATAGGCCTTCTGCGCTTCGCTGTCGTCGGGCTGCGCGTAGCGCGGCGAGCCTTCCCAGAAATGGCTGCCGTCGAGGAATTCCAGGCCGGGGCTGTTGATGTCGGTGGCCTCGAGCGAATCGATGAAGCCGAACAGCTGCGGCCGGTTGGAGCCGTAGAATTCGCCGAGTTCCTTGACGAAGGTGAGCACTGCCGGGCCGACCATGACGTGGTAGATCACTTCGGTCTCGGCCGGGATCTGCGGGAAATATTTGGTGAAGGACGATTCCGTCGGCGGGATGGCGATCTGCGCGATGACTTCGGCGCCTTGCGCCTTCAGCGCCGGCGGCAGGTAGTCGCGATGGTCGTAGCCGAACGCGAAATCGGGGAATATCTGCGTCACCTTCTTGCCGGCATTGGCCGCGATCCACGGCGCCATCGACTGAATCTGGCTCTTCACATCGGTGATGCCGGGCTGGAAGACATAGCGGTTGAGCTTCGTCGATGCGACGTGGTGGCCTTCGCTGACGACGAAATAGGGCATCTTGTTTTCGCCGGCGGCGGGCGCCGAGCCGATGACGACGTGCGAGAACAGCGTGCCGAAGACGATGTCGGTCTTATGCTGGGTGGCGAATTTGCCGACCACCTCCGCGCCACGGCCGGGATCGGTGCCGTCATCCTCGATGATGACCTCGACCTGGCGGCCGTTGATGCCGCCGGCGGCGTTGATCGCCTTCACCGCGGCGGCGGTGGTCTTCTCGTACCAGCGGCCATAGGCGGCACCGATGCCGGTGCGGTGCGATTGGAAGCCGATCTTGATCGGTGCCGAACTCTGCGCCTGGCTGTAGCGCACGAAGCCGGGAGCGAGCGTCAAGCCGGCGCCGGCGGCGAGACCCTTCAGCGCCGTGCGGCGAGAGAGCGTGGTTTTGGAGAGATCGAAAAACCCATTCTTGTCAGTCACGGCAGTTCCCCTGTTTTTTGAGTTTTGACCAATGGCTGTAGCGCGGCGGGCCGCCCTATCGGAGGGCCGAAATTGCATGTGTACAAACTAAATCACCAAAGCCCTGATGTAGCAAGCGAGCTTTCCCCGACGACATCGGGGCCGCTCTTTTCTCATCCAACTGTCGGCGTGGCAAGCAGCCAGAGGCCGAAGACGGTGTAGGCGATCATCAGCAGCGTGAGCGGAAACTGGCTGAGCGCGGCGCGGGCAGGCTGCGGATGCAGACGCCAGGCAAGCCCGTGCGCGACGAGGACGGCGAGTACATGGCCAAGGATGATGGCGCCGGCCTGGATGTTCCACAGCCACCAGGCTGAGCCGGCGCCGGCGACGATGCCGGCCTCGACCTGCATGTCGGCGGTGCCGAACAGATTCCAGCCCAGCGCGAACGGATCGGACAGGGCGGCCAACGCATACTGGCCGTCGACCAGCAGTGCCGTCAGGTAGTGCGCGACATGATAGGCGAGCGCGATCGGCACGATCGACCAGACCAACAGGCCCGCCGCCTGGCCAAATGGCCGATCGCGACCGGCAAGTCGCTGGCCGAGCCAGGCGGCAAGAAGAAAAACCGCCGCCAGCAGCAGGAACGTCAGGACGAGCCCTAAAGTGCTGCTGCCGATCACGGCGGTGCGGCCGGGGAATTCGAGCGGGTTGACGCCGAACAGGCCAAGCCAGAAGAAGGTTTTGGACAGGCCGTCGAAGGACACCGACGACAGCGCAAGCAGCAGGAAGGCGATGCCGCTGGGCGGCAACGGTTCGGCGGCAAGCAGCTTGGCGCCCGGCCAGCAGAGCACGAGCCGGCCAGCGTCGTTGCGCTCGACGGGCGCGAAATGCGCCACCATCGAAAAGAAGACCGTCAGGAATTCGCCGCCGCGGCTCCACCCTCGATAGCCGAATGCCAGCATGGCCAGGAAGGTGAGCAGCCAATAGACGCCGGCGGCAACGGCAAGCCGCGCGGGATCGTCGGGTGCAGGATCGATGAGTTCGAACCAGGCAAAAGCGAAAAACAGGATGAACGCTGGCCAACAGCCGAGCCATCGGGGAAGCCGCAGTATCCCTTCATCGCCCGCGCGCAAGAGACCTGAGATCAGACGCCAAGGCCCGTACCAGGGATTGAGCCATGACCAGAGGTCGCCGAACACGCCCTGCAGCAGCGTGAGGCCGGCCCACATCAGCGTCCAGACCAGCAGCGGCAGCGGATTGGAGAGCGGGTCGCGGCTGCCGAACAGGCCGGCGGCGATGAGAATTGCAAAGCCGGCAAAAGATATCAGGCTGACGGCGGTGCGCGCGCCGTCGCTGACGGTGAAGAGTTGCAAGCGCCGACGCCAGAATTTGTCGAGAGCCACGGGCGGCAGCAGGGCCAGCACGAGGAAGCTGACGGCCACGGCGAAAGCGCCGCCGGCCAGATAGTAGCCGGTCGGGAGAAGCAGGATGTGGCCGCGGTCGGAGGCGGGGGCGAAGGCGGGGG